>CAZHUW010000264.1:0-3971 GCA_964535295.1 uncultured Bacteroidota bacterium
AACTCTAAACTCGCAGCTTGCTAACCATCCACCGCACAAACACCGTGACCCAACCCATCCAAATGAGAACGAACACCCAGACCCGTCCTTCGCGCAAATTATAATCATGCAGAAGCTTTTCCCATGTATGCCCCATCACATAATGCCCGAAAATGAATTCCCATGCGGCGGTCATCAGCATCCATGTGAGCCCGATCGCGACGCATTGCGTATAATTTTCCAATGGCCGGCGACGGTACACCGGCCAGACGATCAGCGTGATGAATAGAATCAACGTGACCGTCGAGATCTGATGCGCGGCAAGATCGCCGACGTATTGTTTATAGACGAATTCGCGTATCGCGCCATTAACAAACGCGGCGAAGAAGAGAAGGAGCCAGGTGAGGAGGTAGATGAAGAGTGGTTTCTTGCTAAGCATACATTATTCAATTTTATCAGACTTTTGCAAGTTGTGTCTTGCGCATAGTATTCGGACATTTTCAGCGGTTACACTAGTGCCTCCTTTTGAATAAGGAAGTTCGTGATCGAAATGTAATTCATCTGTTGCGCCGCATATAGTGCATTGACCTTTATCACGTTCCCAAACTATTCTCTTTATCTCACTAGGGATAACACGGGACCGAGGGCGTAACGAATTCTCAAGGATTCCATTTTGTTGTATTTCTATTTCTGTCTCTTCAAGAATGAATCTAAAGACTTTTCGAGAACCAACCTTTAAGTATTTATAGTCGGTTAGTTTAAAAAAGCCCTTTTCAGACCATACGCCTGGCAATATTTTTTCATAAGCTTTTACTAACTCTGGCTCTCTTCTATTTGCCTTGAATTCGTCAACTGATTTTGCAAAGAGACCGTTTTGTGTAAGCTTTCCAGATTTTGTATGCCGAGGTTGATCCAATGTTTTTGGATTGTTTGAAGTAGATTTTGATTCATCATGACCCTCATACTCAATGGTCAATCCATCATCTAATACCCGATCCACATAAGGTGCATTGTGCCTTTGGGACATAAGAATAACAGAATAATTTGAGCTAAGCCGAAAATTCATTCCTCTTTGAAGAGTCTGAACATTCTCGTTGTCGCACATTTGCCGATATGAAATAATTTGATCTTTCATAACACCGCTAATGTTGCTTGAATCTTTTCTAGCTCCCCAGCGTCGCTACCATCACCGCTTTGATCGTGTGAACGCGGTTCTCGGCCTGATCGAAGACGATAGATGCTTCGGATTCGAATACGTCATCGGTGACTTCCATCGCGTCGATACCGAATTCCTGGTAGATCTTTTCGCCGACCTTCGTTTCGCGGTTGTGGAATGAAGGTAAACAGTGCAGGAATTTCACATGCGGATTGCCGGTCATTTCCATCGCTTTGGCATTAACCTGGAAAGGCTTCAGCAATTTGATACGTTCGCCCCAGACCGATTCCGGTTCGCCCATCGAAACCCAGACGTCGGTGTAAAGGAAATCGCATCCCTTGACGGCTTCCTGAATATTATCGGTGAGCATGATCTTCGCGCCGGTGTCTTTAGCGATAGACTGGACCTGTTTGACCAGTTCTTCATTCGGCTGAAGCTGTTTCGGGCAGGCTGCGCGGAAATCCATTCCCATCTTGGCCGCGCCGACAAGGAGTTCATTGCCCATATTGTTACGCGCATCGCCGAGATAGCAGAATTTAACATCATGCAGAGGTTTTTCGGCATTCTCCATCATCGTGAGCAGATCGGCGAGAACCTGCGTGGGGTGGAATTCATCGGTGAGGCCATTATACACCGGCACGCCGGAGTACTGGGCGAGTTCGTCCACCAGATGCTGGCCGAATCCGCGGTAAAGGATCGCGTCGTACATGCGGCCGAGCACGCGCGCCGTGTCTTTCATGGATTCTTTTTGTCCGATCTGGGAACCGGACGACGCGATGTAAGTCACCCGAGCGCCCTGATCATGCGCCGCAACTTCCGCGGCGCAGCGCGTGCGCGTAGAAGGTTTTTCAAATATCAGGCAGATGCTTTTTTCGGAAAGCAGGCGCCGTTCCGTTCCGTCGTATTTAGCCTTGCGCAGGTCGATCGAGAGTTCGAGCAGGAACTTTATATCTTTCGGTGTGAAATCGAGTAATTTTAAAAAGTGGCGGTTTCTGAGGTTATACATATGGAACTCCTTTTATCATAAAATGTAATTAATCTGCGGCATGTATTGTAATAATGATTTAAGAACAAAGATTGACGATTTTTGATTTATGATCTTTTTCGTCAAGTATTCGTACTGAATTAGATCCAGAATTTTATCTTCTAAAATCTATAAATCGCTAATCCTTGTTCGTTATTTTTTCATTTAAAGATTAATCCGGTATGATCCTCGTACCGGCATTCTTCTCTCCGAGATGCGCGGCATCCATGATGATCGCGGCCTTGCCGCCGTTCTCGATGAACTGCATCGCGGCGCGGATCTTCGGGCCCATGCTTCCTTCGGTGAAATGTCCTTCGGCGAGATATTTTTTACAGCCGCTGGTCGTGATCTTATCGAGCGTGATCTCCTGCGGCGTATTGTAGTTCAGGCAAACTTTCGGCACATCGGTCAGGATGAAAAATTCGTCCGCACGTATTTCTGTAGCCAACAGGGATAGCGCGAGATCCTTGTCGATCACCGCATCGATGCCCTGCAGTTTGTTCGGTTTAACGTAGAACACAGGGATGCCGCCGCCGCCGCCTGCGACCACGATTTTTCCTTCCCGCGCGAGACGTTCGATCGTGCGGCAATTATTGATCCGCACCGGTTTTGGCGACGCGACCACTTTACGAAAACCTCTTCCGCGGGGATCTTCAGCGAAAACGGCATTGGTTTCCATGGCGATCTTTTCGGCTTCTTCTTTTGTATAATACGGGCCGATCGGCTTGGTCGGTTTCTGAAAAGCCGGATCGGTTTTGTCGACGAGCACCTGCGTAACCAATGTCACGATCTCTTTTTGTATCCCGAGCGCCACCAAAGCGTTTTCTAACTGCTGTTCGATCATGTAACCGATGAATCCCTGCGAATAGGCAACGTCAATATCCAGCGGCATGTCCGGCAGATCGAAAAGTTTCAGACCCGCCATATTGCTCAGCATAATATTGCCGACCTGCGGGCCGTTGCCATGGCCGATGACGAGGTGGTAGTCTTTTTTGATGAGGTCAACGAGATGCAGGGACGTTTCGTATACGTTGTGTTCCTGATCGTCGATCGTCCCTTTTTGTTTATCGTGGATAAGGGCGTTGCCCCCGAGAGCCACTACGGCTAGTTTATTCATAAATACCTTGTTAACCGCGAAGGACGCAAAGAGCGCAAAGATAATTTTAAAAAAACATTATAAAAAAAACTTTGCGAACTTAGCGCCCTTTGCGGTTTGTATTATCCTTCTAATACTTTCTTGATGCGCTCAAACGCCCAGTCGATCTCTTTTTTAGTGATCACGAGCGGCGGTGCAATACGCATCGTCAGATCATGGGTCTCTTTGCACAGGACGCCTTCGGCTTTTAACTGCTCGCAAAATGGACGGGCCGGCGTGGTTAATTCGATCCCGATCCAGAGGCCTTTGCCGCGAACATCTTTGATGTGCGGGCTTTTGATGGACTTTAATTTCTTCATGAAATAAGCGCCCATTTTTTCTGAGTTCTTGACGAGTTTTTCTTTGACCAGAACTTCCAATGAAGCGCGCGCGATCGCGCAGGCGAGCGGATTACCGCCGAAGGTGCTGCCGTGATCGCCGGGATTGAATACGCCCAGTACTTCTTTTTTAGCTAGAACAGCCGACACAGGATAATAACCGCCGGACAAGGCTTTGCCGACAATGATCGCGTCGGGTTGAACGTCTTCATACATATAGGCGAAAAGTTTTCCTGCCCGTCCGAGGCCGGATTGAATTTCGTCTACAATAAAGAGAACGTTGTTTTCTTTGCAGAGTTTATTTGCCGCACTCAAAAAACCTTCTGGAGGAACGATGAT
>CAZHUW010000265.1:0-3857 GCA_964535295.1 uncultured Bacteroidota bacterium
ATGGTCCTTGAATTCGGCTGCCGTAATGAAATAATAATCTTTTCCGTCATGTTCGCCGTCCCGTTTTGCACGTGTTGTTGCAGAAATGGAAAAGACCAAAGTTGGGTCTTTTTTCACGAGAGCGTTTTTGATCGCAGTTTTCCCGGTTCCGGATGGCGCGCTAAAAACGATAAGTTTCCCTTCTGTCGATCTCAATTGTGTCATAATTTTTTACTGACAAAATTTCAGATATAAAAACCCAGTTTAAAAAAAAATATAGTTTATAAATCGTTATATATCAAGGATTTTTTTAATGTTTAGGCTTACAAAAGAAGGGGGAAAAAGACCGGCTTTTGGCTTAAAAAAGGATCAATTTGGCCTGAAATTGGATTTTAAAAGCCAAAGATGCTGAACCCGCCGTCAACAGCGAGGCATTGACCGGTTATATAAGATGCTGAGGGCATACATAAAAAGGCAGCCGCAGCCGCAACTTCATGCGGTTCGCCGATACGATTCATCGGTGTACGCGTCAGAACGGACTGCAGGTATTCGGGGTTTTTAAGTACGGTTTCAGCCAAAGGAGTACGGATGTACCAAGGGGCAATGGTGTTGACGCGAATACCGTCGGACGCCCATTCGATAGCAAGGTTCTTGGATAACTGGACCAAGGCAGCCTTGGTCATAGCGTATACTGCACCGGTCCGCAGTGCGGTAAGTCCGCCGACCGATGAGATATTGACCACGCTTCCAGAGCCGGATCGTTTCAGGAATGGATGAGATAGTCTGCAAATATCAAAGACCGACCGCATATTGGTATCCAGGATCCGGTCGTATTCATCCGGTAAATAATCAATGGCTTTTTTGCGGATATTCGTCCCGACGTTATTTACAAGAATATCAAATTGAGGCCATTTCTTCTCCAGTTCGCCGAACAATCTGGCCCTGTCCTCATCCAGACTGACATCGGCGCAAATCCCCGCAACCCTAAAGCCTTTTTCATTCCATGATTTTACAATGTCTGCGGTCGCTATGGCGTTTCGTGCCACAACAGTGACTTCTGCACCCAGTTCCATGAATTCTTCTGCAATAGCTCTCCCAATGCCTTTGGTCGCGCCGGTGATGAGCGCTTTTCTCCCGGTTAAGGTCCAACCTGCTTTCATGTTTCAAACCTTCCGTAAAATTATTTCAGATTCGATAATTTATACAAGGCTTCACCAGTAACCCGGAAAATCGTCCAGTCGTCGACAGGAACGGCCCCAAGGCTTTTGTAGAATTCGATCGCGGGTGAGTTCCAATCCAGAACCGCCCATTCAAATCGACCGCACTTTCGATCGACGGCAATTTTGGCAAGGTGGATAAGCAAGGATTTGCCGATTCCTTTTCCGCGCATGGATTCCCTGACGAAAAGATCCTCAAGATAAAGCCCGGGCCTGCCGACAAAGGTAGAAAAGTTGTGAAAGAACAAAGCAAATCCTACTGCTTCTTCATCACAATAAGCAATCACGACCTCTGCTTTCGGGCTTTTGCCGAACAAATGTTCTCGCAAAAGTTCTTCCGTTGCCACCACCGCATGAGACAGCTTTTCATAATGAGCAAGTTCCTTGATGAAGGATAAGATCACCGGAATATCCTCCGGCTTTGCGTTTCGAATTTCAATTTTGTTCATAGTATCAATCTGTTTTGGATGAATCTACGGATTTAATTTCCGATACATGTATCTCATGCTTCAGTTGAACCTTTCCGTATTTGTTGCACACATAAAACATGATCCTATTTGTTTCAAGATCGATGTCGACAACACCAAAATTAATACCGTAGAAAGGTCCTTCGATGCGGTAGCGGTTGCGCTCCAGATTAAATAAATTCTGCCAAAAACCGCTTTTGGAATGCGTCATACCGCTCGATGTTATTTCATACAGCGGAAAACCACTGGGTGCATCGGTGAATCTCGAAATTTCTCCGAAATGACGGTCCCCGGCAAGCACGACCATGTTCTTTGATCCGGTTTGTTTGATCAGTTCGAAAAGTCGTTTTTCTTCCTTAGGAAATTTGGCCCAACAGTCGTGAAAATGATCCCGGCCCACTATCTGCGTTGAAGACCCAATCAGTGTCACCTGAGCCGGGTTATGGGTTAGCTCCTTCTCAAGCCATAACCACTGGGCTTCTCCGAGAATATTTGTATTTTCTCCCTTACGGTCGCGAAAGTAGCGTTCATCCAGTAAAATGATCTTTACCTGTCTGCCGTCGTTGCCGTAAAGGTAAGAAGCGTAAATTCCTTCCTGTTTCCTTCGCGGGCTGTCAGCCGGTTCGTCGATGAAATCGAGAAACAATTGCTGACTTTCCTTTTTTCGCGGATAATACTTGTTTGCGCCGTTCTTCCCGTAATCATGATCGTCCCAAACGCCGATGACCGGTACTGTTTTCAGGAGTTCGCGGTAATCCGGATTGTTTTTCTGCAATTGATATTTCCTTGCCATTCGGTTCATATTCTCAGTATCGGCATAGATCACATCGCCCAGCCATACCCAGACATCGGGATTACTTTGAATGATATGTTTCCAAAGACGGTTTGGCCGGTTATGCTTGTTACACGAACCGAAAGCGATCCTGAAAACACCTTCGGTTTTAGCAGGAAGATCGGTTGTCATCATGGCCGCATCAGGCCGGCATCCCGTAAATAAGAAACACAAATAAACAGACAAAAAAATCTTCATAGATTACGACAGAAAAAATTAACATATTGATCTGAGTCAATCTACTTCTTTAGGGCTAGTATTTCAATACACTTTTATCATGGCGGCTATAAAAACGGACGTGATCATCATCGGCGCAGGGGCCGCGGGTCTTATGTGTGCTATCGAGACCGGGAAACGCGGGCATAAAGTGACCGTCCTTGAACATGCGGAAAAGATCGGAAGTAAAATCCTAATTTCGGGCGGCGGACGATGCAATTTCACCAATTTGTATTCCGAACCAAAGAATTTCATATCAGAAAATAAACATTTCTGCAAATCGGCTTTGGCGAGGTTCACACCCAACGATTTTATACGGCTTGTTAAAAAACACAGGATCGCCTATCATGAAAAAAAGGCAGGTCAGTTATTCTGCGACCGCAGTGCACGGGAGATCGTTGCTTTGCTGCAAAAGGAATGTGATGTGGTTGGCGTTGAGATAATGTTGAATTGCAGCGTCTCGCGCATAGAAAAGGATCAGGCCTTTGCTGTAACGTCAAACCGCGGCCTATTTCTCTCCGATTCTGTCGTTATTGCTACGGGCGGGTTGTCTATTCCCAAGATGGGCGCTACGGACATTGCTTACCGAGTTGCAAAAAAATTCGGCCTTGCTGTCGTCCCGACGAGACCGGGTTTGGTGCCGTTAACTTGCGATACACATTTTCTCTCGGTATTCGGCAGTATCAGCGGAGTTTCCGTTGATGCGGAGGTCCGATGTAACGGTACCGTATTCAGGGAAAACATTTTGTTTACCCATCGCGGTCTGAGCGGGCCGGCCATATTGCAGATCTCCTCTTATTGGCGTGAAGGTAACGCGATCGAAATCAACCTTCTTCCGGATAAAGATGTTTACGCTATTCTGAAGTCAAACGCTCAAAGCCGCATCCACCTTGATAATTTTCTTTCGCAATTTTTACCCAAGCGTTTCGTTGAGAAATTCTGTAAACAAAAATTCTTGATAAAGCCGATTTATCAATACAACGATAAAGAACTGAGAAAGACGGCAGAGTTGATACATCATTGGGAAGTTATACCGGCCGGAACGGAAGGGTATGACAAAGCGGAAGTAACCTGCGGCGGAATTGATACCGGTGATCTATCATCCAAAACGATGGAGTCCAAGAAAGTGCCCGGTCTATATTTTAT
>CAZHUW010000266.1:0-3792 GCA_964535295.1 uncultured Bacteroidota bacterium
CCGTCGGCATAGTCGTCGCGATACGATTTAAAAAGCCGGACTTTCCCGGTTTCTTTGATCTGGAAAAAGGCCTTATATATCAGGCTCCGCATATCGCCTTTGTGGTATTCGTTAGGGCCGAAGACATTGAAGAATTTAAGTCCTGTGACCTTCCCGGCGAGATTGTTATTCAATACCCAAAGGTCGAAGAGTTGTTTGGAGAATCCGTACTTATTGAGCGGACGGATCTTGTTACTTGTTTCGTCATCGTCCGAGAACCCTAAAGCGCCGTCTCCGTAGGTTGCCGCACTGCTGGCATAAATAAAACGAATATTCCGTGCAAGAGCCCATTCTGCCAGCGTACGGGAATAGTGATAATTATTCCGCATCAGATAATCGGCATCCTGTTCGGTCGTAGAGGAACAGGCGCCGAAATGTATCACGGCATCAGTGTCTGCAAAGTTAGCTTGATTTTCTATCAGCTTGATAAATTCGTCTTTGTGAATATAATCGGAGAATTTTTTTCCAACCAGGTTCTTCCACTTATTGGAAGAACCGAGATTATCCACAACAAGGATCTGTTCGATCCCGCTGTCGTTGAGTTTTTTGACGGTTGCGCTGCCGATGAATCCGGCTCCGCCGGTGACTATGATCATACAAATTCTGAATTTTGAATTTTAAATTGGAAAATATTAAATCAGGAACCGTGCTTAATCACTTCGCAAATGAAATCGCCGCATTCTTTCGTACCGAGCTCTCCGCCGAGTTCGCGTGTGAGCTTGTTTTTCTGAATCGCCACACGCACCGCACGGTCGATCATATCGGCGTTATCGTTATAACCCAAATGACGGAGAAGCATTTCTGCTGTTAGGATCGCGGCCACAGGGTTTGCCAGATTCTTTCCAGCAATATCCGGCGCGCTGCCGTGAACAGGTTCGAACATAGAAACACCCGACGGGTTGATATTTCCTGAGGCGGCTAGGCCCATGCCGCCTTGTAACTGCGCGCCGATGTCCGTGATGATATCGCCGAAAAGATTGTTGGTTACGATCACTTCGAATTCTTCCGGATTGCGTATCATCATCATGGCAAGTGCATCGATGTAAAAATGTTTCGCCTGAATGGCCGGATATTCTTTGGCAACCTCAAAGAAACAACGGTACCACAAGTTATGTCCGTACTGCATCGCGTTGCTTTTGTCAGCCATTGCAACTTTTTTCAGGCTGTTCTTGGCCGCGAACTCGAATGCATAACGAATGATGCGTTCCACACCTTTGCGGGTATTGATTTCTTCCTGAACGGCCACTTCGTCGGGGGTCCCTTTTTTGAAAATGCCGCCGATGCCGACGTAAACGCCTTCAGTGTTCTCGCGAAACACGGTAAAATTAACGTCTTTCGCGGTCTTGTTTTTCAGCGGACAGAATTTCTCATTTAGAAGTTTTACAGGCCGAAAGTTCACATAGAGATCGAGTTTGAATCTTGTTCCGAGCAGGATATCTTTGGCGTGTTCATTTCCGGGTACTCGCGGGTCTCCGAACGCGCCCATCAGGATCGCCGAATAATTTTTTCGAAAATCCTCATATTGTTCCTCAGGCATGGTCACTTTGGATTTGAGATACTTATCCGCACCGTAATCCATTTCTACCATTTCTATATCCAAGGGTTTCCGTGTATGCGTAGCAAGAATGGCTTTCTTTGCTTCATTGGTAACTTCGTTTCCGATGCCGTCGCCAGGGATAACTGCGATCTTTTTCATTCGATAATTGCGCTGAAACGGGAGTGATTGGTAAAAACTTAAGTGGAGGAAAATATCAAAATAATGATGGAAATTCAAGGACAATTAAACATCCGGTATGTATTGAATTCTTGATTTATAATGTGATTACACATATAATTGAGAGTTCTTTTTCCTCCGATCCGGGCAACCCCATCGTAAAACAAAGTCAGTCATTTTATAATTCATCGTTATGGTATATCGTATTTTCTCAATAATAATGCTTTGCCGTATAGAATTTTTTTGTACGGCAACGACCCTGCTTGCACAAAACGAAAAGGGCCTGCCTCACATCAGGAACTATTCGCCTAAAGAATACAGCGCCTCGCCGCAGAATTGGGACGCAGTACAAGGCCGGGACGGCATCATGTATTTTGCAAATTCTTACGGCGTATTGTCCTATAACGGCGTGAATTGGAAACTTATCGGCATGCCCAACAGAGGCTTGGTTCGTTCTTTAGCCGCGGATAGTACAGGCAGGATCTATGTTGGCGGGTACGGGCAATTAGGCTATTTGCAATCGGATTCGATCGGCGTAATACGTTTTGTTTCTTTATTGACCCAAGTGCCACAAAATTACAGATCCTTTGCCGATGTTTGGGAGATATTTATAAAACAGGACGGGGTTTATTTTGTCAGCGCGAAATTTGTTTTCCGGTGGGATAGCCAAAGGATCAAGGTATGGAAACCGGAATCACAGTTCACAAATTGGGATTTTATCAACGATCAAATATTTGTTATGGACGAATCATTGGGAATGAAAACGATCATCAATGATTCGTTAACCTTGGTTGTGAACGGGCAGAAATTTGTCCACAAACCGCTTTTTTCAATGTGGCCGTATCGAAAAAATGCCTGGCTAATAAAAGAACCCGGCAAAGGGTACCTGATCGACGATGGGAACACGATCACGCCGATGACGGGCGATCTGCACAGGCTGATACTGCAAAGTCTTCCTCATCACAGCGGATTGTTGCCGGATGGTCGTTTTGTGATAACAACCTTACGCGAAGGCGTTTTTATATTAGATTCTTCAGGTGCTGTTGTTCAGCTAATAAATAAAAAAACCGGACTTCAAAGCAACGACATCAAACAATTTTACAGCGATAAGAACGGGAACTTGTGGTTACCGACGAATAACGGTATCTCACGGGTTTCCATCGCATCGCCGGTCTCATTCTTCAATGAAAAACATCAGCTGACCGCTACAGTGGATGCGATCCTGCGCGCAAATAACACATTGTACGCCGCAACAAATTACGGCGTACGCCGATTACGTAGACGCGTCAATGAATCAGACCTGCCTTTTTTTGAGGAAGTTCCCGGCAATCCTGAGCTCGCATTGCACCTGTTGGCCGCGGGAAAAGATCTTCTTGCCGCAACGGGCGACGGCGTTTTCCTGATTGAAGACCGTGCGACACGCATCACCTCCCGCCGTTCGGCATTTTTGTATCGATCAAAGATCGATTCTAATCTTATTTACGCAGGCCTTAAAGAAGGCTTAGATCTTCTGCGTTATAAAAACGGTAAATGGAGCGATGCAGGCGTTTTTCCAGGGATCACGGAACAGATCCGAACGATTGTTGAAGATGATGACGGCAACCTTTGGCTTGGGACACGCTCTCAGGGCGTGTTACGTGTCATTATTGATATTCAAAAACCACTGGAAAACGTTCGTGTTGAAAGATTCGGTGAGAAACACGGGCTGGTGCCGGGAGGTATACGTGTTCAATCAGTTTCAAATAAAATCTATTTCAGTTCCGACGAAAAGTTAATGAAGTTTGACGAATCGATTCAAAAGTTTGTTGCCGATTCGACGTTCGGGATCGAGCTAACCGACGGTTCTCACGGCGTCGATCAGTTGTATCCTGATCCCGCGGGAAACGTGTGGGTAGTAGCGGTACAGATCGCGCCGGAAAAGAATATTCTTATTTTTGGCGAACGTCAGCAAGACGGATCGTATCGCATTGAAAAGAACATGTTCGAGCAATTTTCCGATTTTCCCGTTTGGTATATACATCCCGAAGACCACGTGGTGT
>CAZHUW010000267.1:0-3785 GCA_964535295.1 uncultured Bacteroidota bacterium
CGTCATACACCGCATTGTCAAATCGCGTATTGCCAATCGGCATAAAATAAGCGGCAAGAAAAAAGCCGGCCAGCCATAATAATTTCTTGTATTCTTCGCGCCAATTCATAAAACGAGCTTTCATTTCGTTGTTTCGTCATATAACGAAACGTTTGAGAAAAAAATTTATTTACACAGAACCGCTCTATCAACCGTTTCCACAGCCTTGCGGTCTTTTTGGATCATCTCAACATCTTCGAGCAAAACATGCATCATGGAAATCAACGATGCCGAAGCCGGATCGGATGGTTTCCTATTCAGCATATAATTGACCCATTTACCGTCCTTTTCTTCATTTATAAATCCGGCGTCGCGCAACAGGCTCAAATGTTTGGATACCGTTGAAGGAGCTAAACCTAAAACATCTGTGATCTCGCATACGCAGAGATCCTTGATCTGAAGCATTTTAAGGATCCGCAATCGATTTGGATCGGACAATGCTTTGAAAATGTTAACTTTGTCTTTTAGTTTATTCATGATTCTTTCTGATCATTTCGTCAATTAACGAAATATAAGCGATCTAAAAAGAAAAGTCAATATGATTGATATCATGTTTTGGGCAGGCTTATGACGGAGCTTTTTTCTTTTTCGAGTAATTCGGCCGGAACAGAAAACATGACCTCATGGGCAAAAACATCAAGCATTTTCTTTTTTGCGTATGAGCGATTATAAATCAGACTGATCTCTCGTTTGGGCACCGGCGAGAGAAATTCGCGCATGTATAATTTCTTCTTTTCTGCGGAAAGCTCCCGTACGGCCAGATAAGGCAAAAGGGTCATCCCGTAATTCTGTTCAACCAACTTGCGTAACGTATCCAAATTCCCGCTTTCAAATTTGAGTGAACCTTTTCCGCGCACATGATCGGGCCGCTTTTGTTTGCAAAGCGCTACCGTTTGCCCGCGAAAACAATGCCCTTCCGTTAAAAGCCACATGTCGGATAACTGCAGATCGCCGACGTTAATTTTTTTCCTGGAATTTAACCGGTGCGCCTCTGAAACATAGGCCACGAACGGCTCATAGAATAAAGGACGCTCCAACAGATTTTTTTGATGCAACGGCGTGGCCAGCAACCCGCCATCAAGCTTATCCGTCACCAGTCTTTCAACGATCTCCTTTGTCTGTAACTCCTCGATGACCAGTTCAACCTTGGGATGCTTGGTCATAAAATTTTGCAGAAACAAATTCAGCAGATACGGCGCGAGTGTGGGAATAATTCCTACGCGGAACAGCCCGGTGATCTCGGTCATTTCTGCTTCTATCGATTGCCTGATCTTCTCGCTTTCGTGCAGGATCGTATGCGCCTGTTCGATGATGACCTTCCCGATCTCGGTAGCGGCAATGGGTTTCTTACCACGGTCAAAGATCAGAATACCCAGCTCTTCTTCTAATTTCTGGATCTGCATGCTCAGGGTCGGCTGGGTTACGAAACATCCCTTTGCCGCCTTCGAAAAACTACGGTGCTTATCGACCGCCACAATATATGAAAGTTGTAATAGCGTCATCTGAATTATAGATAAAATTTATTTATAGATAAGAATAATCAATTTGATTTATAAATGCAATTGCGTATATTTTGCAGAACCTTACCCGAAATACAAGTCTTGAACCATTTATTAAATTGATTCTCAATAGCCCTTTGCGAACACAAATCGTAAATTTTACTATCATGAATTCATCCAGAAAAAGAAAGGAGAATACCTTATGAGCGAAATAAGCAAGTGTCCGGTGCATGCAGGCGGAGGCACATCGAACCGTGACTGGTGGCCGAACCAGTTAAATCTTAAAATTCTTCATCAGCATTCCACATTGTCCAATCCTATGGGCAAGAAATTCAATTATGCCAAAGAGTTCAAAAAGCTAAATCTGAAGGCCATTAAAAAAGACCTTTACGCGCTGATGACCGATTCTCAGGACTGGTGGCCGGCCGATTACGGTCACTATGGCGGCCTTTTCATACGAATGGCTTGGCATAGCGCCGGCACGTACCGTATCGGCGATGGCCGGGGCGGGGCCGGAAGCGGCACTCAGCGTTTTGCGCCGCTTAACAGTTGGCCGGACAACGCCAACCTCGACAAAGCACGCCGTCTTCTCTGGCCGATAAAGCAGAAATACGGCAACAAAATTTCATGGGCCGATCTTATGATCCTCGCGGGCAATTGTGCGCTGGAATCCATGGGTTTCAAAACCTTCGGATTCGCAGGCGGACGTGAAGACGTGTGGGAACCTGAAGAAGATATTTACTGGGGTACCGAGACCGAATGGTTGGGTGACAAACGTTACGCCGGTGAAAGAGATCTCGAGAACCCTCTCGCCGCGGTCCAAATGGGCTTGATCTATGTGAATCCGCAAGGGCCCAACGGACAACCGGATCCGCTCAAGTCAGCTATCGATATTCGCGAAACCTTCGCGCGCATGGCCATGAATGACGAAGAAACCGTTGCGCTTACTGCGGGCGGTCACACTTTCGGTAAAGCGCACGGCGCCGGTCTTGAATCCAATGTCGGCCGCGAACCGGAAGGCGCGCCGATCGAAGAGCAAGGCCTTGGCTGGATCAGTAAATTCCGCAGCGGCAAAGGCGACGACACGATCACGAGCGGCATTGAAGGCGCATGGACGCCGAATCCGATCCAATGGGATAACGGATATTTTGACATGCTGTTTGGTTATGAATGGGAACTGACCAAGAGTCCCGCAGGCGCGTGGCAGTGGCTGGCTAAGGACGTGAAGGAAAAGGACATGGTTCCAGGCGCTCACGACCCTTCCACAAAACACCGCCCGATGATGACCACCGCGGATATGGCGATGCGCATGGACCCGATCTACGAAAAGATCTCCCGCCGATTTCACCAGAATCCAAAGGAATTTGCCGATGCTTTTGCCCGCGCATGGTTCAAGCTGACCCATCGCGATATGGGACCCCGTTCGCGCTACCTCGGCGAAGAAGTGCCTAAAGAAGAACTGATCTGGCAGGATCCTTTACCGGCGGCCAAACACAAATTGGTCAGCGACAAGGACGTCGCCGCTCTCAAGAAGAAAATTCTCGCCTCCGGTCTGACCGTATCGCAGTTGGTCTCGACGGCCTGGGCTTCCGCTTCCACTTTCCGCGGTTCCGACAAACGCGGCGGAGCAAACGGTGCGCGTATCCGTCTTGCTCCTCAAAAGGATTGGGAAGTAAACCAGCCGGAGCAATTGAAGATCGTTCTGGCAAAACTGGAGAAGATCCAAAAGGATTTCAATAAATCCTCCGGTAAAAAGAAAATTTCCCTCGCCGATATGATCGTACTTGGCGGATGCGCGGGCGTAGAACAAGCCGCGAAAAATGCCGGCCATGATGTCACCGTTCCTTTCTCACCGGGCCGTACGGACGCATCGCAGGATCAAACCGACGTTGCGTCCTTCGCCGTACTCGAGCCGGCCGCGGACGGATTCAGGAATTACCAGAAAGCCGACTATTCTGTGTCTGCAGAGGAACTTTTGATTGACAAAGCGCAATTGCTGACTCTGACCGCTCCGGAAATGACGGCTCTTATAGGCGGGTTACGCGTTCTGGATGTGAATCATGGAAATGCCAAACACGGCGTTTTCACCAAGCAGCCGGGAACGCTCACCAATGATTTTTTTGTGAATTTGCTCGACATGCGCACAGAATGGAAACCTTCCGGCACTAAGAATGTGTACGAAGGCCGCGATCGCGCTACAGGTGAGGTCAAGTGGACGGGCACCCGCGTTGATCTCGTGTTCGGTTC
>CAZHUW010000268.1:0-3705 GCA_964535295.1 uncultured Bacteroidota bacterium
CCGGAAGAAAGCGACAAAACGGATTATCAGACGGTATTTGCCAAAACGCGCGGTTCCGTTGCTGCGCCTACAGCAGGCCTCCATTTCACTAAAGAACTTATTTCCAAACTAAAGCGCAAAGGCGTCACGATCGTGCCGCTTGTACTGCACGTCGGACTGGGCACTTTCCGAAAAGTTGCCGTCGAAGATCTGGGGCGCCACAAAATGGATTCGGAATATTTTGAGATCCCTGAGATCACCGCGCGCGCGATCAATCAAACCAAAGATAACGGCGGGAAAGTGATCGCCGTCGGTTCGACCGTGATCCGCAGTATTGAAAGCGCCGTTACCTCGCTCAACCGCGTCAAGCCGCATCGCGGATGGACGGACAAATTCATCTATCCGCCGTACGAATTCAAGATCGTTGATAAACTTGTGACCAATTTTCACACACCCGAATCCACGCTGCTCATGCTCGCGTGCGCTTTTGCAGATAAAGAACTGATCTTCAAAGCTTACAAAAAAGCAATGAAAGACGGTTACCGCTTTTACAGTTTCGGCGATGCGATGCTGATAGAATAAATTTAGAAAAATAATCTATAAAAAAACCCCGTCTTGATGATCAGGACGGGGTTTTAGTTTTTATCTTAATTAGAGGATTTGAGTTCACTCTTCAGCGTTTTTCCTACCTTGCCCTCTGAAAAAAAATTAACCGCAAAGGACGCAAAGTTTATAAAGTTAAATAACTTTGGTTGCTCAGCGATCTTTGCGGTTAAATAATTTATTTAGTTGTTTTCTTACTGCGCTTTGTTAACCGTGATTGTGCAAGTTTTTGTATCCGATGCCGTTCCGTCCGTAACCTTTACGGTGATCGTATAGGTTCCCGCCTGTCCAACGGCCGTAGTCCATGAGAAACTGCCGTCTGCCGACATTGCGGCTCCCGCAGGCGCGCCGGTCATGGAGAATGTTAACTTATCATTTTTATCTTCGTCGGAAGCTGAAGCGCTGAAACTGACCGTTTCGCCCTCTTTTGCGCTTTGATTTGATAGACCGCCTAGCTTCGGCGCGCGGTTCACATTACTCACAGAGATCGTAACGGCTTTAGAATCCTCCAAGCCCTCGCCGTCCTTGGCTTTGACGGTCACCGTATAATCCCCGGCCTGATCGTAATTCGGTGTCCATGTGAATTTTCCACCGCTAAACGATGCGCCGTCAGGCAGACCGTCGGCAGAGAACGTCAACTTATTCGCATCTTCTTTATCCGGATCGGTAGCCGTAGCCGTAAATGTGATCGCCTGATTTTCGGTTCCTTTTTGATTGGCCAGTTGTCCCAAAACCGGTTTACGGTTCACATTTTTCACCGTGATCGTTGCGGTCTTTGTATCGCTGAGCCCGGAGGCATCAGTAACTTTGAACGTGACCTTATATTCGCCGGCCTGATCAAATGTCGGCGTCCATGTGAATGAACGCGCCTGCGCATTAAATACGGCTCCCTGCGGAGTACCTTCTGCCGTCACGGTCATACGATTCTGATCTTCTTTGTCCGGATCGGAGACCTCGACATTAAATGAAAGTTTTTGACCTTCGTCGCCAGACTGCGCCGCAACCTGATTCATCACCGGCGGACGGTTGATATGATTGATCTTAATATCCAGATTCTTGGTGTCTTTGCCGCCCAAGACATCGGTAACCGTAACTTTGACCGAATAGGCACCGGACTGATCATACGTCGGCGTCCAGGATATCACGCGTGAAGAGGCATCAAACGTGGCGCCTTCCGGTAAACCTTCGACGGAATAAACCAGTTTACCCGCATCTTCTTTATCAAGATCTTCCGCAGCCGGTATGGTAAAGCTGGCTGCTTTATTCTCGTCACCCGTTGCTGCTGCAATCACGGCAAGTTTAGGCAGACGGTTGATATTCGTTACCACGATCTTGGCAACTTTGGAGTCAACCAATTTATCCGGATCGGTGATCTTGAAAGTTACATTGTACTCGCCGGACTGTTCATACGTCGGGGTCCAGTTAAATACCATCACACCTTCGTACACTTGTGCCGTGGCGCCGGTCGGAAGATTCTCGGCCGTGATCAAGAGTTTGCCGGCATCTTCTTTATCCGGATCGCTGCCTTTCACGCGGAACTGCAGCGGCTTTATTTCATCTACAACCTGATCGGCAACGGCATCGAGTGACGGTGCGCGGTTGATGTGTTTGACTGTGATTTTGAAGGTTGTCGGAGCGGTCAGGCCCAGAACGTCTTTGACGGTCACTTTGATTCCGTCGTAAACGCCCGACTGTTCGTATGTAGGCGTCCACTTGGCCGTACGCGATGCGACGTCGAACGTCGCCCCTTGCGGCAATCCTTCGATGGTATAGGTCAATTTGCCCACGTCTTCTTTATCGGGATCCGTTGCTTCCGGCACTACCAGAACGAATTCTTTATTCTCATCAACGGCCTGAGGCGTGATGGCTGCGATCACCGGCGGACGATTGATATTCATGACTTTCACCGCAACGGATAATTCATCCGTTGCGCCTGCGCCGTCCGTTGCCGTAAAGACGGCGGTATAATCGCCGGATTGGTCGTAAGTAGGTGTCCACGTAAAGGTCTTCGTTGCTTCCTGATAGGTTGCGCCTTCCGGAATATTCGTTGCTTTGATCGTGACCTTACCGTCGTCTTCAACGTCCGCATCGGCGGCGCTTAGTTTGAAAGACAACACTTTTACTTCGTCCACCTGCTGCTGCGTCACGCTGGCAATAAAAGGAGGACGGTTAACATGATTTACGGTAATAGCTGTGTAAACCGTATCGGACAATCCGCCGGGATCTTTGACGATAAAATATACGCCTTCATACTTACCGGATTGATCGTAGGTCGGCGTCCATGTCAGCGTCTGCGCTGCTTTGTCAAACGCTGCGCCGGCAGGCAGATTAAATCCTGCGTATTCCAGTTTACCGGCATCTTCTTTATCGAGGTCGGAGGCCTGCACGGTAAATGCCAGCTGTGTATTCTCATCCGTTGTGAAAGCCGCGGCAAGGTCGGCAAATATCGGCGGACGATTGATGTGATTGACGGTGACTACCGATTGTTTCGTATCGGTCAAGCCGCCGGCATCGGTCACCACAAAACTGACCGTGTAGGTTCCCGATTGTTCGTAGGTAGGGATCCATTTAAAATCCAGGGATGTCTCTTCTAATTTACTTCCAAAAGTACTGCCTTCGGGAAGATTCACGGCCGATACTTTCAATTTACCGTCATCTTCCACGTCGGGATCCGACGGTTTATTGATCGCAAAGACCAATTCTTTATTTTCATCAACCGTATAATTGCCAGTTAACGGCAGCGACGGTGCTCGGTTTGTATTGGTCACGGTGATGGTCACCGTGTCACGCGAGAATAATTTTGTTTGCGTTTGTTCCGTGGCGGTCAGGACGATACCTTCGTATTTACCCGACTGTTCGAATGACGGGGTCCAAGAGAACAGAGTATCTTTAATGCTGAAGGACGCACCTTCTGGAAAAAAATTCGCCGTAAATCCGACCGGGTTCCCGTCGGGGTCCATTCCGCGAACTTTAAACTCCAATTTTTGATTTTCGGCAATCGTCTTATCCGCCGTCGGGAAGATCACCGGCGGTTTATTATGCGTCAGGAAAAGGATCGATGACAGGTCGGCCACTACCATGAAGATATCGTATTTCACCATGCTGAAAATCAAAAATTGGAGT
>CAZHUW010000269.1:0-3701 GCA_964535295.1 uncultured Bacteroidota bacterium
CCCGTGAACGGCTTCAATTATTATACGACCAGGGGTTTTATGACGAACTGTACCGATTTGCCGAACATCAATCGCAAGCGTTCGGATTGGACAAGAAAGATCTACCGGCCGACGGCGTTGTCACAGGGCTCGGAGCGATCGGCGGAAGATTAGTCTACACTTCGGCGCAGGACTTTATGGTAATGGGAGGCAGTGTCGGCGGCACGCACGCCTGGAAGATATGCCAGATCATGGACATGGCGCTCAAAGCCGGCGCGCCTTATATCTCGATCAACGATAGCGGCGGAGCCCGCATCCAGGAAGGCGTGGATTCCTTGCGCGGATATGGAAGAATATTTTATTATAACACGCTGCTTTCAGGTGTGGTGCCCCAGATCTCTATTATTGCAGGACCCTGCGCAGGCGGTGCGGCGTATTCCCCCGCTCTCACGGATTTTATCATCATGGTTAAAAATACCGGCCAGATGTTCATCGCCGGACCTGAAGTGATCAAAGCGGCCACGGGCGAGATCATTACCGCCGAAGAACTCGGCGGCGCTGCAGCTCAGGCCTCCACAAGCGGAAATGTTCATTTTATTGCCAACAGCGACGAAGACGCCATTCACATCGCACACACCTTGCTGAGTTATTTGCCAACCAATAATACTGAAGATCCGCCGTCGTTACATACGGATTCACTTCTTATGATCGAAGACGAAGCTTTGAACATGATCGTTCCTGATGACTCCCGCGAGCCATACGATATGTATGAAATACTTCGGCGCATATTCGATCCCGGAACGCTTTTCGAGGTGCATAGCCACTACGCCAAGAATATCATTTGCTCCTTCGCGCGGGTTAACGGGCGCGTGGTCGGAATCGTTGCCAATCAGCCGATCGAGAAGTTCGGCGCTATAGACATCGATGCCTCGGATAAATCGTCGCGATTCATTCGTTTTTGTAACGCATTCAATATCCCCCTTGTGACTTTTGTTGACGTTCCCGGGTTCCTCCCCGGTGTAGAACAGGAATTCGGCGGTATTATCCGTCACGGCGCAAAAATGCTATTCTCTTTCTCAGCCGCCACAGTTCCAAAAATATCGATCGTGGTAAGGAAAGCATACGGAGGCGCATATCTTGCCATGTGCGCGAAGAGCCTGGGCGCCGACCGCGTAGCGGCCTGGCCCACGGCGGAAATTGCCGTAATGGGCGCCGAAGGCGCGGTGAGCGTGTTGTATAAGAACGAGATCAAAACGGCGGCGGACCCAAAAGAAAAAAGAAAAGAACTGATCGCGGACTATAAAGAAAAATTCAGTACCCCTTATGCTGCAGCCTCGAAAGGACTTGTGGACGCGGTGATCGAACCGAAACAGACACGCGGCTATTTAACTGTGGCTTTGGAGTCGCTTCGTAATAAACGCGATCTGCGCCCTCAGAAAAAACACGGGCTAATTCCATTATAGTATCCCACGCATCATATGACCGAAAAACTTATAGAAGCATTATTATTATTAGCCGCTGGCATGGCTGTGGTGTTTACCGCTTTAAGCGCATTAGCCGGCATGATCTGGTTGATCAAAGCAGTCGATGAAAAAATAAATTCCCTGCGTATTCTGACGTACTCCAAAAAAGCAGAAGTAGAACCGGACGAAGTTAATGATGAACTGGTTGCCGTGATCTCCGCCGCCGCTTTCAGCGCAATGAAGAAACCGATCGTCATTCGAAAGATCCATTTTCTTGATAATAGATCCGGTGATGCATGGGCTGTCACCGGGCGTTTAAATATTATGGCCTCGCGGCCAATTCGAAAAAGGAAATAAGTATGAAAAAACTTCTGATAACCGTTAACGGGAAACGTTATGAAGTGGACGTAGAAGTCGTTCATGATGACGAAATGATCGAAACGTCGCAGACCTACCGTTCGCCTGTGGTCACGATGAACAGTTACGTCTCGCCTGTTTCTACACCGCTTCCGAAATCTCCCAAAGCGGCGGCCGGCAAAAAAACTTTGACTTCACCAATTAACGGTGTGGTGCTGGAGGTACCGGTAAAAGAAGGACAGACGGTAAAACTAAACGACGTGCTTTTTACTTTAGAGGCGATGAAGATGAAAACGAACATCGCATCGCCGCAGGACGGCAAGATCAAAACCGTTCACGTCAAAGTTTCCGACACGATCACGGCGGGACAAATTCTGATCACCTTCGAGTAAACTATGGTTGAGAATTTAGAAAAATTCATTCACGGCATGGGCTTCTGGTCATTGACCTGGGGCAATGTTTTTATGCTTGCGATCGCGATATTACTGATCTATCTGGCGATCAAACGGGGCTTTGAACCGCTCCTGCTCCTGCCTATAGGCCTTGGCGCATTTCTGATCAATCTCCCGGGCAACGGTTTGCTGAACGCGCCCCATGATTCCGAGATCGGCGGATTATATTATTATTTATCCAAAGGGATCGAACTGGAGATATTTCCCCCCTTGATTTTCCTGGGAATCGGCGCCATGACGGATTTCGGGCCTCTTCTTGCTAATCCTAAAACGTTTATTTTGGGCGCGGCAGCGCAGTTAGGTGTTTTCGTTGCGCTACTCATGGCGGTCATGCTGGGATTTGAACTCAATGAAGCAGCCGCTATCGGTATTATTGGCGGCGCAGACGGACCTACGGCAATTTACCTGGCTTTAAAATTAGCTCCGCATCTCCTTGGACCGATTGCGGTATCGGCTTATTCCTATATGGCACTTGTTCCGCTCATTCAACCGCCGATCATGCGGTTTCTGACCACGGAAAAGGAACGGCTCGTTGTGATGGAAACGCCCAAACCCGTATCCAAAAAGATCCGCATCATTTTTCCATTGGCCGTTACGATCATCGGAGTATTGATCGTCCCGCCTGCAGCCCCCCTACTGGCCATGCTGATGGGTGGGAACCTGCTGCGTGAAAGCGGCGTGGTGGAACGCCTGACCAATATGGCGCAGAACGAGCTGATCAATATTGTCACATTTTTTCTTGGTACCTGCGTCGGCATGACGATGAGTGCGGATGTGTTCTTGAGACTCGAAACGCTAAAGATCCTGTCGCTCGGGATCGTGGCATTCGGATTTTCAACGGTAGGCGGGGTGCTCTTCGGAAAACTAATGTACCGAATGACCGGCGGAAAAGTGAATCCGCTGATCGGTTCCGCCGGCGTCTCCGCGGTTCCCATGGCCGCGCGTGTATCGCATAACGTCGGCCGGAAAGTAATCCGCACAATTATCTCCTCATGCACGCCATGGGACCCAATGTTGCCGGCGTGGTCGGAACGGCCATTGCTGCGGGCATTCTGCTGGCTATTCTAGGCTGATATTACCATCCCAACACATATGCAAAAATGAGCGGCGCAACAATCGTTGCGTCTGATTCAATGATGTACTTCGGTGTATCGATCCCGAGTTTTCCCCAGGTTATCTTTTCATTAGGCACCGCGCCGGAATAAGAACCGTAACTGGTTGTCGAATCGCTGATCTGGCAGAAATAGGCCCACAGCGGTACGTCTTCGCGCTGAAGGTCCTGGTGCAGCATCGGCACAACGCAGATCGGAAAGTCGCCTGCAATACCTCCGCCGATCTGAAAAAAACCTAAGGGACTTCTCTTCGTTGTTTCCGTATAATATTCTGCCAGCGCCATCATATATTCAATGCCGGTACGCACCGTGTGCACGTTCTTCACATCGCCGCTGAT
>CAZHUW010000270.1:0-3658 GCA_964535295.1 uncultured Bacteroidota bacterium
ATAAGCAAATAAGTATTTTTATTCAAGCAAATAAAGGCTCAATAATGTAAAAAAAACCTCAAAATTTGATATTCACAATGTATGAAAAATTCACAGCCGCCGTTTTATTTATTACTTTGTTTTTTAAAAACTTAAGACAATGTCTTTATGGCATGTTTATTGAATTTACTAAAAGCGAAGATATGAATTTGGAGGATAAATGAAAACTTGGTCAAAAACGGCGGTTCGGTTCATCCGGCAGAATAGCGTCATATTAATTATTTTCTTTTTTATGCTTTTCAGGCCCCAGATAATGTTTTGGCTCCGAAATGAAGTGATCAACCCATTACAGAAACGATTTTTCCATATTGAAAAGAGTGCCAAGAAATGCGAATATCCAAGGAATTCCGCCCCGGTCATTCATGCCGGCTTTATTCGCACGGCAGAAGAGGATGACGGCTGCGGAGATGATGGGAGCTGCAGCGAAGACGACGAATCCGAAGACAATACGAAAGAAGATTATTCGGAGGATGAAGGATGTAATGACGACGGGAGTTGTGAAACAGAAGATGATTCCTATTATGCGGACGAGGAAAGCTCATACGAGGATGACGGTTGCAGTTGCTCAGGCGAGACCGTTGTCACGAGTACCGGATCGGATAACAGTTACTATTTCAACAGCACGTTACAGATCATCCTGCATATCCGTTCAACCGGTTCATATAAAATGTTTATTTCAGATTGCGGAGGCACTAACCGGTTCACTTTTTTCAGAAATACGTCTTATGGAAATGGCGATTACTATTTCAGTTGGAATGGCTATCATACCAACGATCAATTAGTAAATGAAGGATATTACAAAGTGATCTTTGAATCGGAGAGTTCGCCCTATGTGCGCCGGGAGCAGAATTTCTATTATTCGTCGGCGAATGGTTTCCAGGTCAATGGAACGTCGGGATACATTGTGGAATTATTTCAATAAATTGAGTTAATCCAGCTTGACAATATCGATCCTGACTTTGGCGCCGCCGTCATTGACCATGTCCAGTTTTTTTGCCGCGCCGAGCGAGAGTTCCAGTATTTTGCCGGCGGCAAAAGGCCCTCTGTCATTCACTTTCACCTGAACGGATCTCTTGTTCTTCAGATTGGTGACCTTCAGAATCGCGCCGAAGGGCAGGGTTCGATGCGCGGCCGTAAGCCCGTTCATATCAAATACTTCTTCGTTGGCCGTCAACTTTCCGTGGAACTCCTCGCCGTAGAAAGATGCTTTTCCGGTCTGGAAATTATAGATCTCTACTTTATCATTATCACTCTTGGTTTCTGCAGTTTCGGACTTCGTTTTTTCTGTTTTTACCGTGGCCGCAACTGCGGTCGTTTCGTCTTTAGGATCTTCGTGTTCCGTTGGTTCAAAAATATCAAGCTGGACGTCCGCAACACCGGTCGTCAACATATCCAGTTTTTTTGCGCCGGCAAGCGAGAGATCGATGATACGGCCCTTGATAAAAGGCCCGCGGTCGTTGATGCGCACTTTGATCGATCGGTTATTTCCAAGATGAGTGACCTTCAGAATGGTCCCGAAAGGCAGTGTTCGGTGCGCCGCCGTATAGGCGTACATATCGAAGACTTCTTCGTTGGCCGTCAGGCGGCCGTGATATTTATCGGCGTAGTACGAGGCGCTGCCGGTCTGGTAATTGACCTGCTTGACAATCGGCGCGGCGGTTTTGCCGGATTTTGCTTCGGCTGTTGTTTTGTCTTTGACTTTTTTAGAGACGCGGGTCCATTTGTATGAATCGATATCGCCGGTATTCCGGTTCTCATTGATCTCGCTCATATAAGTCTGTTCGTCGCTGGCGATGATCGTTCCGCGATATTTCTGTGATTGCCAGGTGTAATAGAAAGTATAGTACTTCGCATCGGGGTCGGTGCTTGCGAGTTCGCCCAAATAATCCGCTTCTTCGTTTAAAACCGCTTCGGCACGTTCCTGATGGCCGCCGTTGAAGAACCAGATTATAGATAAGCTCCGGCCGTTATCGGTAGCGACTACCTGAGAAACGCCCGGCTGGTCGGTGGAATACGAACTTTGAACGATATTATCCTGGAAATCTCCGCCGGATACAGCTTTTGCCTTTTCATCGGTCTTCGATGCCGTCCCGGTTTTTTCTTTGGCGGTAGCGGCGGCGGAAGCCGTTCCCTGAAACGACACAAAACGTTTTGCGCCGACAAAGCGTTTCATGTAGTATCCCATGGTCAGCGGATCGTATCCGAGGGTCTCCTGCGGATTTTTGGCGTGGATCATTTTTTTGTCGCCCATGTAGATGGCAACGTGCGTCACACGCTGGCCTTCCGAGAAAAACAAGACGTCGCCTGCCAATAGATTATCGATATTCGCTCCAACCTTCTTTCCTATCGCTTCCTCCCAGATCTGATACGAACATCGTGGAAGGGAGATACCGAACAAATTCTGATACACGGCCGTGACGAAACCCGAACAATCCGAGCCGCTTTTCTTTTTTGCGGCGCCCCATACATAGGGCGTTCCGACCCAGCTATCCACTTCCTGCTGCAGCGTTTTGACCGGCGTATTGGTTGCCACGATCTCAGCCGTTGCGCGCAGGAGAAAATGCTGAGGCATTTCGATGTAGCGTTTCACTCCGATGCAGGTTCCGTGAAAATTCTCGACCGGAGTCTCAACCACGCCGTCGGAGGTCACGTGGATCATACCGTATTCATAATCAAGATAGATCGCGACATGATCGATCACGCCGTTGGATTGCGTGGACCAGAACATCACATCGCCGAGATCGAGGTCTTCTTCATTAAATCCGATGCGTCTGCCATTCCGGCTTTCCCAGATCTCTCCGGGTGTGGGTTCAAGCGTGACATCGAAATTATTATTATAAAATGCCGTCACAAATCCGACATTATCCGTGCCGATCTTCTTTTTATTGCTTCCGGCACGGTAAGGCGTGCCGATCCAGCTCTCGACTTCTTTGACAAATTCTTCCGGATACAATTTCGTTTTGAGCAGCGCAACCGTTTTTCTCTTGGTCCGCATCTGTTCGATGGTCTGGGCATGAACGGCAAACGTTAAGATCATTCCGATCAAAAAAAAGGTCATGATACGCACAGCGGCCTCCTTGGTGAAAGAATGGCATGGAACTATACCTGAAAAACAGCCTAATGACATGGTGATTAATTATAAATAATAAATTCCTGAGTGCCAATGAAAATTTGGTTCTGTGTCATTCATGTCGTCACTCCGGTATCGGTGAACAGAAAAATTTAGTGGCAAAAATCTCACATGGGTGAAAGAAAAATCTTGCTGATTTTGTGATACCGCAGAAATCCTAATTACAAGAATTCCCGAGGCTTCTCGTAATTCAACGCAGGCAACAATTGATGGCATCATGTTTGATTATGGATAAGAAGACTATTCGTAGCAACTTAATTCACATCTGTTTTTAATAGTAAAAAACCGGGGAGGCTCATCATGCGAGTGCTTATTGTAGCGTTAAAATTTCTGCCTGCGAGCGGCGGCAGTGCAACCTATGCGCATAATCTTGCGCGCGGACTTCATGAGAAAGGCCATACCGTTAGGCTACTTGCGCCGCGGTATTTCCGCAAATGTTCGGACGGGGATTTCAATTATGAGATTTTGCGCATGCCGATGACGTCGGAA
>CAZHUW010000271.1:0-3653 GCA_964535295.1 uncultured Bacteroidota bacterium
TTAAGGCAACAAACCTATCAAGATTCATATCCTGGGCTTTATACACAACGCCCATGCCGCCTTCGCCGACCTTTTCTAAAATTTTATAATGGGAAACGGTTTGTCCGAGCATAGAAACTATTTCCCTTTCATAAGTTCGATGTATCCGGGCTCATTGCGTATCGCGTCAAAATCAGGATCGGTTTTGATCCATTCATAGTCCTCCAGTCCCGCCACGATCGATTTCTGCAAAGCTTCGATTGCTGACCCTTTTTCACCTAATCGGGAATAAGCACAGGCCGCATTATAGAACATCAAGGGATCATCGGGACTGAGTTCGATCGCTTTCTTTGTTTGTTCCAAAGCTTCATCGCGTCTTCCAACCACCGCGAGCTGGGTTGCGTAATGGATATGTGACCGTGCATCGTCAGGATGCTTTGACAGATAGAGAGGGAAGAGATCCAGCATTTCATTGATGATGGCGCTCATTTTTTCTTTGTCCCCAAGGCGTTCGTAGGCCATCCGGAGTTCTCCATAGGCCGTATGAAAATCGGGGTTGAGTTCGATCGTTTTCTTCAAAAGCTCGACCGTCTCGAGGTCACGATTCATCACATGACAGATCCTCGCAAGCACCCAATATCCGGTGAAGATGTTCGGCCCGAGCTCGATCGCTTTTCGCGCGGCGGTCTCTGCTTCCTGGATCGACTTCTTGCTGAAGTAAGCCATGGCCAGCGCGGCATACGCTTCGGCAACGGTGGAATCGTACATCAATGCCTTCAGGCTTGATTCGATCGCCTTATCGACCCAGATCTCCTTTGTATCGTAATCGTAATGCAGCGTTGCGTAAGATTCTCCAAGCCCTGCATAAGCAGCGGCATACCTTGTATCAAGTTCAATCGCTTTCTGAAAGAGATGGATGGCGAACTGCAGACTGCTTTTCGTTCTGCGATAAAGAAACTCGCGCGCACGAAGATAGCAATCGAACGCCTCAGCATTCACGGTGGATCGTTTGGTCAGAATGACTTTCTCATTGGGCGATAATTTGATCATGAGGGCATCAACGACTTGTTTCGAAACTTTTTCCTGGATATCGAACACATCTTCCATCTTTCCTTTGAACGATTCCGCCCACAACTGGCGGCCATTCTCTACATCGATGAACTGTACGGTGATCCGCAGATTGTCCTGGAACTTACGTACGCTTCCTTCGAGCAGATACCGGATACCGAGTTCTCTCCCGATCGTCTTGATGTCTTTGGAAGTGTTCTTGTATTGCATTGAGTTCGTGCGTGAGATGACGTCAAAGTCATTTAGCTGAGATAGACTGACTATCAATTCATCCGTCAAACCGTCGCCAAAATATTCATTCTCCTTATCACCCCCGATCGTAGTGAAAGGAAGCACAGCAATGGCGAGTTTCTTAGCGGTATCTTGTTTCGATTCCAAATTGCTGTTCAGAGAAGTCAGCGCTTCAAGAAATTCATCCACATTCTGAAATCTTTTTTCTCTCTCTTTCTGAAGCATTTTCATGATTATGGAATCGAGCGAAGTCGGGAGCCGCCGGTCGAGTTCGCTCGGCATGGGCGGATCCTGATTGACAACGAGGTACATTAATCCGGCTTCATGTTCCGACTTGAAGGGAAGGTCGCCCGTGAGCAACTCAAAAAAGAGAATACCGAGGGACCAAAGATCGGAGCGATTATCGGCCTTCAGACCTTGCGCTTGTTCCGGTGACATATACGACAAGGTACCCAATGAGGTACCGGCTTTGGTCAATGTGCCGTGGCTTCTGAATTTCGCCAGGCCAAAATCCATGATCTTCAACTGGCCGGATTTGGTCAGCATGATATTCTCAGCTTTTATGTCCCGGTGAATGATATTCTTATCATGGGCAACTTTCAATCCATGGGCTATTTCTTTGATCCACTCTATGGCCTGCTTAACCGGCACACCGGAGCCTGTGTTGAGGGTTGCGAGATAATCTTTTAGATTTTGTCCGTCGATATATTCAAGTACTATGAATGCATGTTCACCCTGTTCATCGATCTCATAGATGGATAAAATGTTGGGGTGATTGAGTGCAGCGGTCGCTTTAGCTTCTTGTATAAACCGCGCACGGTCCTGTTCCGAATCGGCCAGCCGTTGCGGTAGGAATTTCATCGCAACGAAGCGGTCCAGTTTGGAATCCTGGGCCTTATAGACGACACCCATGCCGCCTTCGCCGAGTTTTTCGAGAATTTTGTAATGAGAGATGGTCTGCCCGATCATAGGCATTATTTTCCTTTCATTAGTTCAAGGTATCCGGGTTCATTACGCATGCAGTAAGAATCAGAGTCTGTTAAGCAAATTCCGCCAGCAGCGTTTCAAAATCCGTATCGCCGCGGAGCGAGTCAAAATACGGGTCTGTCTTGGCCCATTCTCGAACCACATTACCGCCGATCTCAAGTGATTTTCGCAAAACCGGCAGAGCCTCGGTCTTTTCGCCCAGTCCGGTATACGTACACGCGCAATTATATAAAGCCAATCCGTCGCCCGGCGCGATCTCTATGACGCGCTGAATGGCTGCGAGCGCTTTTTCCCGGTCGCCAAACCGCGCATACGGAATCGCCATTCGGCTCAGAGTAAGTACATCGTCCGGGTTTACCGCGTATTTACGGGCGCCGATCTCGATGATCTTCCGGGCGGCCTCATTGGAAGCCTCCTCATTTCCCATACGCCGATAGGTCATGTCAAGATGCATCCAGGGTTCCTCACTGTATGGTTTTATTTTTGCGGCCTGCTGATAGTATTGAACCGCCTGGTCGTAATTGCCGATAATGTCCGAAATGATGCCCATCCATCGAACGGCATCGTAGGAGTCGGGCATTTTTTGAATGATACGTTCCAGAGTCTTTTTGGCTTCCGCAAAACGTTTTTGATACAGATAGACCATCGCGATGCCGAATTGCGCTTCCTGCAGATCGGGCTGAAGGGTCAGGGCTTTCTGATTCATCTGGATCGTCCTGCCTAACCATTGCGGATCGCCGTCATAGAACAGATACATGTTCGCGCAGGTCTCCGCCAGCGCCGCATACGCCAAAGCAAAGTTGGGATCGATCGTCAGGGCATGTTCGAACATCTGGATGGCCTGCTCGTTGATCTTCTTGCCGCGAGTATTGAGGTATTCGCGGCCGCGCATGTAAAAATCGTAGGCTCTCAGATCGTCGGTCGGTTTGGGTGTGTGCGGTTGTTTTTCGGAATCGGTGAACGAGACTTTTAAAGCTTCGGCGATCTTCTGCGATACCTCGTTCTGCAGGTCGAAAATATCTTCCACGAGTCGGTCGAAACGGTCGGCCCACACATGGAAGCCGTCGCGTACGTCGATCAACTGCGCCGTGATGCGGATCTTATTCCCGGCTTTGCGGATGCTGCCTTCAAGGACGTAATTGACGCCGAGCGCTTCACCGACCTGACGCGTATTGATCTCTTTATTGCGGAAAGGGAGTACGTCGGTTCGTGAAACGACCTTCAATTGTTTGGTCTTGGATAGATCCGTGATGATATCCTCCGTGATCCCGGCGCAGAAATAGTCGCTTTCTTTATCGGAACTCATGTTCTCAAAATACAGAACCGCAATGGATTTATCTCTGGGGGTAGCAACGGATTCTCCGGGCCCCTTTTTCAAACGTTCGATC
>CAZHUW010000272.1:0-3646 GCA_964535295.1 uncultured Bacteroidota bacterium
AGCATACTGATTGCCCAAACCCACCAGGCATTGAATTTCTGATCCTCTATGAATTTATTCATAAGCAAATGGAGCAGAGTCTATAAAGAGCACAGTGTGAGAAAGCGTGTAAGCTGTCTTTCAGGTGCCGCCCTTTTCTCGCACAATGGCACGTATTCGTTCGAGATGGTGGAACAAATGATCGGTCTGCATCTGAATAACAAATCCAACCGGAACCCGTTCAATTTTCTCCTGTTGTGTCCGTACAACCACTACACGATCCCAGACTTCCGGCACGCTTGCCAGAAGTTGCAGCAGATGCTCGCGAATGGCTTTCAATAGAGACAAGGATGCGCCAATTGATCGCCGGTTGTACGCCCATCGGTCAGCCCAGGTATCTTGCGTCTGGGACGAGTACCATCCCAATGAGAATTCAGCTTGTTCGTTGCCAATGGCCATCTTAATACCCAATTTCCAAATCTCATCCCCATCCGTGATATGGTGAACGATCTGTCGAATGGACCAACCGCCCGTGGAAGGCTTGAAATCCAATTCGGAGTCTCGCAGGCTGCTGACCGTTTGTTCGAGTAGTGCCGGTCCCTCTCGAAACCGGGATAAGATGCGATCACGATCTTCCGGTAAATTCATTTTGATACCTCTTTGTACAAGCAGACTTTAAATGTTTGAATACACGTACCGTATTTGTCTTTATAGTAATTTCTCCATCGCTTCCCGTATCACATCGGCTGAGAACCCGCGCTGGGCAAGAAATTGATATAATTTCCGTTTCTTCGACGTCTCATCGGCCGCCCGGATCGTACGAAGTTTCTTTTTACCCGCTTTGACCGCCAGATCAAGCTCCGGTGTTTCACCGTAGATCCTGGTTATGACGTTTTCTGCAATGGTTTTTGAGATCCCTTTTTTGTGAAGTTCGAACCGAAGCATGGCCTCACCGATATCTTTTTTCTGTAATTTAGATTTTGCAAAACGCTCTGCGAAGAGTTCGTCATTCAAATACCCGTTCTTCTGTAAATAATCCAGGCTTTCTTCGATCGTTTCGTCAAAATAACCTTCACGTTTGAACCGGTCTTTTAATTCCGCCGCGCTCCGGGGGCGTATAGATATAAGATGAAGGGCTTTCTGAAGGCTTTTTCTTTTCTGATCGGCGGCCAGAACCTCGCGTAATTTTTTATCGTCGAGTTCCAATCCGGTCTGCAGCTGGAACTGCATGATCGTATCCGGCTCCAATTTCAGTGTTTCGCCGGAGTCGAGTTCTACCACGCCAACGATCTTCTTCTGATATTTTTGAACGTACGATGTGATCAGAATGATCTTCATAACTCAGTTCTTTAATGGCCACGTGTGCAATGTCGTGTAGTCGGAACCCTTTGGCGATAAAACGCTTTTTATCAGCCGGACCTCATGAACCGGATGACGAACGGACAACGGTATATTCCTGATCTCTTTTTCGACCGAGGCCATATCCACATAAAAAGGTGCGGCCGGTTTGGATCCGATCTCTTTGATACGCGCCATCGTCAGGTGAGGAACAAACGTTTTTTCTTCCGGCGAAAACCCCAGCCTAACGACCGCGTATTCCACAAGCCGCTGAACGGCATTTAACTCTTCGGAATTCTCATAACCGCACCACAATACTTTCGGTTTACGCGCATTGGGAAAAAAGCCTATGCTGTGAAGATGCAGGCCGAATACCGGCCTTAATTTAACATCCTCGCACGACCGGATCAGCTCGCCGATCCGCGCGGAAGGAACATCGCCGATGAACCGCAGCGTCAGATGGATATTATCGGGCCTGACCCAGCTCACGCGCGCGCGGGAGAGCTGAGGGCGAAGGCGATATTGAACGGACGTAATCTCTTTTTTCAATTCGGCCGGAAGATCGATGGCTATAAATATGCGGACGGATTCGGTTTGAGAGGAGTTCACATCAGCTGTCTATTTTTCAACGATAGTGTAGTTCAACTGGAATTTATTTTTCAGGACGTCGCCGGTCTTTGCCGCCTCGTCTTTAGTTCCAAAAGCCCCAACCCACACGAGGATCAGCTTTTTGTCGTTAACGGTCTTTTCAGAGAATTCGATCGGCGTATAGCCTGCATTTTTCAACTTGTCCCTCAGGTCTTCCGCGTTCTTCATTTGCCCGAATGCGCCGACCTGGAGGCGAAATTTTTTTCCGACAGTTTTGGTATTTGCTTCGGAGTCCGCTACAACTGTTTTTTCAACCGCCGCCTCTTTCTCAAGCCCCGCAAACATTTGTTCCGCTTTTTTTAGAAAACGGGAAGCGGGATATTCGCTTTTTAGCTGGTTAGCACGATCCTGAGCAATCCGGTATTTTCCTACGGCGTAGTCGTATTGGATCAGGCGGAACAAACTTTCGTCCGCGATGACATTTTGACGATGATCTTTCAGGATCGTTTCGTAAACGGCATTGGCTTTTTTGGCGTCCGTTTCAAATACGGCCTGGAGAAATAGCGCTTCAGGTTTATTGGGATATTTTTTCAGTATGGCAGGCAGAGCCGATCGCAGGGAATCTACGCCCTCGTTTTGCCACAGTTCGATGTACGGCTTTAAACCCGGATCGCTGAACTTCTGGGCATGCAGTGAACAGGTAAGCCCTATTAAAGAACATAACAAAAATACACGCATCATTTCTCTCAAAATAAAAATGTTCCTTCAAAAAACACAAAGAAAATTCTTTGTGTGCATTGCGTCGTTTGCGGTAAAAGTATTTACGGATCGCTCAGCACCGCGATCGCCGCAGCGCCGGGACCTGCATGCGTTGCTATCACGGTGGATACATCGGTGATCAGGATCTTATCCCGCTCGATCTCGAAATATTTTACCAGTTCGTTGGCGTACCAGTCGGCGATACCGATCGAATTCGCATGCGCGATCCCGAAACGCAGGTTCTTTCTGCCTTTGGCCGTCGCCTTAACCAATTCCATCACTTTCCTGAGCGCATTGGAGTGGCCGAACGCTTTGGCGATCGGAACGACCGCGCCGTCCTTGATGCCGAGGATCGGTTTGATATTCAGGGTGTTGGCGATGGCGCCCCGCGTTTTACTGACGCGGCCGCCTTTGATCAGGTATTCCATGGTCTGTACGCTGATAAACACGCTCATATTCTTTATGCAGTGATCGATATGCGCCAGGATCTTCTCGATCGGTTCATTGGCATGGATCATCGGTTCGATCTCACGCACGATCAGGCCCGATCCGACCGATGCCGATTGCGTATCGATGACGTAGATATTTCCTTTGCCCACCGACTTGGCGATACTCAAGGCGCCCTGATATGTTCCGCTCATTTTAGACGACAGATGCAGCGAAATGACCTGCGGATAGATCGTCAGCAGGCGCTCATACGATTCTTTGAATTTCTGCGGCGTGGGCTGGGACGATTTAGGATGATCGGGACATGACGTCAGTTTTTCATAGAATTTTTTCGGCGTGAGGGTCAGCCGGTCGATAAAGACCTGCTCGCCGAAGTGTACGTTCAGCGGAATGACATGGATATGATGGTGACGGATATAATCCAGCGGAAGGTCCACACAGGAATCCACGGCGATCGCCGTCTGCTGAACGGTATCGGAGTGGACGTTGAGAAATTGCTGGCGCATATCGTCGATCTTCGTTGACACTACATGCC
>CAZHUW010000273.1:0-3585 GCA_964535295.1 uncultured Bacteroidota bacterium
GTATTGGAAAAAAATGCGCCAAAGGAGTTGTTGTGGAAATACCGGCCGATGCCGGATGAAAATCATCTTACGAATCCGCACCGTTCCATCTATGACGGATTGGAATGGTTGTTTACCGGATGGGCTTATCCGGCAGCCGAAGTCGATAAAGGCCTGGCGGGATTGGAAGCGCATTATGCGGAGCTGTCCGGAAAATTCGGTTACGTAATAAAGCCGCCGGAGCGCATGGTCAACGCGCTGGGATATTATCTTTTGCGCCGCATCCGGATTGCCGAAGCAATAAAAGTGTTTCAATACAATATTGAACAAAACCCCGAATCGGCGAATGTCTACGACAGCATGGCGGATGCATATGAGGCGTTTGATGAAATGGAATTGGCCTTGAAGAACTGTGAACTTGCCTGCGAACAGGGAAGAAAAATATCCGATCCAAATTTACCTCTGTATCAAAAACATCTTGAGACCTTAAGAAGGAAGATGGGAAGAAAGATCTGAATTCAATCCCTGAATTCTACGATCCTTTTCAGCATACCTTTGAAGATCAATACGTGTAAGGGATAAACCCCATACCAATACAATCGCCCTGTTAAACCGCGTGGGCGGAAAGTTGCCGTTTGAATCAGAGTTGTTCCTTCAAATCGGAATTCCAGCCACGCCTCGCCGGGCAATTTCATTTCTGCATACAAAAGCAGCCGGCGTCCTTCTCTATCCGCAAGTATCACTCGCCAAAAATCCAAAGCGTCACCGGGTTGAAGTTCTTCCGGGTGGCGCCGTCCTCTCCGTAGGCCAACCCCTCCGAAGAATTTGTCGATAATTCCCCGGATCACCCACAGAGTATTCATATAGTACCAGCCGCGCAGGCCGCCGATACGCCAGATATTTTCAACCGTTTTTGTAATATCTTTAACAGACAATTTTCTTTCATCCCTAAGGCAGCCAAATTGTGGAACCTGGATATAATCTTTGAATTCAGGTGAAAAGTTTGAATTGGACAATGCATCTGTCCAGCTCGAAACGACCTCGTTCTGTTCGATGCGGGTAAATGCACGATGTATCGCTTCATCGTAGGTTAAACACGGGGCCGGGTCGACCGACGCAATGTCGCCGACGGCACAGATTACCTCGTTCTTCATACTGTCCACAAGCGCCTTGGCAAGCGGAAAGGAAGTTGCCGTAACAAAATAAAGCCAGTACGACGACAATCGCGGCGTCAGAACGGGAACGGTGATGATGTACCGTCGATAACCCCGAAGCTTGGCAAATCGCAGAAGCATATCTTTATAGGTCAGAATATCCGGTCCGCCGATATCGAAAACTTTTCCGAAAGCCGATGTGTGATTCAACACGGACATGAGGTAACGGATCACGTCGCGCACCGCGATCGGCTGACATCTTGAGCTGAGCCATTTCGGCGTGATCATGACCGGCAGCTTTTCAACAAGGTCCCTGATGATCTCGAAAGATGCGCTTCCGGAGCCAATGATGATCGCTGCGCGTAATACGGTCACCGGTATGCCGGAACTGCTTAAAATAGATTCCACGCCCATGCGCGAGCTTAAGTGACTCGACAAAGAAGGATCGTTTGCGATCCCGCCGAGATAAATGATCTGTTTGACTTTATTCATCTGCATCCAATTTGAAAAATTCTGCGCAGATATTTCCTCGAGATTACTGAAATGATAGGCCGATTGAGCCATCGAATGAACGAGATAATACGCCGCATCGATGGATTCAGGTAATTGCACGAGAGAATCACGTTTGGTCATATCGCATACGATCACTTCAACTTGTTCTCGGATGGAATGCGGAATATGTAAACGCGAAGGGTCCCGTACCGCACAATATACTTTGTGGCCTTGTACGATGAGGGCGGATAGCAGACGGCGTCCGATATATCCGTTGGCTCCGGTGAGCAGAATATTCATCTCGGACTCCTTTTGGGTTTGTATTTCATAAGGTATAACTTACGCGGCTTCTTTGCAATACGCTATAATGCGTAGATTCGATAACAAATGCAGGAGAGGAAGATTAATTATATTGCATCCCGAAACGGGGGTTCGTAAATTTAACTACCGTTCTGTTATTTGAAATCCCTTTCCATAGAGATCATTTCTTATTCAATTCTAAAGGAGGCATACTATGGAATCCAACCCATCCCCATACGAAAAGATCGGCGGCGTATTGATCCTTGTTGCCATCATGCTCGTGCTCAATCCCATCAGAATTTTGTATGTGATCGTCAGCGTGTCATTTCCGGCTTATGAAAGCGTTCCGGCAGCCATCGGCCCGTTCGAGATCATACTCAATGTGACCTTTCTTCTGTATGCTTTGGTCGTTCCCGTCTATTTCTTTCAACGCAGGAAGATTGCGCCTATCCTGGTGATCATTTTATTTTTATTCAATATGTTCTTTGTTGCCGTCAACGGTACGATCACCCAATGGCTGCCACTGGATGTCGCGGGAGCGGCACCGAAATTCCGCGTGGGTGAGTTTGCTATTGGTGCGGTTTGGTTCCTCTTGTGGACCATTTATTTTATGATCTCCAAACGCGCTAAGGGAACGTTCGTCAGATGATCAGCGAAGGCGCAGAAATACGTTCGTTTTAAATGAACCTGAAACGATTCCAATATTGGGCTCAAAAGAACTACAGCCCGAAACAAAGACTGACCCTGGTCATTCCGGCCGTGATTTTCTTTTGCGTCTTTTTACCTGTTTTGTTTATTTCTGCATCGATCACGGCAGACTTGTCTTTACAGCTTCCGCGATTTCAATGGGGCTATTGGAATGGGCTGATCGGGTTTGTCCTCATTGCCGTTGGAGCTTGGTTGGGATTATGGACGGTGCGAATACAATTTGTTCTGGGACATGGGACGCCTTCTCCTTTTATGCCGACACAGCAGCTGATCGTTACCGGGCCGTACCGTTTCTGCAGAAACCCGATGATCCTTGGGGTTTTTACTGCTTATGTTGGTTTAGCATTCTGGGCCGCTTCGCTGTCGGGGATCATCATGTCCCTGATATTTATCACGGCTGCATCCACGTATATCAAGCTTGTTGAAGAAAAGGAACTCGAAGCGCGTTTTGGTTCGAACTATGTAACGTATAAAAAAAGCGTACCGTTCATCATTCCACACATGAGAGGTTAATTATGAACACGATCCCGTCGCAGAAAAACCTGCTTATCGTTCTGATCATTATTTTTTTTGCCGTACTGATTTGGTCGGTGATCGATCCGAAAAGGCTGCTCACATGGTTCCTGGAAGTTGTTCCGGCGCTGATAGGTTTTGTGGTTCTGGTTCTGACCTACCGCCGTTTTCCGCTGACTTCGCTTTTATACGTTCTGATAACCGTTCATGCGATCATTCTGATGATCGGCGGCCATTATACGTATGCCCATGTACCTCTGTTCGACTGGATACGCGATACATTCGGGTTCAGCCGGAATCATTACGACCGTGTCGGTCATTTTGCGCAGGGGTTTGTCCCGGCCTTGATCGCGCGGGAAGTTCTGATCAGGACGTCGCCTCTCAAAGAAGGAAAGTGGCTGTTTTTCGTCGTGGTTTGTATTTGCCTATCAATCAGCGC
>CAZHUW010000274.1:0-3561 GCA_964535295.1 uncultured Bacteroidota bacterium
GCATATCTTCGGAACGAACCCCGCGCCGATGCCTTCCAGCCGGTGCGTTCCTGAAGTATCGCCGCCGGAAAGCGACCGCACGCGCAGTGGTTCTACCGGAATACACCGGATATTCGGAATTTCCCTTTTTAATATTTCCGAATTTCCCGAAAAACATCCGCCGGTACCGACGCCCATGATGAATTCATCGACGTTTTTTCCAAGAACGTCAATGATCTCGCGGGCCATGGCGTGATACGCGTTGCGGTTGTCCACGTTATTGAATTGGTCGGTCCAGAAAACATTCGGGTCTTTGCTTAATTCCCGCGCACGCGCAACCATTGAGTCGATGAGTTTCGCCGTAATTTTCCGGTTATCGCTTGGAAAGAGTTCCAGCGTTGCGCCAAAGGCCTTCATCGTTCTGAGTTTTTCTTCCGCAAATGCATCGGACGTAACAAAATGGGCGCGGTACCCTTTGGTGGCGCATACCATTGCGAGAGAACTTCCCGTACTTCCGCCGGTGTAATCCATGACCATGCCGCCGGGTTTGAGTTCGCCCCGCCGTTCCGCGCCTTCAACCATCGAAAGCGCCATGCGGTCTTTCATGCTTCCGGTTGGATTAGCGCCTTCGTATTTGACGTAGATCTCAGCGCAGCCGGGCTCGGATAGACGTTCTAATTTTATTAACGGGGTGTTTCCGATGACTAGCATTATTTTTGATAATGTTATTAAACTTTGAAAACGGACCGTATTAATAGTCAGAGTATTCTGAATCTTCAGGCATGTCCGTCACGCTCTCAAAAAATAAATTGTACCCGTCCGGGTCTGATAGCCCTACAACCCACATACCGTTCCCCACAAAAGGTTTCTTTACCGGAATACCTTTAGACTTTAGCTCACGGTAAATCAGCAAAGCGTTATTACAAATGAAATTGATCGATACACCTTCGCCAACCTGTCCTTTGGGAACCCAAGCATCGTGTCCTTCCTTTTTAAATTCCTGCAGCATTAAGGCGCCGCTGCCTAATTGCAGCCAGCACCAGCGCAACTTACCTTCATCCAGCCATTTGTCGCTAATTTTGAATCCAAGCCCATTCACATAGAAGTGAATGGACAGCTCCATATTGGAAACTGCAAGAAGGGGCGCCGTTTGGGTTACGTTTGGCTCAGGATGTTCTTCACGATTCATGGTTAGTTTTACATTTGACAAGATTAATTTACTCTTTTCTGATATCTTCCGCGATAAAAATTACATTTTTGTTCAGGTCATAAAAACCAAACTCGTTGGTTTGCCAGGGTGTATTAGCTTTGAAAGCGTCTTCAGAGACCGTGCCGCGCTGAACAAATTCCTCAAAAAGCGGCCGGATGTTCTTTACGAATATCCTGATGACCGAACCGCCAAGCAAAGGGTCGTCCGGCGTATCGGCATGCCATTGCAAATGGATCCAAAGATTGGAACGGCAGATCACAGCATACATTTTATCCGCAAAATAAACCTTAAAGCCTGTTTTCTCCTCGTACCATGCAACATCTCTTGCGATGTCGGCTGAGGGAAGAACAGGGGCGATATTCAAAAATTCGGTACTCATAAGACCAACTTCTTCCCGGTAGTTAAATAATGATTACATTCGTTTTCCCATTCTTTCATGAACGTGTTGTAATATTCTTCGGTGAAGTTCTCAACAAAGGTCACACCCGTCGGGCTGATAGCGGTGTACTGATAAACTATATGAGCCAAAGTTCCATCTGAAGATCTTTCCAATTCGATCTCGATCTCCGCAACGGTTTCTCCCGGCGTCACTTTCAGAAAGGATATTCTGAAATGGACCGGATCGTATTTGGTTATGACCCATGTCGATCCGCCAACGAAAAAGATACATCCTGCTTCCGCCGCTCCGGACCCGGAAATAACAAGTTCCGGATCCCATCCGTTGACCCATTCCGTTTCGCGCACAGGGCAGAGTAACGGGAAAACACGGTCCGGCGCCGCTTTTAAACGCTGGGTGTACGTTCTTTTAATTCTTAACGGTCTTTCAATTTTCAATGGCCCCCGCTTTCACTTCCTTTTCGAAGCATAGGCTGTTCTCCACTTCGGCATACTGGCCGTAATTCGGGATCAGGGTGTATCCGTTTTTTTTGTATAACCCGATAGCCTCCGGCTGTTTTTTCCCGGTTTCCAATATACATTTTGAATAAGATAATTCGGCCGCCCACTTTTCCAATTCCAGCAGGATGATCGCGGCGATCCCTTTTTTTCGATGCTCAGGCAAGACGTACATGCGTTTGATCTCCGCGATATCGGAAGCATATTCTTTTATCGCTCCGCAGCCGATCGGTTTTTCGTTTTCATAAGCCAGGACGACGTATTTGATCTTGTCGATCTTATTGAACTGTGCATAAAAAGGATGATCGGCGCCATCCCTTTCGGCAAGTTCCGCATCAAGTGGTTTTACAAGTTCGACAAAATCGCCGTTATCAGAATTGGTTCTGATGAGGTGTATCCTATTCATATCGGTTGTCAACTTTTCTCTTTTTCTTTACAAACATCAACCCACTTTACATACCCTGAGATCTCTTCGAGTTCCTCACAGGTCATCGGTATGGCGGAATTACTGCTGCCGCATGCGGGAAATACCTTATCGAATCTTTTCAACGAGGCGTCGAGAAAGACGCTGACATTCTCATGGATCCCGAAAGGACAAACCCCTCCGATCTCATGTCCGACCAGTTCTTTGACCTCATCGGCGCTTAGCATTTTCGCTTTGAAACCGAATTCCTGTTTGAATTTTTGATTGTCGATCTTGACATCGCCGGCCGTTACCACGAGGTATGCGCCCGTTGGCCCTTTCAATGAGATCGATTTTGCGATCCTGGATTCTTCCGTATTCAGGGCAAGCGCGGCCAGCTGCACCGTGGCGCTTGACACGTCAAATTCGATGATGTCCTTATCGCGGCCCCATTTTTGCAGATGCGTGCGCGCTTTTTCTATACTCATATACTCGATGTGCCATGGTTAAGTTAAAACTCAGGCTGCCGCGGGTTTTTGTTCTTTAGCGCCCATGATCAAAAGCCATAACATCAACGCAACTTCACCGATCTCGGCCGGCAGGGCCAACGGGCTGTGAAGGACCGCATCCTTGTATTGCGGAAACATGATGCTGACAAAACTCAGGATCATGTAAAAGATACCGGTAACGATCAGCCAGATGCCCAGAAAACGCGGCAGAAAACCGGACTTGTAAACCAGGATCGCTAAGGGGAAGAGCCAAAGGCCCCAGAACATCTCTAAGGGCAAAACTCCGTAATCGTTGATCTTAATAAAAAGCAAACCCAATTCCTGCCTCTGAGCCAGTTCAAATGTAGTCAATATTTCGCCTTTAAAGATCAAAAGTGAAGCGATGCTGAACGCATCCATAATAAAAATGACAGGAATTTGTACGATCACCAACGCAACCAGGAGTTTAGACTGGAACTTGTCGACCGGTTTGAACATCCTGTAAAAAATCAATACCATGATGATCCAAAGCGTGGCGCTGAAAAGATCGTTGATGATGCTTGCGCGATATAACGATTCATTGGCCA
>CAZHUW010000275.1:0-3541 GCA_964535295.1 uncultured Bacteroidota bacterium
ACGTCGCCGAGCGTTCCGACCGGCATGAAGATCGGTGTCTCGATCCTGCCGTGAGCAGTCTCAACCACACCTGCCCGTGCATTCGATTTCGGCGAACTTAGGTCTGTATGTTGAAGTGTGAATTTCAAGCGGTCGTCATTTGTTCAGATTCTCCTTGGCCTTGGGAAGCCATTCCAGCGCTTCTTTATAATCCGGGTTGATAGCCAGGCACTCTTCCCATGCGTCCACGACGGCCGGCCAATTTTTTTGTTTCCAATAGACTACGCCCATATTATAGTAAACCCAATCGGTCTGCTTGATGGTGATGGATTTATTATAGGCGTACAGTGCATCGGAATAATTTTCTTGAGCATCATAGCACATGCCAAGATAGCCCCAGGCGCTTGCATTTTTTTTGTTGGAACTCAGTTCCTGCTTCAGAGATTGTATCGCTGCGGAATATTCTTTGTTGTTGTATTGACGTACGCCTTCATCGTAATAGCTGAATGATGATCCGGATTTGCTTGCTTTCTTATCTTTTGCTTTAGGCAACCACTCTTTTGCTTCTTTATAGTCAGGATTGATCGCCAGACATTCCTCCCAGGCATCGATAACGGCATCCCAGTCATCCAGACTCCAATAGGTCACTCCCAAATCATACCACACCCAATCCGTGGGCTTGATCGCTATAGATTTGTTATAACACCGAATAGATTCCTGATAATTGTCTTTGTAATAATAGCATAACCCAAGATAACCCCAAGCAGATCCGTTGCGCCGATTATTCTCAATCTCAGATTGAAACGCTTTGAGGGCCTTATCATAATCCTTCTTATTATAATGTTCTAACCCTAATGAGTAATTATCAAGCACTCTTTTTGTACCTGAGTTACCAAGCTTTTCCTTAGCCTTCGGCATCCACTCCAAAGCTTCTTTATGGCTCGGATTGATGCTGAGGCATTTTTCCCATGCATCCACCACCGATTCCCAATCTTCCAAACTCCAGTACGCGACGCCCATATCGTAATAAGTGCCCGCATCGTTGGGATCGTTATCGATCGCTTTCTGATAATAGTTAACTGCATCGTTGTATTTTCCCTGATCTTCATAGAGTCCACCGATATGCTTACAAGCATACGCATTGGTCGGATCAAGTTCGTGAGCCTTCAAAAAATGATCCAGCGCCGTTTCTTTTTCGCCCAGCGTCTGACTGATCCATCCCAGATTATTATACGCATTGTAATAATTCGGATTTAATTCAATGGCCTTATTCGTGTACCAACGCGCATTGTCATAGTCCTTTTGAACGGCATAGACGATGCCGAGATTATTCGCAACGACGGCATCCGTCGGCTTGATCTCAAATGCTTTTTTGTAATAATAAAGCGCCTGATTATAATCGCCTTGATTATCGTAGACAATTCCAAGATAATTATATGCATCGGAATATTCCGGATTCGCTTCTATGGCTTTATTAAAACTCTGTATCGCATCGGCGTAATTCTTCGCATAGTATTCATTCACGCCCTTGTTATACATCTCATAAGCCGAAAATGAATTGCCTTTATTGACTGCTGTTACCGATGCGATCTTCTGTTCTTCTTTTTGGGATATGTCTCCTCCGAAAGCTTTAGCCTGGGAAACGCATATCTCTTCCTGCAGATCGAATATATTTTCCAGTTTGGCGCGTTTATTGGCCATAGCGCCTGCCTGGTCGACCTGACCGGTCTGAATATTGATGATGCGCGTATTCACATTGATATTGCCGGCAAACACCTGATAACTGCCGATCAGCATTTTATCAACGCCAAGGATCTTTCCAACTTCAACAACCTTGGCTTCGTTGGCATAGTCGCTCATTTGAAAATCTTGCTCCTTAAGAACCTTTTCAATCTGGGACCTTTCGACGACAACAAACATACCGAGCTGAGCAAAGGATGAAGTCAATGTTTCACAGAAACCATCCGCCAGCCAGTCGAATTGTTTATCGCCGGAAACATTCTTAAAAGGCAATACAGCGATACGGCTTTGTGCCACGCTTTCAGAGAAAATGAATAATACCAAGCCACTGACCCAGACAACTTTTCGGATAAAATTAGAAAGGGTAAACATGGTATTCACCTCACTTTTTTTATTAAAAACCGTTGTTTAATCATTTCATGATATCATTAAAAGTAACATAAGCGATAAAGGTCAGCAAGATCGCCATACCCACCTGCTGTGCGTACAACTTGAATCTGATTGAGAGCGGACGTCGAATGGCCGCTTCAACCAGTAAAAACAACAAATGACCGCCGTCAAGAGCGGGAATAGGAAATAGATTGAACACAGCCAAACTAATGCTAAGGAGTGCCATAAAACCAATAATGCCTGCCCACCCTTGCTGCTGCTTCACTTCGCCGGTCATCTTGACGATTGCGATCGGACCGCCCATACTGTCTTTAAATGACTGTTCACCCAGGATGATCTGTTTAATATTGACCAGAATGAGCGCAGATACGCGGTAGGTATTCATAAAACCGAACTGAATGGATTCGAACAGCGACGATTCCCGGGTGAATTCAGGCAATTGTGAAGGACCTATACCGATCTGCCCTATTTCCTTAATGCCTTCCGGCGTTTGTGTTTTAACGCGATTGGGTATGATCTCAGCTGACAGAGATTCTCCATCTCTTTGCCATTGCACCACAACTTTTTGTTCAGGCTTGTTATGGATGAGTTCAACAAGCTCCATCCATTCGTTCACTACGGTATTATCGATCGAAGTGATCTTATCGCCGGCCTTTAACCCGGCTTTTTCGGCAGGGCTGCCGGGATTTACGGTCTGGATCGTAGTTCCTAATTTGTACGCATTATACTTTTCCATATCCGGCAGACCGTTGACCAACGCGATAACCGCAAAGATAATTACGGCGAGTATAAAATTGAATAAAACACCCCCGGAGATCGCGATGATCCTCTGCCAGATTGGTTTGGCACGGTATTCCCATGGTTTCGCAGTCCCTTCTTTCATGCTCTCAACATCAAAACTCTCATCGATCATCCCGTTGATTTTGCAGTAGCCGCCAAGCGGTATCCATGAGATGCAATAATCTGTTTGATATTTTTCCTTGAATGTTTTGTCGTCTTTGATCTCGTGGTACTTTAGAAAACAATCCACAAGTTCGGTATCCGAAGTGAATTCCTGATGAATCTTATCCAGATCGGCTTGTGTAAATTTATTTGTAATACCGGAGGAAGAAACATCGACGTGTATCTTTGTTTCTATCCTGTCTTCCGTTTTACCTTTCTTATTGACAACCTGAATCTTGGTTTCTTCAAGTTGTATGGAAAACACCTCTGACAGAATGCCTAATGAATCCCCTTCCGTAACAGTCAGCTTTTTGGCCAATAATTGTTCATGAAGTTTCTTGAATGTAGCATTACTTAATATGGCCGATGTAATGTCGCGCATGAATTTCGGGCGTAAGCGTTTTGTGCTCCAGCGAAAGCCCCAGGCGCGCGGCGGAAACCCCAGAGAGAAAGCGTCCACTTTCATGCCGAATAACTTTGCCGCAAGATG
>CAZHUW010000276.1:0-3539 GCA_964535295.1 uncultured Bacteroidota bacterium
TTTCGCTGATATACATGGCGCCGGTCTTATGTGCCGTGATCTCATCTTTGATCGTATCTGCACCGATCAGCTCACCGATCAGTTCGCGACCGGAACCGGTGGTGCCCACACCTTCAACGGATATCTTATTTCCTAATTCACTATGAATATCCTTCAGTCCTTGATTAACGATCTCTATAGGGCGAGCCTGCGTGTACACATAGATCTCTTTGATGATATTATTGTCCTCGTCAATGACGACAAGGTTGGTGCTCACCGAACCGATATCGATACCCAGATAGGTTTTTACCGGCAGGGTTTTTCCTTCAAATGAATAAGGTTTGACACGATCCCGCAGAAAAACCACATCTTGCGTATGAAGCGGCAGGCCCGAGGCAAAATTGGTTTTGTAATTCTGAAGGTCGTCGGATATTTTCTTTTTTAAATAACCGTGTTCCTTATAGGTCTTAGCCTCTTTGGATAACATGGCCGCGCCGATAGCTCCGCACCAGGCATAACATTCCGTCGTGATAAAATCTTCGTCTGCGATCTCAAACAGGGTTTTCATCGCCTGTACAACCCCTTTATTGGCTGACACGCCGCCGATGAAGAGAATCTTGGGAACGATCGTTCTTCCTCTGACGACGCTGCTTTTGAAGTTTCTGACAACGGCTTCGCTCAGGCCCTTCAGAATTTCAGGCGGTTTTTCGCCTTTTTGCTGCGCATGGATCATGTCGCTTTTGGCAAAAACGGAACAGCGGCCGGCGATCGTGCTGGCTTTCCCGGCTTTTAGGACGATGTCTCCGACGTCTTCGATGTTATACTTCAAACGGCTTGCTTGCTGGTCCATGAAGGAGCCGGTACCGGCGGCGCAATCGCCGTTCTTTTCGTAATCCTCAATGCCGATCATGCCGTTTTGTTCATTGATATTGATCCGCAGAAATTTTGAATTATCGCCGCCCATTTCGAAGACGGTCCGTACGGACGGGAATAGAGAACCAACACCTTTGGCAACGGCACGGAACTCGTTTTCGAAGTGCGATTGAAGATAATCACTCACTTGTTTTCCGCCGGAACCGGTCACCCGGATGCCAGCAATTCTATCCAGCGGGATCAGTGTGATAAAATTTTTTAATAACTGCAAAGTGGATGCCAGCGCTTCCCCGTTGGTTCTGCGGTAACGAGAAATGACAATTGTTTGAGGAACAGTTTGAAAGATCTGAAAATGCGGAGATTCCACGAACAGGGAATTGGGTTCTAAAAGTGCGGCGAGTTTGACGCTGATGGAGCCAACGTCAATTCCAATATACACGGGATTTGAAACGGGGTTTTGCATGATGCTCCCTTTCTGACGTGTAATGGTTTCCGGTTGCTTGCCAAGACGATTTAGAAACGTTTCTACAACGAATCCTTATTCAAATTTAAACAAGAAGTATGCCGATGGTTAATCCATTTCTATCGATTCCAAATCCCGCAATAACAATATTTCAGATAAAAATATCTTAAATCATAGTGACCAAGAAAACGAGCCGGAAATGCACAGTGTTTATTTTTTGCTACGCTTTCTGCACTTTTTTAGCGTATTCCTTTTTGAATTTCAAAACTCCGATGAACGATGAGATCGGAACCAGTGTAAGATAGGCAAGTAATACCCAAAAAACTATTTCCTTGAAACCGCATAAAGATAATAAAAAAACATAAAAAGTTCGTATATCGCCTTTCATGATCGGGGCGTATTTTTTCAGAAAAGAAGTGGTTTGGCTCTGTTCACCGTGCAATTTCATGTAATCCACATACATGACTTGTCGACTCGTATATCCGGCTTTACGCATGAAATTCTGTTCATACAGAGTCAATGCGATAAACCATATAAACGATGCGGCAAAAGCAGTTAAATACAGAGCATTCTGTGTCTGAAAATAAAGGACAAAACCTAAAACTATAAAAGGCAAACCAAATCGCATATCGTCAATAATCATATCAAAACGCCCGCCGGATTCGGATTCATGGTTACGTAATCTCGCGACTTCACCGTCACAACGATCAAGCACGCCGGCGGAGAATTGCCAGATAACCGCAAACAGGATCATAGCCCAATGGGCGTCAATGATCAAAAAACACGAAGCGATCAAAAATAAAACGAGCTGCGCATTGCTGAGCGTGTTAGGTGTGACCCCTTTGCGAGCAAAATAAAATGAGAGCGGCTTGGACATTTTGGAATTGACTGCTTTAGAGAACTCGCCGCTGATCTCCTTGAAAGCGATTTTCCATAACAATTCCTTTACATGTGATTTGGCGATCTCAGGCGTGATTCTAAGCCACCATGCTTCTTTGACAAATTGGAGCCTTAGATTATTTGCATTTAATAAAAGATCCACCGCTTCGCCAAACGAGCGGAACCCCTTGATCTCTGCCAGTTGTTTTTTTGTGCAAACCATGACGTCAGTAGAAAAAACGCCGTTACCTTTTTCTGTGAACGTCGAGTGTTTATTTGCGAGCGTAAGGTCAATCGGATTAGAAGAAAAAATATGCCAATCGAGCGGATCCATGATTATTTTATTAAAACTCCCGTGATTGGCAAAAATAATCTTGAATTTTTCTTTAAATTTCGGGTCAAAATGCAGTTGATCTGCCTTAATGATAACATCCCGGTATCCAAAGATCACGGCCTTGCCGGATGCATCGGCCGTCACGACCTGGTTCAAAAATGTCGGATGGATGATCTTATCGGTTTCATAAAATAAAAAACCATCGCTCCATGTTGCCGATACTTCTTTGACCTTATCCGAGAGCATTTGATCCGAAGTTAATTCTGAAATTTCATAGTGCAGTGCAAGCCGGTGCTTTACCTTCCCGATCATCTGTCTGAATTTTTCTACGTTGCCGGCGGTGGATATGATGACAACTTCCCTGATACCCGATTTGGACATCGCTACCAGAGCGCGATTTAAAATGGTCTCTCCGCCGTAGAGCAGGTCGAAACTAGAATTACGGTGTTGGGAAGTCAATGCCAGGATAACCGCTTTTGTTATTTTATTCATTTACAATACCTGACCTTAATTTGATTTTTTTAAAACCTTGAGAATCGCCGGTTAAGATGTGCTAATTTTTGTGAAGTCTTAAAAATTTGATTGAATACACAATACGGATAGAATGCCACAGCCACGAGACAAAAACCCACCAACAAATGAAAAAGAAAATCTCGAGTCCTATTCCTGCAAGTTGCCCTGACAGCATCACGAAAATATCATTTCTGCGGTGTGTAAATAAATGCATTTTGGAATCAAAATCGGTGAGATCAAACAAAGTTCTTTTAAAAAGTCTCTTAGCAATAGCCCAATTAATATCGTCCAAAATAATAAAAAGGAAGGTGACCAGCGTAGCTATACCGATAGGGGACATATAATTGCCGTTGGAAAAATGCCAGCCCAAGCCGGCATACCATCCCAAACGGGTCGGTAAGACCGATCCGTGGTCTATCCAATCTGCTTGTTCACTAAATCTGAAGGTCATCCGAGCAAGTTTTCCATCAAGAGAATCCAAGATGATAAATATACAAA
>CAZHUW010000277.1:0-3411 GCA_964535295.1 uncultured Bacteroidota bacterium
CATAGACATGCGGCTGTGTAAAACGGCAACACGATCCCCAAAATGCGATTTAAACCTTTCCACGGCTTGCGGTGTGAGAGAAATTTCCGGGACAAGGACGATCGCGCTTTTTCCTATTTCCAGCGATTTATTAATTGCTTCGATGTAAACCTGGGTTTTGCCGCTTCCCGTCACACCATGCAGGAGAAAGGTTTTGTAGGTACCGTCACTCACAGACGCTGTAATGCGTTTCACCGCAGCAGCCTGCTCCGCATTTAAGGTGATGGGTTTAGGCTTATCCGGCACAAAATCGTACGGATTCCGTATTTTTTCATTTTCGAAAATCGAAACGAATTTTTTTTCTGATAAACCTTTCAACACAGACGACGGCGCCTGAATTATTCGTAAGAGATCGGCCTGTCGGATGACTGCATCCTCACCGGAAAGCAAGCGTTCCTGCGTCCAATCCAGGATGTACTTCAACAACTCCGCTTGTTTCGGCGACCTCTTCTCAAGCATGGCCAATGCGGTACCTGCACGTTCAGGCTCCTGAATAAAAGCATCCGACAAACGAACAAAATTATCAAACCGAATACGTACCGCCGGATCATTGACAACATCGTTTTCCTCAACGATCTGTAGTTTTTTGAGTTCCTCGATGTTCTTAGCTAGGTTTTTGGCGCCAACCTTCTTGATCAGTTTCTTCAACGATAGCTTTTTATAGACAAATAAGGCCTTAAGGATTTTTGACTGAACCGGTTTTGTTTTTCGAAGCGCTTGAATTTCGTAATCTCCGATAGACTGTTTCAGAGTGAATATTTTTTCATTCCCTCTGTCCATCCCCGGCGGCAGCATGATATCCAGCACCTGTCCGATGGGCGTCATATAATATTCGGAAATCCATCGGGCAAAGGATAACAATTCCTCCGAAAAAACCGGCCACAGGTCAAGAACGCCGGCGATGTGAAGACACCGGTCAACATCGGTAGTTTTTTTCAGCTGGGTCACATAACCGGTTATTTTTTTTGTGCCGAGCGGCGCCAAAACCCGGCTTCCTTCTTGGATAAGCTCCTGCAGCTCTTCAGGGACTTCATAGGTGAATTGTTTGTCCAAGGGGATCGGGAAGGCAACGTGGGCAAATAATCGGGTTGGGGTCATGAAGCAATATATTTATCTTGCATAGAAAATGCAAACATCCGTCCACAATATTCGTTGAAAAACATTTATAATTTCTTATATTGAGAAGTTTACTAAACCACTCACGTATCTCATCCTCATGTCTGTCTCAAATAAGAATATTGAAATCGAACGTATCGACGCCTTACTGCGTTTGGACATGGAAGGACGTGTTCAAGACGATTTTGTGAAAACCCTCATCCGTCAGATCGAAACCCTCTCGCCTGAACTCCTGAAGACTTTCAGAAAAAACATCAGTGAAATTCTCATCGACCGTGAATCCGGCCGCCAAGGCCATTTGAAGATGGAAGCGCTGCTTGAGCTTTTGGACATAAGTAAACTTCAGGCATGGCTCATCGAGTCCGGCGTACATGAGCGCGCCGCAAAGAACATCATTCAGGGACTGAAAAGCCGGTCATCGGAGGAACTGAATCGACTGATTCACAACGGATCGTATACAGACCATGAGAATGTAAGTATCAGCAACGTACTCCTGGACTCCGGGATCAATAGCGGGGATACGGCTAAGTTCATGAGCCTTGTTTCAGAAATGGAATTAGGTATCGATGAGATTGTCGCGCGTGTATTCCAGATCAATTATTTGGCTGAAAGCGCGGCGCGGCAGGAATCACTACGCGGCCCGATGAATCTTAAAGAGCTTGTTACGCTGTATCTCTATTCCGTATTACAGGTCGTGATCAGTAACTACGGGCTTGATGAAGAGATCATATCCGAAATGTCGAACCGGATAGGTTTATGTAACAATATGAAGCGCCAGTTCATGATCACACTTCAGATCGAACGGTACTTCTTTGGCGCGCCTTCCGAAGAAGAAACCCGAAACAAACCGGCCGATTTTTGGATTAAACAGATCAACGATATCGAATTAAAGATTGCATTAGAACAGTACGTAACGAATGAGAAACTGCATCATTCCGATATGGAATTGGCGGAATTATATTCCGAAGCGCACCATATTTTTGATGATGTCAGCGAACTAAAAGACGCTACCCTCGCAGTAGTTTCAATTACCTACCGACTTGATAATCCTGAAGAGTCCGGCCACACGGTCGAGGAACTGCTCGCCATGATCGACCAGATCAAACTGCTCACGCAGGAATTTACTCCGCTGGCGGTCATGCAGCGCGATATTTTTTCCTTTTTCGAGATCCTGGGTGAGTGTGATCACCACAATCAACTTTTTAGAAAAACGATCCTTACCTTCCGTCGTCAACTGAAAAAACTGGTTGAGAAAACAGAAAAATCAGGTGACCGCGTCACACTTGAACAATTGATCCTGACTTATTTATATTCACGTTTGGATGCTTATTTGGAAGACTATGAGGGTGAGAAGCCAAAACTTCTGAATGGAATTAGACATCGACTTGCTCAATGCCATGCATTTAACAGGCAATTTGCCATTGTGGATCTCGTCGAACAGCACATTTTCGAGAACCCGGGGCTGATTCAAATTGCGGACGAACAGTATTGGCCGGAATTGATCAATACGTTAGAATTGAATGTTATATTGGAGATCTATATCAAAAGGGAATATCTTGTGACCGGAGCGATGACAAAAAACCAAATCCTCGACCGCATTCAATCCAGGATATACAGCATCGAAGATATTTCGATAAAAAGCCTTACGGTTGTTTTTCTTACCGCACAATTGTCTGCACTTCAGGACCAATACAAAGGAAAAACTCTCTCTATGGATGACCTCATGCATACCATCGATACACTGCAGAAAGATGCAGAGATGGCTGCTGCACAGATCAACGTACAAAGCCGTGTAAAACGTGACCTGCTTGGTCTATTGACCGAAAGGTTGTTTCGCTTGGAAGTTGTCCAGAACACCCTGAATTCCGAGAGCCATCGCGAATTAGTAAACAGGCTCGACGAGATCATTGTGGGACTCAGAACACGCCGCGACAACTTAATGGAAGGTAAGATGGATCCGGAGGAATTGGAGACCGACACCAATCAATATCTTACGGACCCGAAGGTTGTCAAACTCATCAACGAAGCAGAATCGATACACAAATCCGCTTAAATTCTTACAATAAACCCCTTTCAGTTTTTATAAAACTACAGCTCCTCATTCGTAACGGTCTTGAGATACCAGTCTTTTTCATCTATCACCGGCGCTATACCGGATCTGACCTTCACGGGTTTGGAACTCAATAACTCTTTTGACTCACTGAGATCTGTCTTTATGTCAAAGGGTAACTCATAATCAATATTTGGAATGACGAT
>CAZHUW010000278.1:0-3411 GCA_964535295.1 uncultured Bacteroidota bacterium
TGATTTTGCGCGTCTCATGGACGGCGCGAAAGAGATCAAGTGCAGCGAATTTGCGGATGCGATGATCAAGCACATGTGAGACTAGAGAACCAAAACTCAAAAAACCTTACGGAATATCTATTCTGTAAGGTTTTTTGGGGTTAACAAAAAAGAAGGCTTGAGTTTCTTTTTCCATATCAATACATTATTTTTGTCCAGTCTAATGGAATCACACTTTAAATAGTTTCATTTTCTGTTTTCGTCTTCCTCACTTCATTTTTATTTAACAATTAAAGGAAGCACTATGGCAGACAGAACAATGCCTAAAGCAGACGAGATTGAAAAAGGAAAAGTTATGGCGATTTTAGCTTTCATTCCTTGCTTCCTAATCCCGCTATTGGCGGCGAGAGATAACCGCTATGCCATGTATCATACGGAGCAATCGATTATCCTGTTAATAGTAGCTATTATATTATATGTTGCGGTATCTGTTGCAGTATCTGTTTTGATTATTGTGCTGGGCTCCACGATTGGAGTAGCGGGCCCTCCACCCTTGATTGTCAAGTTGATTGTCAATTTGGTAGTACTAGCTCTATTAGCACTTTGGGTGTTAGGACTAATCAATGCGGCGACCGGTAAATGTAAGCCGTTGCCGATCATCGGCCAATTTGGTGAAAAATTAAATTTGATGAAATAACCTTAATGGGGGATTCACAAATAATTCCCCTTTTTTTGAATTGAAAATAATCTTGAGGGGTGAATTATGTATTGTAAAAATTGCGGAGCAGAAATAGCAAATGAAGCTGTGATTTGCGTCAAATGTGGAGTTGCTACTGGCTACAAGGGAAGTTCGGGTTTGACTGATCAAAACGATAAAGAATGGTTAACAACTCTTCTTTTGTGTTTTTTTCTTGGGGTTTTTGGTGTTCATAGATTTTATACAGGCCATACTGGAATCGGCGTAATTCAACTACTTACTTTTGGCGTGTGCGGGATTTGGGCGTTGATTGATTTTATACTAATTTTGACGGGCTCATATAGAGATGCACAAGGAAACACTCTTAAAAAATAGACTGGAGAAAAAGGTTGAAAATCTCTATCAAGCCTTAACTGATGAAAAAAAAGAGAAACTAAAATATGTTTTTCTTTTCTTTATCGTTTTTTTTATCAGTCTCATCGTAGAGCCTTTCGAAAAAGGTCCCATTGATCTTTGTATGTTTAAAAACCTGACCAATCTCCCTTGCCCCGGCTGCGGCCTAACACGCAGTTTTGTGTATCTCGCACACGGTGCAATTGATGATTCTGTAAGGGTAAATCCTTTTGGAATCATATTTTTCACGGGATGGGCATGGGTGAGCCTGAAAGATCTGATCTGGATACTGCTTCGGAAAAAAATTCCATTCCTTCCTCAGCATGCATGGACTGTGTCTAAAACGATATTCATTTTTGGATTAATAGCATTCGGTATCATTCGTATACTCTTCCATCTGAATGAATTCGAGTTTCTGCACGGATTGAACAAAATAGTAGCGATCCTTTAGCGATTATTTAAGCAGAAAATCCATTTTTGCGCCGGGCTTGTATTCGGACGGAACTTCATTCTTCCTGAAGATCCTTGCCCCGTTGATACCGCCGAGCATGGCGGATTCGCCTTCAATTCTCAGCCACGCACCTTCACGCAATCCGAGCACGATCTTGTCGTTCATTTCGTGGAAATCATTGATTCGCTGTTCGCGCGTTTCGCCCTGATGGGTGGAATTCGGATCGGGGTCGATATAGTGCGGATTGATGTTAAACGGGACCAAATTCAGCGCATCAAAACTCGGCGGATATACGATCGGCATGTCGTTGGTCGTTTTGATCGACACCGTCGCGACGTTGGTTCCAGCGCTCGCGCCGATATAAGGCATTCCTTTTTTTACTTTTTCACGGATGACCGGAACTAAATTCTCGTCATATAGTCTTTTCAATAATCGGAACGTATTGCCGCCGCCGATGTGAATGGCCTGAGCATCCTTTATTCCTTCAACGGGGTTGCTGAATTCATGCATCGATCTCACATCAATTCCCATCTTTGCATAACGTTCACGAGTTTTAGCCGTATAACCGTCCAGATCATTGAGGGCGTAAGGGACAAATACGATCGCCTTAATTGGTCCGAGAAATCCTTTGATCTCATCGGCGCAGTGATCAAGAAAGCCACCGCCGTAATTGGTCGAGTTGCTGATAAGGAGTAGTCGCATAATATTCTCCAAATTATTTATGAGCCTTATTATCAATTCTCGTTTCGCTTCGCTTCACTCGAACTGACACCGGTGACAATTTTAACCAATTACATCTTCATGGTCAATTGAATTCGCCCTTTGGCCGTGTCAACGCCCAGAACCTTCACATCCACCACATCGCCCACGGCCACAACCTCCATCGGGTTTTTGACGAATTTGTTGGATAACTGGCTGATGTGTACCAAGCCGTCCTGCTTAACTCCGATATCCACAAATGCACCGAAATCCACCACATTTCGGACGGTGCCTTTGAGTGTCATGCCCTCTTTTAGATCCTCCATTTTCAACACATCGGATTTGAATATCGGTTTCGGCATTTCCTCACGGGGATCACGACCCGGTTTTTTCAAATTATCCAAAATATCTTTTAGCGTTGGAACGCCGACGCCGAGTTCACCTGCAATATTCTCCATGGGAACTTTGGATGATTTCAACTGAAGTTCCAGCAGATTTCCCGCCATCTTGGGGTCCACAACATTAAATTTCTTCAGTAATTTTTCGGTTGCCTCATATGACTCGGGGTGGATGGACGTGTTATCCAGAGGATTTTCACCATCCGGAATTCTTAAAAACCCTGCCGCCTGCTGAAAGGCCGATGGGCCGATACCGGTAACTTCAAGCAATTCCTCACGCTTCGTAAATTTTCCTTTGGCATCCCGATACCGGATGATCGACGTGGCGGTTTTTGATGACAGGCCGGAAACGTAGGTCAGCAGGGATGCGGAAGCGGTATTCAGATTGACGCCGACATAATTGACCGCCGACTCAACTACGGCTGTCAACGTATCGGCCAGGCGTTTTTGATTGAGGTCATGCTGATATTGTCCGACGCCGATGGATTTGGGATCGATCTTGACCAGTTCCGCCAACGGGTCAAGCAGGCGCCTCGCAATGGAAATATTACCCCGCTGTGACGCCTCCAGATCCGGGAACTCCTCCTGCGCGATCTTTGAGGCAGAGTAAACCGATGCGCCGGCCTCGCTGACGATGGTATATACCAATTCCAATTCATCGTTCTCTTTTTTCATCTCAGATATAATATCTGCTATCATCGCTTCGGTTTCCCGCGAGGCCGTGCCGTTGCCGATGGAAATGACTGCCACATGATATTTCTTGACAAGGTTCTTTATTATTTTTTTTGCATTAA
>CAZHUW010000279.1:0-3396 GCA_964535295.1 uncultured Bacteroidota bacterium
TATGCTAAGCTCATCCTGTTGCAAACCGGTGTGGAGAGCGGCTTCAAGTCTGTATCCATTCCCGGAATAGAAAAACTTGCCGGTTCCTTAAGCGAAATGGCGTCTGAACATAACAGCCGTATATCGGTTTCGCTAAAGATCCTTGCGCTTTTTCTCGTATCCAAAGCAGAGCGGATATCGGGAAACCTCCCCAAAGCGATCGTATATTCCAGCCGGGCCGTTGAACTTCTGGATATGCAGAAACACTATGAATTCAACGCCGCTGAAGTATACTATAATCACTACATCACGATCCTGGGGGCCAATACGCCTAGAATCATGATCGGGAATTATCTCGAAAAGGCTTACACTAAGATTCGTACTATCGAAGGCGATCTGAAACGTTCGGACTTCAGATCGGGTTTTATGAACCTGCCGTTCAATATTGAGATCGTGAACGAATATAAACTCTTCTTCAGCGAGGAGCGTGAGTTTGATATTCAGTCGTTTCAAAAGCTGTACGAGATCACACAGAATATCAATTCGATACTTGATCCCGAAAAACTTTTTGACCGTATCATGGACGCAGCGGTTGAAAACACTCAATCTGACCGGGGATTGATACTTATCAAATCGGATTCTTCCGGCCAATTCGATATCAAAGTGGCGCGGAATATTGATCAAGAAACATTGTCCGATATGACGCATATCAGCCAAAGTATTGTTCAAGAGGTATATCAGACCGGACAGTCGATCGTTACCGCCGATGCAAATCTGGACGACCGGTTCAAGTCCCGTAAAAGCATCGTGGCTTATAATATTCGTTCCATCATGTGCGTTCCACTAAGGATCAAAAACGATATCATCGGGGCGGTCTACGTGGATAAACGGTTTGATACGCATTATTTCAGCCCGAGAAATCTCAAATTTCTCGAATCCTTTGCCAATATTGCCGGTATCGCTATCGAGAATGCGCGCCTGTATGAAAAACTCAACCTCGAAAAAGATTATCTCAGCAAAGAGAACATCGAACTTAAAACCGAACTGCAGGAAAGATTCCTTAAGTACAACATCATCGGCAGCAGTAAACCCATGAAACAGGTTTTTCATTTGATAGAGAATGCCGCCGATAACACAGCCAATGTCCTTATACAGGGCGAAAGCGGCACAGGCAAGGAACTGGTGGCAAAAGCCATTCACTATAACGGAAGCAGAAAAAACAAAAAATTTGTAGCCGTGGATTGCGGCGCACTTCCGGAAAACCTGCTTGAGAGCGAACTTTTCGGCTATAAAAAGGGCGCCTTCACCGGCGCTAATAGCGATAAGAAGGGCTTGTTTGAAGAAGCGGACGGCGGAACGATCTTTCTTGATGAGATCACAAATACATCTCTGAATTTCCAATCACGCCTCCTCCGCGTCATTCAGGAAGGCGAGATCCGCAGGGTCGGAGATACAGAAACGCGCAAGGTCAACGTACGCGCGATCGTTGCGACCAATCGTAATCTGTTGGAACAAGTGAAAGCGGGGGCTTTCAGAGAAGATCTGTACTACCGGTTGAACGTCATACCCATTTCCCTACCGCCTCTGCGTGAACGGCAGGACGATATTCCTTTGCTGGTACAATTCTTCATCGATAAGCATAATAAGGCCAACAATAAGAATATCCGCGCCGTGAGCGGCGAACTTATGGAAAAACTGGCCCGACATCCCTGGCCGGGCAATATACGCGAACTGGAAAATATCCTGAGCCGGATGATCATTCTTACTTCGCAGGAGAAATTGACGGCTGAAAACCTGCCGGATGAAATAAAAAAATCGGACCCTGTGGTTTCTTCCAAACAAATGGCGACCATGCCTGATGCGGCACAAAAATCATTGGATGAATTTGAAAATGAGCTGGCACGGATCGAAAAGGATTATTTTTCTTCGATACTTGAAAAAGCCGGAGGCAATAAGTCGAAAGCGGCTGAAATTTTAGGAATTAAACGCACTACTCTCAACGACCGGCTAAAGAAACTTGGACTGTAATAATTCAGACGAAAAACGCTAAATGAAAACAGGCCTGTTCCAATCAGGAACAGACCTGTTTTTTTTAACTCTAACCTCGGAGAAATTACTCCACTTTGTAAGGTATTGCGATCATATAGGAATCATAAGGCCGTGAACGTCGGTTGATCGACCCTTGAGTCAGAAAATCGATGACCAGTTGGTTGAATCCCCGTTTTTGTGAAGCCTCAACATACACTGTCTTGCGAAAATAATCGGTAAATGGGATTCGGGTCATCGCCAAACGGCGGCGGAACTGGTTTTCCTTGTTCTTTCCATTGGTCACAAATCCGATCGGCTTATCAAATCCGTCTATCCTGTTTCGTACTTTTACAAATACAACGATCGAATCGTTGTTATGCAACGTGATCGGATTCTTGTAATAATTTACGATCTCAGCCGGGTCATCTACTATGATATTGCCTTGAGGTACTGCGATCCAGATCGAATCAATAGCTAGTCTTGTATTTTCGGCCAACGTAGCTGGGTCCAGCGAACTGCCATAGGCTGCAGAAATGGTTAGTGGCTGCCATTCTTCATCGGTGGCAGGATTCTTCACGAACGTAATAAAACGTGAGAGCCGGTGTCGTAAGAGTTTTGTAAATCTTGTTCCTGAACTGTCGATGATGAAACTGCCCCGAAGTATATAATTTACGGTTGCATAACCAATCGTATCCTGAACATCAATAGTTATGTCTCTTTTGGGATCAATAACCAACGGCTGTACCAATCTTCCAAAATTAATATTATATGCCGCCGTCTTCCAAAAATCGGATGCGCCGTTTTGGGCAAGGGCTTTTGAGAGGTCAGCTGTAAATAAAGAATCGCCATCGTCATTTAGACCGGGTTCGAATAACCCTGCAGTATCTTCGACGATGATCTTCTCAATTTGTGCGTAGGGTGTGTCTGTAAAATCGTCATCACCAAGCCCGCATCCAAGGGCTATGAAAGAACTTAGAAAGGCCAATAGGACAAATACTGTTTTAAATTTTATCGAAAACATTGTAAACACCTCCAGTGTCTTTCCAACATTATAAACAACTCCTGTGCCATCACAATAAATAATTGTTTTTAATGGCTTTCAATAAAATAATGTCACCCAAGTGTCAACTTAATTCTCGTCTATAGACGGTTTTCCCGTCAGATTAAAGATTTGACTATCGGCAATCTATTAAGTTTAATTTATTTTGTAAACAGCTAAGTTTTCGAATCTAAGAGCATGAGAAAAAGGTCGCCAAGACCCTTATAATTGAAATCTGAAAAAAAACTTGACTTTTTGACCCTTGCCGATTACATTTCGCTCCGCTATAAATTGCTCAGTAGCTCAATGGCAGAGCATTCGGCTGTTAACCGAAGGGTTGTAGGTTCGAG
>CAZHUW010000280.1:0-3377 GCA_964535295.1 uncultured Bacteroidota bacterium
ACCTCACCCTGTCCCTCTCCTCAACGAGGAGAGGGAACGTACTATCGCAGACAGTTACGTTCCCTTCTCCTTTTCAAGAAGAAGGGATAGGGATGAGGTTGGAATACCGATCCCCGGACTCGTTCCTTCGTTCCAAGACTCAGTCCCTTTCTGCGCAGACCCGGTTGCTTCGTGCGCAGGTTTGAGCGCTTAGTTCCCGACCTTGGGAACTCAATGCCAAAGTTTGGCATTAAGCGCTACGGTTTTAGTCCTTAGTTCCCGACCTTGGGAACTCAATGCGAGAATTTGGCATTGAGTACGCAGACTTGGGTGCTTAGTTCACAGAACCGGTTCCTCAGTACCGCAACCCCGTTCCTTAATGCGCAGATCGTGTTCCTTTGTACTCAGGTTTGGTTCCTTAATACCAGAATTTGGCATTGAGTGCGCAGACTTGGTTGCTTAATGCTCAAATTTGAGCGCTTAGTTCCCGACCTCGGGAACTCAATGCGAGAATTTGGCATTAAACGCGAGGCGGATCAGGACAGCGCGTTTCCAGTGAACCCAACATTCATTGTTTCCGGGAACATATGATAGTGTGATCTGCATCACTACCCCTTCCCCTGGCCCTTCGATTTTATTACCGCATAGATCGGAATCCCGGTCAGCACACACACTATACCCCAGAAGATCGCATTCATTCCCAGTCCCACAACCGCCCATGCGGAATAAACGAATGCCAAAGCCGTGATAATAACCGATGTTTTAATCGATCTTTTCGATTGTTCAGACAGATCAAATTTGAATTGCGCCATCGCGGAAATCAGATACGGCAGGAGCGTTGCCAGGGTGGCGAGAAGAATGACAAAAGTGAATTGTTCCACCAGAGCCGCCGTGTAATTCATGATAAGCAGAACGCTGATAAGAAGGCTTGAGAACACAATACCATGAACCGGTACCTGCCGCGATGACATTTTTCCAAAAAATGCCGGGAACAAATTATCCAGCGCCGCAGCCAGCGGCATCTGCCCCTGCAGGAAGATCCAGCCATTGAGCGCGCCGGCACAGGTTATGACCCCGATCAGCGCTGTAACAAAACCGGCGGCAGGACCTAAAATGATCGTGATCGCATCGGCAAAAGGCGCGTTGGAGTTCAGCAATTCACCCGGAGACAACAAACCCATGATCGACACAGTTATCAGAATATATACAACGGCCACCGCCGCAGTGCCGAAGATCGTAGCTCTCGGAATGATCCTTTCCGGATCTTTTATTTTATCCGCAGGAATGGTGGCCGATTCCAGCCCGAGAAACGCCCAAAGCGTCAGCGCCGCCGTCGAAGTGATCGCGCTCAGATCCGTTTCGCTGCTTTGATTGAATGGAATATAGTGTTCAGGATCAAAATAGACCAGTCCCGCGCAGGCAATTCCAAAAAGAAGCACAATCTTCAGGAGAGCGGTGGTGAACTGGATCTTTGATGACAGACGAATACCGGCAGTATTGACGGCGGTGAGGATCCACAGGCAGGCCAGCGAAGTTATGAGGCTGGCGGTGTGCGACGTTCCTATGACCGGAATAAAAATGGATAAATAGCCTGTCAGCGCGATCGTGATGGCCGCATTGCCGCAGAGGATCGAGACCCAATACGAATAGGCTACGGTGAACCCTGCCAGATCGCCGAAAGCCTGCCGCGCAAAAACATACGGGCCGCCGATATTGGGAAAACGGCGCGTAAGATTCATAAACACGAAAGACAACAGCAGAGCCCCCGTGGTTGTGAATATCCAACCGATGATGCTGATTCCGCCGTAGGATGCCAGCGCCGAGGGCAGTAAGAGAATGCCCGAACCGATCATGTTCCCGACTACCAGCGCGGTTGCCGTCCAGAATCCGAATACGGGTGTGGAAGTTTTTTGCATCTTAGTGTCTCGCTAATGTACGTGTCATGCAAATATTCAAATGCCTGGTTCAACTTTCTTTTTGAAAAGAAAGTTGCAAAGAAAACTTCGGCTGTGAAAAAAACGCCTAAACCCTCGTTCGCTTGACGGTGGCGAAAAACATGTCTTATTTCACAAGTCTGAAAAAGTTCACAGATGTGTCGACTTATTTCTCGCAGATATTGAGTTGCGAACTCGGGTTTTATCCGGCGTTTTTTCCAAGGCCGGCAATACACTAAAACCGAAATTCACAGTCTGCAATGTCCACTATGTGATATCAATATAGCTATTCACAACTTTTCTGATAGCACGAATATGTTCCGGCGTCGTACCGCAGCAGCCGCCAATGATCGACGCACCTGCTTCTATGAGCTGCCCGATGCGGTCATAAAAATACGACGGCGACTCCGGATAAACAAGCTTTCCAGTTTCCTGGAGCGGTAATCCTGCGTTGGCTTGAATAAGAATAGGTTTATGTGAAAGAGATCTGATCTGTTTCGTAATTTCGATCATATTGTCGATACCGTGCCCGCAATTGGATCCGAGGATGTCCGCCCCGGCCCTTTCCAGTCCTTCAACGGCGTTTTCGACACTCACGCCCATGACCGTGTAATATCCTTTTGGGATCTTGTCGAAGGTCATCGTTGCCATCACAGGCGTTTCAAGTGAAATTGACTTAGCCGCTTTTACAGCAAGGGTTGCCTCATTTAAGTCCGTCATGGTTTCAATGCAGATCACATCGACTCCTTCGCTCAGAAGTATGGCCATCAATTCTCTGTAATTATCAAACATCGTTTCTTCCGGGATAGTACCGTAAGGAAGTAACAATTCGCCGGACGGCCCGCATGAGGCAGATACAAATGCATTTTCTGAAACGCCTTTTTTTACACAGCGAACTGCTGACCGAATTATCCCTTCCAATTGTGTTTCAAAATAGTATTGAGATAATTTTAACCTCGAGGCGCCGAATGTATTGGTTTGAATGATGTCCGCGCCGGCAGCCAGATATTGTGAAGCGATATGTTCCAGAATTTCAGGATGGCTCAGATTGAATGATTCCGGACATTCACCCGGATCAAGCCCGTTTTCAAACAGCATGGTTCCCATAGCGCCGTCGGCGACGAGGATCTCACCGTGTTTCAATCTTTCGAGAAGGGATCGCTTCATGATGATATCAATTGGTTTTAGAATTTGGTATTCCACTCTGCTATGAACCCCACTCCCGTTACCCACTTAGGGGCTGTTGCAGAAAGATGTTATTTTGCCGGAATAGGAAAAATCACTTAAATTTTCGGGCCTTTGAAAAAATGCCGTAAAGAAATCGAAGCGAAAGCCCGTTAAAAACAAAACATTGTTTGAGTCCGCCGAAGGCTTGCCGTAGGCGGGCGAGTTTGTTTTGTTTAGGGCTTGAGCGGAGATTTTAGGCGTTTTTTCAACAGCCAAAGGCACTTTTCTTTGCTTCTT
>CAZHUW010000281.1:0-3362 GCA_964535295.1 uncultured Bacteroidota bacterium
AAAAAACCGTCGACTAAAGGTAGATTTCATGTGTTTGGTATCCTTTGTCGAGTAATTAAGGAGAATGAAAATGTTAAAAAGAACATTGTTAGCGTTGGGTCTTGCTGCGTTCGTGTTGATCGGCTGCGGCGGTCCTCCGAAAGAAGACATCGAAAAAGCTGGCAAAGCTAAAGTTGCTGCGGAAGCCGCAAAAGCTGCCGATTATGCAAAAGAGAACTATGATGCTGCGGTTGCTGCGATGACTGCAGGCGCCGAAGCCGTCAAGAAGAGCGAATGGGAAAAAGCGAAAAAAGCTTATATGGATGCTGCTGCGAAATTCACAGCTGCTGCTGCTGAAGCTCCTGCCAAGATGAAAGAAATGCAAGATGCGGCTACAGCTAAAGTTGCTGATCTGAAGAAAATGGCTGGCGATGTTGCTAAAGACAAAATGGTTATGGTTGCTATGAAGGGCAAAGACAAAGCCAAATTCGAAACCATGATGAAAGAAGCCAACGCCATGATCACTGAAGGCGAAGGCATGATCGCTGACAACGCTGTAGGCGCAACTGAAAAATTGATGGCCGCCGCTGCAAAGTTAGAAGAAGTCAAGACCACAGCAAACCCTGTTAAGAAGTAATTTGATCCTGTCTTGAATTTTAAGCCCCGTAAGCCTAAGGTTTACGGGGCTTTCTTATTTATCCGCTTATTTAATACTGTCTTATAGTTTTCTCAGTTTTACATATTCAATCTTATGATTGGGGCCTTTTTTGAGGATCAATTGCGACCGGTTGCGCGTCGGCAGTATATTCTCTTTGAGGTTCAGGCCGTTAATATTGACCCAGATCTCTTTGGCGAGTTGCTTTGATTCGGCGACGGTCAATTTGGAAAAACGGTGGAAATACGACGCATTGTCCCTGAAGATTGTCCGCCGTAAAGTTAGAAAACGGTCGATATACCAACGAATGATCTCTTTTTCATCCGCATCCACATAAATAGAAAAATCAAAAAAATCCGATAAAAAAACTTGCGGTTTGTGCAGCGACTTGACACCGTTGCTTTGCAGCACATTGAGGCCCTCAATGATCACAATATCGGGATGGCGAACGGTTTGTAATTTACCCGGCACAATATCATACGTTACGTGTGAATATATCGGCGCAGAAACTTCGTTGCGCCCCGACTTGACATCCGCAACAAACCGGATCAGCTTTTTTAGATCATAACTTTCCGGAAATCCTTTGCGGTGCATGATGCCGCGTTTTTCAAGGACTCGGTTGGGGTACAAAAAGCCGTCAGTGGTAATGAGATCCACTTTGGGATGATTCGGCCATCGGGCCAAAAGAGCCTGAAGAATACGGGCGGCCGTGCTTTTTCCAACGGCCACACTCCCGGCAATACCGATGACGTATGGTACTTTGGATGAACGAGTGGAAAGGAATTTATCCGTGACTTTATGCAGTTCCTGCGTCGCGGCGACGTAAAGATTCAAAAGCCTTGAAAGCGGCAGGTATATTTCAACTACTTCTTTAAGGGAAACTTTCTCATTGATGCCATGGAGTTCGCTGAGTTGAGCCTCAGAGAGTGTGAGGGGCGTATTGGCGCGCAGTTTAGACCATTCGGCGCGAGAAAATCGCTGATAAGGGGAAAATTGTTTTTTGGACGGCATTCGTTTTCACAGGATGAATTTACCCGGTTCCGGGTAAAGTATAATCCGAAGCGAACTAAGTTTCAAGAGGTTATTTTGACCGGAAAAATCGCTTGTGAATTGAAATGAATTTATGTTATATTTTTATATTCAATTCTTAGAAGTCGGTTTGATCCCCTATCCAATATCCAATCCATGACCAAAAGAAAGCCTGGATTTCAATTTTTATTTCTTAGTTTTATAGTTCTCGTTAACGCGGACCACATGCGCGCGCAGGTCAACACCGAAAAAATGCGAAATTATGAAGCGGATAAAGGTTTTACGAATTCTATTGGGTTTGGATTTGGTTTTTTATCCGGAAATTCCGATCAATACCGCATTTCAACGAGTTACAGGCTGGATTGGCTGACAAAAAACTATTATTCATTCTTGACTATCAATTATGAGCGCGGTGAAAGCGGAGGCGAACTTTTTTCGGACAAAGGATTTGTTCACGCCCGGATCACCCGCGATTTGACGGATCACTGGATCGTGGAAACGTTTACGCAAAAAGAATTCAATAAACTCATTTCCCTAAATGACCGGCAACTTTTCGGCGGAGGCTTACGATATGAAATCCGCGCTATGGATACATCCCGTTCGCGAACCCGGAAATATGTGGTTGGATTAGGTTCCGGCCTCATGAACGAGAGAGAGTCGACATCCGATCCCAAGGACAAAAAAGTACTGGCTCGATCCACCAGTTACTTTTCGATCAAATGGCAGTTTGACGACCGAGTAGCTTTTTATTCCACAACCTATTTACAGTCGGCTCTGCGGAAACGTACCGATTTCAGGGTATTGGATGAAAGCTCCTTGACATTTGCTATAAGCAAAACCTTGAGTTTTATAACTTCTTTTAATTTACGTTATGATAACGAACCGCCGCCGGACGTAAAGAATTATGATCTGGCCATAACTAACGGCATCACCGTTCGATTTTAATGAACTAACGATAAAACCATGTTACGATCGGTCAAAGTTCCCAAAGATCTTGAACCAATATTTGCCCGCGCTCAGAAATTTGTGAGCAAGTATTTCGAAGAACGCAGGGAAAACGCTAAAAAAGGCACCATTGAGATCTTTGGCCAGCGATATATTTTTGTTCGGGCGGCATCTATGTCGGTGGAATTCTTTGAGATGATCAAAAACACCTATAAGGACAAGGATGAAGACGAAGCCTTGGCGGTTGCGCGAAGTCTGCTTTTCGATATTGCCCATGCGATCGGTGTTGCGGACGCGCGGAATTTTCACAAAAAAATGAAACTAAAAGATCCGATCGAAAAATTATCCGCCGGACCGATCCATTTCTCACACTCGGGATGGGCCTTCGTGGATATTTTTCCTGAGAGCCGTCCGTCTGCGGATGAAAACTTCTACCTCATTTATGATCACCCGTATTCCTTTGAATCCGACTCATGGATAAAAGCAAAAAAGAAAGTGGATTTTCCGGTCTGTGTCATGAATTCCGGCTATTCCTCAGGCTGGTGCGAAGAAAGCTTTGGCGTAAAACTGGTCGCAACAGAGATCTTGTGTAAGGCGAAGGGCGACGATCAATGCCGGTTCATCATGGGCCACCCTTCTAAGGTCGACGGGTTTATCAAAGACTACTTAAGAACACAGCCGAAACTTTCCAGTAGAGTTACGAAATACGAAATCCCCGGATTTTTCAGCCGAAAAACTGCCGAGGACGAACTGA
>CAZHUW010000282.1:0-3359 GCA_964535295.1 uncultured Bacteroidota bacterium
TGCAGCGAATGCCACATTGGTTTACATCAGCGTTGAAACCAAGGATACGTTGGTAATCCGGCTGGAACTGGAACCCGGCGTTCCGACAAAATTTATCCGCGGGGAGTATAAGTGGAAGACGTTCACCGGAGAAGTGACATGTTCGTCCATCGATTTTTTTGGAGGTCAAGGCGGTGTGCCGAGTATCGGGGGAAATTTTGAGTTTTCTACATCGGGCGGAGAGAAGTATTCCGTCTATCTGCCGACAAGCGAAATGAAAAAACAGATCCAATATCCTAACTAGCGGAGAAATAAAAATGAATATGCTGATTGTTGCACTGTGCATGGTATTCCAGTCTTTGACCGCGACGGCCGGTTCCGATGAACCCAAACTTGAAAGGGCATTGTTCGATCTTCCCGACGTGGCTTTTGAAAAAATATCCGAACCGGACGAAGCGCTGCCGCGTTATATGCTGCGTATCCGACAGCCTTTGGATCATAAGGATCCTTCAAAAGGCCATTTCTATCAACGCGTCATATTGACCCATCATGGTTTTGACAGGCCTATATTGATGGATACGCAAGGATACGACCTGTATTTCGGAGGGCACGAACTGGAAGCCGTTTTGGACGCAAATTATCTCAACATCGAACACCGTTATTTCGGCGAGTCGTCCCCGGACAGTTTGGACTGGCGTTATCTCACGCTGGAACAAGTGACCGCGGATCTTCATCATATCAATCAGCTATTCAGGAAGATCTATAAGAACCAATGGGTCAGCTCAGGTATCAGTAAAGGCGGGCAGACTACGATATTCTACAAATATTTTTATCCCGACGATGTGGACGCGGCCATACCCTATGTTGCGCCTTTCAATCAAAGCCTCGAAGACCAACGGATATATACTTTTCTTGACACGGTCGGCAGTGTCGAATGCCGGAAAAAGATATTTGAGCTGCAAAAATTCCTGCTCGAAAATGAGGATCCGGCTCTTGAAAAACTTAAATGGTATGCGAAAGGCGCCGGTATGACATTCCATTATCTTGGCAATTCACTGGGAAAGGCTTATGAATTGGCCGTTCTGGAGTATTCATTCGCATTTTGGCAATGGGGCGGGAAATGTGAAGAGATCCCGGTGAATCAAAATCTCGACTCCTGCCTCAATTATTTCCTGCTCGTTTCCGGCATCGATCTTTTTGCCGACAAGTCGATGAAGGCGTATGAGTCGCATTATTACCAGGCCGCAACGCAAATGGGATATTACGGCTATAATATCGAACCATTCAAAAAATATATCAAACATTTCAAAAAGAATCCGCTGGCGGCATTTCCACCAAAAGAGGCCGGTGTTTTGAAATATGACAATAGTCTGAATGAAAAAGTTGACAAGTGGCTGAAAGAAAAAGGAAATAATATCATTTATATATACGGCGGCAGCGATACATGGAGTGCCGATCGCATCACTCCATCTACGCAGGTCAATTCAAAAGCATTTGTTCTGCCGGGCAAAGATCACGGAAAAGCGCGCGTCAGGAATATGGATAAAAAAATGCAGAACGAGTTCAAACAATTATTGGGGCAATGGCTGAGAACGGATGTGAATACGGATGCATTGGATTAGCGTTTTGGGGAGCCGTGGTTTGAAACGGAACATTACCGCCGACGTATAAGAGTAACGGTTGAATCCTTTACGCATGCCAGGTAAGGATTTAACATATGAAAAGAGGCGGTTATGAATTCATTAAGCTCAAAACTGGTTTATTTTTTTCTGATCTTTGCGCCGCTTTTAGCCGGCTGCGACAACTCCTCTGAGGGCCCGGACCTGGATAACGTTTTTGCGCGCGCGGAGGAGATGGCCAATCTCAAATCGCTGATCGTATACAAAGACGGCCGCATTCTCAGGGAAGGTTATTATAACGGCGGGCATGCCGATTCCTCCCACGATGTACGTTCAGTAACAAAAAGCGTAATGTCCACATTGATCGGTATCGCGATTGACAACGCGATAATTGATTCCGTCGATCAAACGATCGGTGACCTCCTTACAACGATGGTGGAATCCATGGATTCTGCTAAATCACGGATCACGCTGGCGCAGGTGTTGTCCATGACCTGCGGATTGGAGGGAGATGAATTGGCGAGCGTGACGGAATACAACAACTGGTATAATGCGCCTGACCAGTTGACCTATACATTGGACAAGCCGCTGACGCACACACCCGGTACGTTCTTTACTTACAATTCAGGCGTGGCGCATTTATCATCGGCGACCCTGACCGGAGCCGCGGGCATGTCAACCTTTCAATTCGCGAAACAGCATTTGTTTTCTCCGCTGGATATCGACGATCATTACTGGGGAACCGATAAACGGGGTATTTACAACGGCGGCGCGGCTCTCAGGTTGACGCCGCGTGACATGCTTAGGATCGGACAATTGTATCTGAATCGGGGCATGTACAACGGGTCACGTGTACTCTCTGAGAACTGGATCGTCGAAGCGACTTCACACAAAATTACACCGACGAACGTCATGCCCTTTGCGCAGGACTATGGTTATTACTGGTGGATAGGGAACCTGAATTCACACGATTATTTTTTTGCGAACGGGTGGGGCGGACAGTTCATCGTTATTGTTCCTGGACTGGAACTTGTCATTGTTGCCACTAATCATTGGAGCGGTCTTGCCAGTACAACGGCACAGCAGCAATGGTATGATACGATCAGTTTGATCATGGATGGAATCGTAGCGGCCTATTAGCTGATCTGATTGACTAAGGTTTCTTATATCCGGTGTTTTGGTTATTGTGTCTATACTTCGGCCAGGGCGCCGTGGTGTCAATGCCGCCGCTGTCTGCGTCAAATGCATAAACCCGTCCGCTGATATCGCTGATAAAAAGCGTTCCATCAGAACCCAGAGCCGGAGAAGACCACGTGATGCCACTTTTTGTTTCCGCCATCCATCGTATAGATCCGTCTTTCGTATTTAACGCATACACTCTTCCGAATTCCTGTCCGAAATAGACCACGCTGTCCGCACCCAGAGCCGGAGAAGAATAAATATCAAAATGATCGGGTGGCGTATCTTCAGGCAGATCCGATGGCTGAAAAATCCATTTCACCGTACCATCCGAATGAAGCGCAAAAAAGGCGGAAGACGGTGAGCCGTAATTGAGGCCGAAATAGATCGAACTGTCACTTCCTACCGCCGGCGAGGAACGGAAGTATCCGTAAAACCCCTCGGAAGAAATATTGAAAGTCCACTTGATCTGTCCCGCAGGAGATACGGCATACATGATCCCCGGGTTGGTGGCTACGTAGATCGTTCCGTCAGCGCCTATCGCCGGCGAAGCGAAGCAGTGATCATTGACGCCCAATATAC
>CAZHUW010000283.1:0-3337 GCA_964535295.1 uncultured Bacteroidota bacterium
TGGTATTCGTTTCATTCATGCCGAGCGGCATAAAGATCCGCTCTTTGACAAATGTATCCCACGGCTTTCCGGTGATTTTCAGAAGCGCTTCGCCCGCCGTAATGAACATGATATTCTGATATCCGTAGGCGGAACGGAAACTGTATTTGGGTTTCAGATAACGAATGCGTTCGATCACTTCGTTACGTGAATAATTCGTTCCGTACCATATCAGGTCGCCGCCGAAAGTTACCAGACCGCTTCGGTGACACAGGAGATCACGTATGGTCATCTCGCGTGTGGCATACGGGTCGTAAAGCTGAAAATAAGGAACGTGATCGGTAACCTTATCGTCCCATCTCAGTTTACCTTCTTCAACCAGCATTCCCAGCGACGCACTGGTAAAGGCCTTGGACAGGGATGCGATAGCGAACAAAGTGTGGGTATCGACCGGATCGGTCTTGCCGATCGTTTTAATGCCGTAACCCTTGGCGAAAATGACGCTGTCGTCTTTGACAACAGCAATGGCCAGGCCGGGAACATTCCAGTCTTTGACAGCTTTGGCGATGTACTGGTCTAATGATTTTAGATCGGGTGATTTTTTCTGCGCGTGTAAGGGAAGAACTATGAAAAAGCAGAGAATGAGCAGGAAAATGTAACGAATCTTCATAAACGCAACTCCTGTTAATTTCAGGACAATTTACGCTTTTGAAGAACTTTTGGAAACAATTTTTTCGTAAATAAATAAAGCCACTGCGGCGAGAATTCCGATCACCGCAAAATAATACCAGATATAATGGGCATGCGCATAAGCGTTCGGGATTTGTTCAGGAGACAGCTTTGTCGGATCGGGACAATACATGGTCAGCAAATAACCCGACAGGCCGAATCCGAGTATCGAAGCCAGGAAGGTGTGTAAATGGCCAAAACCCAGGTACAATCCTTCTTCTCCTTTCGGAGCCTGAAGAGAGAAAAATTCGAAATATCGCGGAGAAATAAAACTTTCTCCCAATGCCTGTAGAACGATACCGGCAATAAGCATGATAGTAACGGGGTGAGCCGTGATACTTCCAATGATAGGTATGGAAGTCCCGTACATTGATTCCAGTATCGGGCTGGATGCCATCAGGAGCGCCGATAAAGGCATCAGCATCATACCGATATTCATCGAAACGATCGCTTTGATGTTTTTCATGAGATGGGTAATGATCAGCACGGAAGTCATGACGACAAACGGATTAACATTCGATATCCACTCGGGAGACGCATGATTGCCGACGGTGCGTAACACATATTTGGGCATCGTGGCATACATCTGCTGTTGGATGATCCAGAAGCCCGTCACGATCATGATGAGAACGAGCAGGCGCACGTTGGTTACAACCCGTGCGAAGGAGCGCCACACTTCAATCAAGGTTTTGGTCGACTCTTCCGTCTTGAAATTCTTATAGAAGAAAAAGACCACGATAAGTGCAACAAAGCATAGAATTGCTGAAAAATAATTGATCGATTCCAGGCCGAGATTGATACGCAAAGGATAGGCAATGGTTTTACCCGAAAAAGAACCGATATTGACCATCGCATAGAAGATCGAATAGGCCCGCGCGCGGTTATTCGTGTCGGTCGTTTGCGCTACGGTTCCTGTAATAATCGCTTTGATGAAGGACGCGCCGAACATGAGAATGACAATGGCCGGAATCACGGTGGCTTTGTAGGGAAATGCGCCGAGGCAGAAATAACCTACGGTAAGCAAGCTGAATGCGAGCAAAATGGATTTACGGAAACCGATCTTATCGGCGATCGCCCCGGTGAAAGGAGGAAGAAAAAAGGTTCCTGCGGAAAAGAAACCGCTGATCCATGCCGCGTCGATATCGTCAAAACCCACGATATCCGAGAGGTACAGCGTCATCGCTATAAAAACGCCGTAATAGGCCGCGCGTTCAAATAGTTCAACGGTATTGGCCGTCCAGAATGTGGCTGGAAATTTCCAGGAGAGTTTCATCAGGCTGAGGACATTCTATAGTTTAATGGACGACGGTCGTTGTTGTGCGCTTTACAGTTTGGCGCGTTAGATTGTGAATCTAAGTTATAAAAAAGGCACACCGATTTTCGCGGTGTGCCGGCGATCAAATATTTAAAGTGCTTACGCGGCGAGTGCTTCGCCTTTACCTAATTTTTTCAGCGTGCGCAAATGCGAGGCGACCGCGCCGAAGAAAGTTGGGTTCTGGATGTACGGCACCTGGAACTCTTCCGCCGTCTGTTTTACGATCTTGGAAATTTCCGGGTAATGGACATGGCAAATGCCGTGGAACAAGTGATGTTCGATCTGGTAATTGAGTCCGCCTATATACCAGGACAGGACTTTATTGCGCGGCGCGAAATTGGCCGTGGTGTACATCTGGTGTACCGCCCATGAATTTTCGATATTGCCGTGTGCGTCTGGCGCCGGCTGGTGCGCGCCTTCTACCACATGAGCCAACTGAAATATCAGCGACAAAATAAAACCCGTCGTAAATTGCATGATCATAAAACCGATCACGATCTGCCACCACGGCAGATCCATGACAATAAGGGGGATCGCAAGCATGTAACCGAAATATAATATTTTTGTTCCAAGGATGATGGAAAATTCTTTAGTCATGCTGGTCTTTTTATCGGTCTGGATACCCATGCGGCGATAACGAAACAGTTGAATAAAGTCTTTTGCCACGAACCAATTGACCGTTAGCAGCGCATAGAACAAAAAAGCATAGGTGTACTGAAAACGCTGAGTTTTACGCAGCGGTGCATGTTCTGAGAACCGCAGAAAGATATTACTTTGAAGGTCCTCATCCATGTTCGGAATATTGGTGTAGGTGTGATGCAGAATATTATGCTGAAGTTTCCATGTATAAGCATTGCCGCCGACGATATTGATCGTATAGCCGAAAATTTTGTTGATCCACGAATGCGGCGAATACGCGCCGTGATTGGCGTCGTGCATCACGCTCATCCCGATGCCGGCCGTTCCTGCGCCCATGAGCACCGTGAAAAGAACCATAAGCCAGACGGGCACCGTCTCGGATACGACGAGAGTATAGGGGATATACAACATGCACAGCATGGCAATGGTTTTAATTACCATGGATGCATTGGCATATTTACTCATCTTATGTGCGGCAAAATATTCGTCCACACGTTTTCGTAGTACGGAGAAGAACTCCGACTGGGTAGTGTTCAGAAATTTCATGTAACCTTCGATGTTTATTGGAAATGAGAATTAGCTTTATAGTATTGAAAAAAGGTCACTTGAGCAACATAAATTTTTATGTTGCTCAAAATAAGTAATTATACCTGCGGATCAGCGTAAATGAAGGTC
>CAZHUW010000284.1:0-3335 GCA_964535295.1 uncultured Bacteroidota bacterium
CTTTACCGGCTGAAAGGCGTGCTGGCACTGGGTATCCAGGAAGACCGGCTGGATGAAACGTTCCGCCAGATGGTACAGTCCTTTGTTCGTACCGTGGGCCTGACTATTGAAAACATCCAATTATATGACGACGTGAAAGATTCCTATTTGCAGGCTGAAAAACAAGCGGTCACGGACGGCCTCACCGGAATTTACAACTACCGTTACTTCCAGCATCAACTCGAGCGCGAGATCAAGCGTTCAAAGCGTCACTGGTCGAAAGCTTCGCTGATCATGATGGATATTGATTTTTTCAAATCGTACAACGATCAGAACGGACATCCGGCCGGCGATCAGGTATTGCGAAGGTTATCGGAGATCCTTAACTCAATCACCCGTACCAGCGACGTCCTGGCGCGTTACGGCGGAGAGGAATTTGTTCTTATTCTTCCGGAAACGCCCAAACCGTCTGCAGTCAAATTAGCGGAAAAGATCCGTTCGTTGATTCAGGATGAGATTTTTCCACACGAAAAAACCCAGCCGAACGGAGATCTCACCGTGAGTCTCGGCGTCGCTACGTTCCCTGACGATGCGCAATCGTGGGAGGAACTGGTTCAAAAAGCGGATGAACAACTTTACGTTTCCAAGCAATCAGGTAGAAATAAAGTCTCTTACACATAAGGATGCCTACAAGGATAGACATCATCTTTGGCGACATCACGGTTGAAGCAACCGACGCGATAGTCAACGCAGCGAATCCTACCCTGCTGGGAGGAGGCGGTGTTGACGGCGCCATCCATCGCGCCGCAGGGCCGAAACTTCTCGTAGAATGCCGGATGCTCGGTGGTTGTTCTACCGGTCAGGCCAAAATTACCGGTGGCTACAACCTTCCGGCCCGATATGTAATTCATACCGTAGGTCCGATTTGGCAAGGCGGCGCTCACAACGAGGATCTTATGCTCGCCATGTGTTATAAGAACACATTCAACAGAGCTGAAGAATATCGACTTAAGACCATCGCATTCCCTTCGATCAGTACGGGTGCTTATAGATTTCCTGTTGACAGAGCAGCAAGAATAGCAATCCGTGAAATGGTGATGTTTTTGCAAAAATCGGAAAATATGGATCTAATCAGAGTTGTATGTTTTGACCCATTCACTCAAGACGTTTACCGGACGGCATTGGAAATTCTAGGATAGAATGTAAAATAAATATATAAACGGCATCTAAATTTCTTGAATTGCATCCATTATATCGTTATATTTGCACGGTATCGGTATTTTGTGCCAAAAAACCCGGGGGACATGTATGAACAAAGAAGAAAAACAGCAACAAATAGCCGACGACAATGAGGAGTTGGTTGAAACGCCGATATTCATGCGTTTCAAAGAATGGTGGCGCGCAAAGAAAGAAAGCCTTGACCTTTGGGGTTTTGAAAAATATCTTGGATGCGATAATACGGAGTTCAAATCCGCTCTGACAGCCTATAAGAGCCTTCTCCAGGAAATCGAACACGAATTTAAAGAGACCACTAAACAGATCAACTTGCCTGCAGAAGCTCTTGAGGAAGCCAAAAAGAATCGCGATCAAATGCTGCTTGATGCGAAAAGGGATTTTGTTTATCGCATGCCGGAAAATTATCGTATCTGGTTCAAAAAGAAAAAAGTTTTTCGTTCCTGGCGATTTGCCCCGGAGAGCTGGGGATTTGAGGAGTCTCGTTATTGGGGCAGCCGATCCGGTCTGACAATGCGGGAAAGACGCGTCGTGATTTCCGTACTTGGACTTGGTATCGCGGTGTTAGGTTTTTGGTTATACAAGATTTTCACTTTTGAATCTGAAACCCCTCTGGAAAAAGGGACCACGGCCGTATTTAACATCGAACGCGACACAACACAGAACATTGATTCCCTCGCCCGAGTTCGTATTCTACTTGATCAAAAAGCCGAGGAACAAAAACGAACTCAAAAATTCATTGCGGAAAGAAACAACCGGATCATCAATGATGTGAACTCAGGATTTTATATTACAAATTCGGATAATATGCGCGCTGAGGTCAAACTTCTGATGGAAATCTATTACGAGAATGTTAATAAGAAAACCTTGTATGGTGTGAGCAATGAAGCTTTGTTTACTACGTTAGAACTCATCCGACGCAATAATCCGGGAATCGTAACTAAATCAGGCGATTTTGGAATCCCGTTACAATGGACACCGAACACAAAAATTAAACTCACGTGGTCCGAAATCATAGCCGGACTTGAAGTTCAAAGCAAATTAAGAAAATAAACTTTTATTACATACATCACGGCTCCGTTATTAGACTGCTGACATTACAAACTGCACGCCTTCTGCCGTTTTGCTAATCTTTTTTATTAAGGATAAAGAATGAAACCTTTTGCCTTAGGCGACAAAAGAATCTTTTACTATACTGAGAATTCAGACTTCGTCCGTGATCAAATCGAAGGTAAATCTTTTGAATACAGCGGTGAGGCGCTGGTTTTTGGCGTCAGCACGGATACGATCATCAATGGAGCGGCTTGCACTCTCGGATACACGGAACAAATTCTCGGCCCGCATTTTCTGGTTGGCAAGGGCGACGTGATTCAAGAAGGCGACATCGCAAACGGCAATTTTGCTGTGGTAGCCGGAGGTGAAAGCTACGGAAGCGGATCTTCACGTGAAGTTGCGGTCGTGGCCCATCGCGGCGCCGGTATCAGGCTTGTCGTTGCCAAAAGTCTGGAGCGCATATTCCGTGAAAACATGACGTTTGACCGTTTGTATTTTACAACCGATTTTTCGGTTCTTGATAAATTACGCGCCGGTGAGACGATCGATCTGGATGCGCTGATGCAAAATTTGTCCCCATTATATAAAGCCGTATTTTTTGGGGGAGGCCTGCTTGAGTTCGGAAAACAAATCGTATCAGGCAAAGCCGAATTACCTTATAAAGAATCCGGACGCAAGAAAAAGCCTATGACGATTGCTGAAAAAATTCTTGCATCAAAAGCCGTGGTTATGGACAAACCCGGCCGCAAAGGATTATCATTTGTTGAACCGGGCGAACAGCTTTTCGTACATGCGGACTTCCTTGGAATGCATGAGTACACGGGCGGCCATGTTCGAAGCCTATTTGAAAAGGCCTACGGCAAAACGGCGGTTCATAACGGTGCGACGGTTCGCGGATTCAATGACCACTTCGTTCTTATCGGTCACGATGATGTGCCGACAGATGTGAAGAAAAAACGCCTTGCCAGCGCTCAGGATCTTGCTAAGGAACTGACTTCTTTCTGTAAAGACAAAAATATCCCCATGCACGGGCCCGGTGGCACAATGCCTTCCGGTGTTTGCCACCGTCT
>CAZHUW010000285.1:0-3295 GCA_964535295.1 uncultured Bacteroidota bacterium
CCAAGACGATCCGTCCGCAGCCGATCCCGCTGGACATTAAGGTGATCCTCATCGGCCGCAGTATGATGTATTATATGCTCCATCAGTGGGATGACGATTTCCCGGAACTTTTTAAGGTCAAAGCGGATTTTGACATCAGTATGGACCGCGATGAGAAAAATACGCGCGATTTTCTCACCTTCATTTCGACACTTTGTAATAAAGAGAATTTGAAACATCTCAACAGTCCAGCCGCCGCAAAAGTTCTGGAATTTGCTTCACGCCTTGCCGATGACCAGGAAAAACTATCCACGCATTTCGGCGCGATGGCCGATGTGATACGTGAAGCCCATTACTGGGCCGTGCAGGACCAGGCCGCGCAGATACGGGAGATCCACGTTCAAAAAGCGCTGGATGAAAAAATATACCGATCCAATCTTGTCCAAAAACGGATACAGGAATTGATCACCCAAAAAGTTTTCCTTATCGATACCGATGCCGCCGTCGCCGGGCAGGTCAACGGGCTTGCGGTAATACGGATGGGGGAGTATGAATTCGGGCGCCCCAGCCGGATCACAGCAAGCGTGGGGCCGGGTACGGAAGGGATCGTCGACATCGAGCGGCAGGTGCAAATGGGCGGGCCCATCCACAGCAAAGGCGTTCTGATCCTGAGCGGGTTCTTATCGGAAACGTTCGCATCCGAAAAACCGCTCACCTTATCTTGCCGGCTGGTGTTCGAACAAAGTTATGAAGGCGTGGATGGGGACAGCGCATCGTCGACGGAACTATACGCCATTCTTTCCGCATTGGCTCAGATACCGATCAAACAAGGCATTGCGGTCACAGGTTCGGTCAATCAGAAGGGGGAGATCCAGGCCATCGGCGGCGTCAATGAGAAGATCGAAGGTTTTTATGAAATTTGCTCCGCGATGGGCCTGACGGGAAAACAAGGCGTCATGATCCCGAAGAGCAATGTGCAAAATCTCATGCTTCGCGAAGATATCGTGGAGGCGGTAAAAAAAGACAGGTTCCACATTTGGGCCGTATCCTCGATCGGCGAAGGAATCGAAGTCCTTACGGGGAAACCTGCCGGCACGCGTTCTAAAGACGGTACGTTCCCCAAAAAGACGGTCTATCATCTGGTGGAGAAAAGGCTGGAAGGTTTTACATCGCAATTGAAAAAAACCGGTGCTTCGAAATCGAAGAAAGGGCGGGGAACGAAGAAACGTTAAGGGTAAAGATTCAGTTCTCGTTCGCTAACGCTCACTCGAACTGACCGTCGAAAATAAAAGTCATTTCGAGTGAACGAAGTGAACGAGAAATGATCATTGAAATGAAGGCCAAATCATGGGTGTTTCCAGATCGTTTGGCCAAGCTTATTCACATAAGCATTGGATGAACCTATTCGTACCAGCGCAAGTTCTGATCCGAAATACAAAACTTCATCAAACATCAAATCCACGATCACCCGCCCGCTGCGGTCAATGAATCCGTATTTTCCTCCCTTGAGTATCGGCAATTCACCCCGGGCTATGCCGCCGCGATTGACCACCGCCCAGCCGTTCCTGAATGATGAGATGACTTCGTATCCCGGCTTCAAAACCCATTTTAGTTCGCTATCGATCACGCCGTATTTTTTATTATGCTGAACAATGAGCCGGCCTTCGCGGAATTTTGTGTCTGAGGTCATATCAACATAAAAGTCATTCTGCGGTTTCAGTTTCAAATTTCCAAGCGTGTCGATAAATCCCTGCCGGTTCTTTTCGTTGATCACGACGATCCACCCTTCGCCGAGATAGTCGGCCATGACAAATTGCGGCTCTAAAAGGACCTTTCCTTCCCTGTTTTTAAATCCGATCTTTTCGTTCTCTTCGTATTGAATGAGATCCCGATTATAATAACGGCAGCTTTCACTTTTCAGAATAAATTCTCCCGTATGATCCGCGATACCCTTGACCTCTCCGATCTGTGCGTAAAACAGACCATCGCCGCATTCACCGAGATAGTCGAATTCCTTTTCAGCTGTGAATTTCCCGCTTTTGTCAATGATGCGCCAGCGGTTGTAATTCACTATCACCAACGCAAAGCCGTCGTGGAAATCATATGCTTCACCGAAGCGCGCAGGGATCACATATTTTCCGGTCATATCCATATACCCCCATCCGTTGCCACCATCTGCGGCAATTAATCCTTCGGACGGGTGACTCAATTCAGAGAATCGGGGTTCAAGAAAGATAACACCGTTGCTGTCGGCCATGCCGTAACGGCCGTTCTTTTCGAATTTAGCATAGCCGCCGATGAAATCGTACACGGTTTCAAATGCCGGTTCGATCAGCCAGATCCCGCGCCGGTCGATCAAGCCCCATTTTTCGTTCTTCTGAACCCAGCAGACTTTTTCATGAAACACCGGTGGCTGATCGAATTGCGGTTCTGAAATCAATTCTCCATACAGGCTCAGCAACCCGTATTTCTCATCTTTTTTTGTGAGGATACATCCGTTTTCCGGCGGGAAGACATGGTCATAATCGAATTGAGGAGCAATGACAACGGAACCTTCTTTGTTGATAAATCCCCATTTTCCGTTGATCTGAATGGGATAAACGATATCCTGAGCGGACAAGTGTGAACTCAGCAATAACAGAACCAACACATGCCATCGATGCATAAATTTAGTCTCGATTAAAAACCTGAATGTATCTTAATAATTAAAATATAACGCTTCAGCGGGCGTAATGCCAAAGGGTTTTTTTAGATTGTGCCGATCGTAGAATTGTCGTTCTGAAAGAATCTTTTTGAAGTAAGAACGATCTTGATCAAAAAAGATTCTTGCAGAATGACAGCAGAGAGAGTTTGCTGTGATTGCCGTGAAAATCCATTGCTCTTCGAACGGAAAATTCTTATGTTTTTTTTATCGAAAAGAAAAACATGATGAAAAATAAAGTTCAAAAAATCAAAAGCGGGTTTGAATTTCTACCATTAACACCGGCACGATGGAAAGATTTTGAACAATTGTTCGGTGAACGCGGCGCGTGCGGCGGTTGCTGGTGCATGACCTGGCGCGTTAAAAGGGCGGTCTTTGACAAACAAAAAGGATCCGGAAATAAAAAGGCCATGAAAAAAATTGTAGAAAGCGGCCATGAACCGGGGATACTTGCGTATTGTCAGGGAGAGCCGGTTGGATGGTGCGCAGTTGCGCCGCGGGTGGAATTCATTCGCCTCGAAGGTTCCCGTGTTCTTGCGCCGGTGGACGATCAGCCGGTTTGGTCGATCACATGTTTTTTTATTGCTAAGGAATTCCGCCGCCGGGGTTTATCCA
>CAZHUW010000286.1:0-3287 GCA_964535295.1 uncultured Bacteroidota bacterium
TGGCTTCCTGCATCAGTCCTTTGCCCCAGTGATCCGGATGAAGCAGATAACCTATTTCAGCCCGGTGATGTTCTTTGATTATCTTCCAGAACCCGATCGTTCCGATCATCTCATTTTGATCTTTCAGCGAGATAGCCCACGTGATGCTTTCATTGGAATCGAATGCAGTTTTTATCTTATGGATCATTTCTTCCGCTTCATTGACGGAAGTCAACAGCGGCCGGTCCATGAATTCCATCACGCGCCGATCCGACCGGAGTTTGAAAAATTCATAAGAATCGGACAAATCAACCTCCCGGAGCTTTAAACGCGGCGTTGAAAGATCCGGGAACGATCCGAAATTAATTTCTAACATGTTTCATGCATTTCAAGGTACTCAGAAACCCAAAATTCATTTGGCCCCTCCTTTATTTAACCAGACTTCCATGAAAAAACCAAGAATCTCATCCGGAAGTGGTTCATGGGCTTTATTCGGAGCAAATTGTTCAGTAATATTTTTAAACCCGTGTTCCGCAGCTTCTTTTTTTGCATTTTCAAATTGATAATAGAGCCTCCCGCCCGGAACCCATACCGTATCCAGCGCTCCGTGTAAAGCTTTGACGGGTAATTGTGCTCTTGAAGGATGTTCCGAATATTTTTTATCCTCCATGCAGCGTCCTATATAATTCCCTCCGACGGGGCAGGCGGCATACAACTCTTCGGGATGTTTGAATACAAAAGCCCACACGATATGCGCGCCGGCCTCAAAGCCGGTAAGAAAGAATTTATCAGAACCGTTGTAATTCTTTTGAATATCCTTCACGATCTGTTCAATGCCGCTCATATCGAAAGAACATATCCCTTGTTGATCGATCGCATCCCAGGTTGAATTTGAATAGGGATAAACTTCCGGGTTGCGGTATCCCTGTCTTCCGTTGGTCGTGGTGATCGGTGCAACAAGAATGAAAGGCTTCGAGCCGCGCGCTCGGATAAAACGTTCCGCGTTGATTTTATATTCTTTCTCGGCGGCTTCCGCAATCACCACGACAGGCCACTTCTTTTCAGCATTCCAGCCATCCGGTAATGATACATAGTATTGCATCAAATGGCCGTTGGCCGTTTTAAGCTGCAGCTCTCCGCCCGAACCATCCTGCGCTTTCGTTATACCGGCAAAGATGAAAAGACATAATGTCATTACGATATCCGTTCTCATATCATCCCTTTTGTTAAGATAAAATATGATTATGAGAACGAATTACGGTTCTTTTTTCAAAAAGTTACTCCTTCACTTCAATCATCTCTGCCGGTTTAAAAATACTGAAACCGGAGTCCTGCACTTTTTTCTGATAGGCCGCAACGTCTTTTTCATATAGTTCATTGTGCTCTTTCACCAATGCTTCCATGCGTTTTTTTATCTTTTCGTACTTCACGCGGTTGCCTTCGGTCGGCGCGCCGTAAGTGCTTGTGGCGGTCCACATCAAGGTGTTGAACTCCGGCATGATGACGTCTTCAAAATCGTCGAATCCCTGACGGTCGTTATCCGGCTCGATCTTTCTTTCGAACGCGGTCAGTTTTTTCTGCAATTCCTCTCCGGCTTTTTTCAGATCGGCCGCTTTGGCGGTATCAAGATTTTTAACAAAATCCGAAACGGTCTTGATCGATTTTTTTGTTTCCTGCAATTGTTTGTACATCGACGAGGCCGTCTCCATCAACCGGCCCGCCTTCGTTGCCAATTCCTGAGTTTGTTGACGCCCTTCCATATCCGGTAAGTAACGCGGGTCGGGTTTTACTACAACCGTTTGCGTAAACTCCTTTCCGTCGTATTGAACGCGAACCTTATACGTACCGGGCATTACGAATATGCCGGATTTTTCAATGTCCGTGCTGTCAACGGATGACGGGGAATGGAACTGTCCGTGCGAAAGATCCCACGCGACACGGTTCAATCCTTTTCGCCCCGGCCCTTTGATCACACGGATCACTTTATCCCCGTCCAGTATCTCGATCCTGGTTTTGTTTTCTTTAGGTGTATCTTCCAATGCCCGCACACTGTCCGGCGGATTGACGAGATAAGTCACGATCGCGCCGTACTCACGCTGTTTGCCGCGGTACATGGCGTCGCCAGAACTGGTGAACGGCCCCGCCCAATATTCCGAATGATATTGATGACCCGGCTGAACCTCGAACAATTGAAATTTTGTTCCCGCCGTTTCTTTACTCAATTTTCTCAGCGGCGCGATATCGTCAAGAATATAAATACCCCGTCCGTGCGTACCGATGATCAGATCGTTGTCCCGGGGATGAACCGCCAGATCAAGAACGGGAACCGTAGGAAATCCCGCGGTCCATTTCTGCCAATTTTTTCCACCGTTGAAACTCAGATATAAGCCGAATTCCGTTCCTGCAAATAAAAGGTCTTTATTAACCGGATCCTGTTCGATCACATGCACATAGCCGTCAACCTCCGGCGTGGCCAGGCTCTCCCATGTTTTGCCGAAATCTTTTGTGACAAAAATATACGTTTTCCAATTGGACCGCCGGTGATCGTCGAATACGGCATACGCCGTCGCCGCATCGAATTTCGAGGCTTCAATATGCGGACACCATGTTCCTGCCGGTGGTGCGTTTTTATTGCTTCGCAGTGCGCCGATCGTATTTGTCCAGGTCTTCCCGCCGTCCTGAGTCACCTGTACATTGCCGTCATCGGTGCCAACCCAGATCACCCCTTGTTTGACCGCGCTCGGCGCAACGGTCAGGATCGTACAATGATTCTCTGCGCCCGATGCATCCTGCGTTAATCCGCCGCTTTGGGATTGCTTTAATTTGTTCGTATCGTTGGTCGTCAGATCAGGACTGATGATCGTCCAGGAATTCCCCTTATTCGTACTCTTATGTAGAAACTGGCTTCCGTAATAGATCGTCTTAGCGTCAAACGGATCAAGCGCAAAACCCGCGTTCCAGTTGTACCGATGTTTCACGTCGCTTTCCGTCGGTCGAATGTCTTTGCGGAATCCTAAAGGCGCGTTATAATAATAAATATATCCTGCCTGCGACATGCCGTATCCGCATTGCGCATTTTCCGGATCGGGCACGGTGGCAAATCCGTCGCCGAACCCGACCATTTCCCATTCGTGATTATAAATACCGTCTTTCTTGAATGAATTACTCGGGCCTTTCCAGGAACCGTTATCCTGCAGCCCGCCGTAGATATTGTATGGAAATTCGTTATCGTAGCTCACGTGATAGAACTGAGCAAGCGGAAGGTTCTGCACGAATTTCCACGATTTCCCCCGGTCGTAACTCATGGC
>CAZHUW010000287.1:0-3226 GCA_964535295.1 uncultured Bacteroidota bacterium
GGATACGGATCAAAGATACTTTCGCGGAAGGGGTTCAGTTTCATCCGGAATCGATACTGACCACGGAAGGAAAAGCGATTATAAATAATTTCTTAACCGGATCTGTCTAGGCTATTTTTTTCTTGCTTGTAAGGGTTTTTTTCTTTATCATTGCATCGCTTTGAAAGAAGCAATGGTCGAGCTAGTAGCTCAGCCGGTAGAGCAGCGCCCTTTTAAGGCGAAGGTCGTAGGTTCGATCCCTACCTGGCTCACTACAAAAAATCCCGTTCAACAACGGGATTTTTTTGTTCCATATTATCTGAAAAGATGTGTTATTCAAAATTGACCCGGTTTCGTCCACCTGCTTTGGCTTTATACAGGTTTTGATCCGCACGATCGATCAGTTCTTCCACTGTATTACCGTCGCCCGGAAAATGCGATACGCCAAGCGATATCGTGATATTGCGAGTGATCGGGATACTTGACTTGAACATTTCGGTTAAATTAACAGAACGCTCTTCTAAATTCTTTCTTACTTTTTCACCAACACATGCCGCCCCTTGTTTATCCGTTTCCGTTAAGATGATCACGAACTCCTCACCGCCGTATCGCGCGAGTATATCCGAGTCCCTTATGCTTTCCCCTATGTTTTTTGCAACCCATTTCAACACTTCATCGCCGATATGGTGGCCGTAAGTATCGTTAAAGTTCTTAAAATGATCTATATCGATCATAATAAGCGAAAGATCGTGTTTGTACCGTCGTGCCCGGTGCAGCTCGCGGAAAACGCGATCGTTGAAATACCGGCGGTTGAACACTTTGGTCAGTTCATCTTTGATAGAAATCTCAAGAGTATGCTGATAGATCTTTGCACGCTCAACGGCCGTTGCAGTTTCATTGGATATCAGGCGTAAGAATTCCTTTTCATTTTCCCGCAGTTCACGCGGGGAATGAAAACATAATACTTTATTGACCTTTTTGTTGGACACGAAGGGAACGGCAAAAACGCATGCATCATTCTTTTTGCCAAAAAATTTCGCAAAAGTTAGAGTCTCAGAGACTTTTGCCGTATAAACCTCTTTTTGGGCTTTCATGACGCCTTCAGCAATTTCTTTCTCTACATCCAGGATATTTTTGTTGTTCTTATCTTTGGTTTTCTCGGTTACAAAATCCACGATCATCTGCCCGTGGGCGTCTTTTTCGAAGAGAACAAATTGATCGATGAACGAGATCTCGCTGAGCATATTTTGAATGATCGGGTACAACCGTTGCGAATCGTAAGTGGAGTTGAGCAGCGCGGCGATCTTGTAGAGAATACTTGTTTCCTCAAGCCGTTCACTGAGGAGTCGGTTTTCGTCCTTGACCTGCAGAAAGGATTGTTCCAACTCCAGCATTTTTTCCTTAAGCTGATTCACGATCGATTCGTCCACGGGGTCAGCTGGAAATTTTTGTTGTAAAGAATCCGCCTCGTTGGGCATAGAGGGATTATCCTTTGGGTGTTTCATTGACAAAATATTTTATGATGAAAAAGAAGATAAGAAAAAAAATTACGCGGTTTGTTTGATCTCGTCTTCGCCGGCTTCACGCAATACCATGACCGGTAATTCTCCTTTGGTCACACACTCCTTATGGATCAAGCAGGATTTGACGTTCTGAATGGACGGAAGCCGGTACATAATATCGATCATGAATTTCTCCATGATCGCACGCAACCCGCGGGCGCCGGTCTTGCGTTTCATAGCCTGAATCACGACCTCGCGCAGGGCCTCTTCTTCGAATTGAAGTTCGACCTCCTCGAGAGAGAATAATTTCTGATATTGTTTTACGATCGCATTTCTGGGTTGTGTCAGGATCGCAAACAAGGCTTCTTCCGACAGTTCTTCCAACGCGCAAAGCAAGGGTAGGCGCCCGATGAGCTCGGGTATCAAACCGAAAGATAACAGGTCATCCGGTTCGGCCATTTTTAGAACCGAGCTGATATCATGATGGTCTTTACTTTGTATTTCGGCAGTAAATCCGATGTTCTTCTTCCCGATGCGCGTTTGTATGATCTTATCAATTCCTTCAAACGCGCCACCGCATATGAATAGAATATTTTTCGTATTGATGCTGATGAGGTTTTGTTCCGGATGTTTACGGCCGCCTTTCGGGGGAACGTTGGCTACCGTGCCTTCGAGAATTTTAAGTAGCGCCTGCTGTACCCCTTCGCCTGAAACGTCTCGGGTTATGGAAGGATTGCCGCCTTTGCGCGCGATCTTATCGATCTCATCAATGTAGATTATCCCCTTTTCAGCCGCCGCAACATCGTAATTGGCCGACTGCAGCAGGCGAACAAGAATATTTTCAACGTCCTCGCCGACGTAACCCGCCTCGGTGAGTGTGGTGGCATCGGCAATAGTAAAAGGCACGTTAAGGAATTTAGCCAAGGTCTGCGCGAGCAATGTTTTTCCGGTCCCGGTCGGCCCGATCAGAAGAATATTATTTTTCTCCAGCTCAACATCGTTTTCCATGTCGTGCATGGCATTGATCCGTTTGTAGTGGTTGTATACGGCAACCGAAAGGGATTTTTTGGCCAGGTCCTGGCCTACGATATATTCGTCGAGTTTGGATTTAAGTTTTTCCGGTGTGATCTCGGACAGCGGAACAATGGATTCTCTTGATGAATGCGATTTGATCATGTCGAAAGCATTGCGAACGCATTCGTTGCAGATATGAACCCCGTTGGGCCCGCTGATTATACTGTCCACTTCGTCGGCAGATTTGCCGCAGAAGGAACAATACACGATCCGGGACATATGGCTATGATCTTTCATAATACCCTATCATAGTGAAAAGCGTCCGAGTTTGCAAACTAATTATTTCTTAGTGCGCACCAATATTTCGTCAATAATGCCGTAATCCTTGGCCTGAGCGGCCGACATAAAGAAATTACGGTCGGTGTCTTTTTCAATACGTTCGAGCGGCTGACCGGTTTTATCCACAATGATCTGGTTCAGATGCTGTTTGAGCGTCACGATCTCATTCATATAGATCTCGATGTCCGACGATTGGCCCTGCGTTTCACCCATAGGCTGATGCACCATCACGCGTGCGTGCGGCAAAGCGTATCGTTTACCTTTGGTGCCGGCCATTAAAAGAATCGCGCCCATACTGGCAGCTAATCCCATACAGGTGGTCTGCACATCGGGTTTGATATAGGTCATGGTATCGAAGATCGCCAGTCCGGAGGTCACGCTCCCACCGGGGC
>CAZHUW010000288.1:0-3225 GCA_964535295.1 uncultured Bacteroidota bacterium
CTTTACCTACACGACGCTCTTCCGATCTCCTTTTGAGAATTAAACAAAATCTCATCAAGTTTAGTCGTTACCAATTTGAGATTAAGCTGAACCAGTTCTTTCTCTAATTCTTTTTTTCGTTCAGATAACGATTCAATTTTCGAAATAATCTCTTCCGAACGGCAATTAAGTATGCTCTTTAATTCCTCGTGCGTCCGGTGTTCCATGCGCACCATTCGTTCAGCTTCCGGGCCGGTGATAGCCTCTATTCGCCGCACACCTGAAGCAATGCTTGATTCCGACACGATTTTAAAAAACCCGATCAAACCGGTTGATTTAACATGAGTTCCTCCGCAGAATTCCTTACTGAATTCACCGAACTGGACCACATTCACTGCATCCCCGTATTTATCACCAAAAAAAGACAACGCGCCCATTTTTTTTGCTTCTGCGATCGGGATGTTACGGTGGTGCTGGAGGGGGATATTTTCAAAAATCTTTTGCTGAACCATGCGCTCAATTCTAATCAACTGCTCATCACTTATTTTCTCAAAATGTGTAAAATCAAACCGAAGCCGTCCTGGTTCTACAACGGACCCCGCCTGGTGTACATGTTCGCCCAAAGCCTGTCTCAGTGCAGCGTGAAGAATATGTGTTGCCGAATGATTTTTGATCGTCGCGTCGCGATGATCAGTATGAACGGTAAGGCGTGCTTTGCTTTGCTTTTCAAACTCAATTTCGGTAAGGTCATCCGCAAAATGCACGATATCGTCACCCACGCGTTGAGTATCCCAGATATCGAGGCTGATATCCTGAAAACGGACTAATCCCTTGTCTCCGACCTGCCCGCCGGATTCCGCATAAAACGGGGTTTGGTCAAATACAAGCTGTATGTGTTTACCGTCCCGATTGAATTTGATCAATTTTGATTCACTATCGAGGGTCTCATACCCAAGGAAAGTAGATCTTTGCTCAGTCGAAACAAGGTGCCATTTAACATCCTTTGAAATAAAGATTTTTTTACCTTCCTCCCGTGAACGCTGTTTTTGAGCCGCCATTTCTTCTGTAAATTTACTTTCATCAACTGTGAATCCGCGTTCTGATGCAATCACCCTTGTGAGATCAACTGGAAAACCGTACGTATCATATAATTTAAAAACTTCTTCTCCCGGGATCTGCTTGATACCTGTTTTTTCAATTTTTTTAACAATGTTCTCAAATAGCTCGATGCCACGGTCGAGTGTATTATTGAAATTTTCTTCTTCGGTCTTGATGACTTTTTCAACAAAGGACTGTCGGGTACGAATCTCAGGAAATGCATCCCCCATAGATACGGCAACATTAGAAACCAATTTATAAATAAACGGTTCGTGCATACTGAGTTTACGTCCATACAATGCTGCGCGGCGTAGAATGCGGCGCAGTACATAACCACGACCGTCATTTCCCGGAATTGCCCCGTCCGTAATAGAAAATGTTAGCATACGGATATGATCAGCAATAACTCTGAATGCTGCTTGTATATGTTCATCTTCATAGCTCTTTTTGGCTTGATGTTCAATGCCTTTGATGATGTCTGAAAAAATATCAATATCGTAATTTGATTTCTTGTTTTGCAAAACACGGGTAATGCGCTCAAATCCTGCGCCGGTATCCACATGTTTTGCCGGCAATTCGGTTAATGATCGATCGGCGTTTCGATTGAATTGGATAAAAACAAGGTTCCATAACTCGATCACTTCTGGCGAACCGGCATTGACGAGTCTGCCACCTTCCCCTTTTTCTGTCAGATCAATGTGAATTTCAGAGCATGGGCCGCATGGACCTGTATCGCCCATTTCCCAAAAATTATCTTTTTCGCCGAAACGCAAAATATGCGACGGGTCGATATCCGTCACTTTTCTCCAGGTCTCAGCCGCTTCGTCGTCATCCCGGAAAACTGTGGCATACAGGCGGTCCTTGGGGAGTCCCCAGTTACTTGTTAATAACTGCCATGCCCATTCAATAGCTTCCTTCTTATAATAATCGCCGAATGACCAATTGCCTAACATTTCAAAAAAGGTATGGTGATAGGTATCATGGCCGACCTCTTCCAGATCGTTGTGTTTGCCGCTGACACGTATACATTTCTGTGAATTGACGGCCCGCACGTAATCACGTTTTTCGTTTCCCAAGAAAATAGGCTTGAATTGATTCATGCCGGCATTCGTAAAAAGCAAAGTCGGGTCATCGTTGGGAACCACAGGGCTCGAAGAAACAAATTTATGTGCACGTTCTTCGAAAAATCTGATGAATTGTCGTCGTACTTCCTGCGAGGTTATAGGCATACTAACGGGTACTCCGGAATAATATTAAAATATGAATTTGCGAAACGAATATAAAAATTAATTTCGTGGAATCAAATAGAAAAGGCTGTGACAGAAATAGAAATACGGGGCAGATTCAATGTCTGCCCCGTCATAAATGATTTTGTGCCTCAGAAAGAAACCCCACCTCCAATGTACCAGATCGGAGCAAAAGTCACATCTGTGTCGTCATTCCCCCCGACAGGCTGTGCAAGGAAACCGAATTCGAAATGCGGAGTCCAGTTGTTTTGTGTTTTAATCTGTCCTTCAAGACTCATGTTCAAGCCCATACCTTTTACATCGTTAGCACCAAATGGAAGATCTGTGTAAATTCTGTATCCAATATTCAACCCCGGTTTCAGAATAAAAGACGGTGAAATCTGAATGCGTGGTTTCATGGTCATCCCGAATTCGTACATGCTGGCACTTTCATTCCAATCAGGGTAATCGGTAAAAGCCATAGTGCCATACATACCAACACAGAATCTCTCGACAATGTAATAATCGTAGAAGGCTTTAATCATCGGCGATGATCCTTGTTCCAATGTATAACCGAAATCTTCGAGTTCAATATCTCCCGACAGCCATAGCCCGGCTGTGACACCGAATTCATGATCCTTATTTTGGCCTATTACAGCGCCGGAAATCATGAATGCCAATACTGCTGCAATCAAAAGCGATCTCATGACAACCTCCTATTTTAATGTTTTTTTATTAAATACTTGCAAGCCTTCTGGCTTCTAAGTATTTATAAAATAGTTTGCTTCGCACTTTAAAAAGTGCTTGGTATGAAGGTATCTCAGGAAATTACAAGTATTGTGAATAAGTTATCTAATAGGTTGGATAATTCAAAGCATTTTTTCAGGAATTCTGAAGGTGTTATTAAGAATAGCGGCAGCTA
>CAZHUW010000289.1:0-3206 GCA_964535295.1 uncultured Bacteroidota bacterium
CCTGTACCAACCGGCAAAGTGTATATCTTCGAAACCGCCGGTAATTCTTATGTAGGTGAAATTGATATCCGCCCCTTTGCCCCTGAAAGCAAGGTCACGGATTATATCGTGATAAGCCATGACGGGAAAACCGCCTATGTTTCGAATTGGTTTACTTACATTTTTGTAATTGATCTCGAAACCAATACAGTTAAAGATGTCATGATCTTGGACAGTTTTACTAACATTTTAGCAATTGCTCCGGTGTGTAATGACAATAATTAATCAACACTTGAAATTCGGAGGAAATTGAAAATGAGAACGATTATATTTTATAGACAAGAGGTGATTCTATATATGAATCCGTCAAAAGCTCTATTCTATTAAAAGATATTCGCATTAGGCTAATTGAAAGTAACTCAAAGAGTTTAGTATGAAAAAGATCATGTGTCTCGAAAGAATGATATTCTATTGTTTGCTGATAGGCTTCATTAGCTGTGAAAAAGATAAATCTCATATAGACAAGCCCGAGCCTTGCACCGACGTAAAATACCGGCTCTATGTCGGGAATCAGGGAGCTGATCAAGTCTATGTCATCGACTTGGACAGCAATACGGTAATAGATACATTGTCCGGATTTACTGGCGAGATTATAAATTTAGCCATAACAAAGAGCGGAAGAAAGATGTTTGTCCGTACAGTTTCCGGCTACGGCGCTGAATATTCTGCTAAAGCATTCAGTGTCGATATGAGCACAAAGGAAAAGAAAATAATACATGATAGACCGAGCGAAATTGTGGTGGCGCCTGACGGCTCAGTTTTTCTTTTCTCTTATATTATTTTCGAGGAAGATTCGAGTCTTGCGGTTGTGGGAACCATTGATACCATAACGGATAACATATCTTTTTTCGATACTTTGAATATTAGAAACAATAGTGGCTTGCCAAACCACAGTATCATTTTTGACCGCCACCGCCCCGTTTTCTATTCAGTTACAGATTCCAACCAATTGTTTGCCTACGATTACAATCAAAGAAAAATACTCCGCCGGTATAATCTTTACGGTTCGCTGTTAAGTTTGAGTTTGTCCTTAGATGGTAAAAAACTTTATGCAGCGGGCGGGCCTGTGTTTGATCTGGAAAATGATTCAATCATAGGAATTGTAGGAGGAAATCATTTGGGATCTGTGGCTTTGAAGCCAACAGGTGACTATCTGTATGTGACGGATCCGGGAGGATATATTATCCCCCCCTCGCCAACCGGTAAAGTATATATCTTTGAAACGTCCAGTAATTCGTATGTAGGTGAAATTGATATTCGTCCCTTTGCTCCTGAAAGCAAAATCACAGATTACATCGTTATTAGCCCTGACGGGAAAACCGCTTATATTTCTAATTGGCTCAAGTACATTTTTGTAATTGATATTGAAACCAATACAGTCTTACACGTAATGAGTTTAAACAGTTTCACCAACATTTTAGCTATTGCTCCGGTTTGTAATGACAGTAACTGAAACATGTTTTTTGAAATTTGGAGGAAATTAAAATGAAAGCAATTATATGTCTTTTACTACTTTTGTCAACGAAAACCCTGCAGGCACAGGAAAACTTCTTTTATGTACGAGGTGAGAAAGCAGAACTTGAATTGACGGATCGCATTAGTATTCGTTTTGACCACGATATGAGCCCGGATCAAATTAATACTTTGCTCTCCACTGAACCCGATCTTCTTGCTTGTAAAAAGTTTGAATCAAAAAGAAATTTTACTTGCGCTGTAAATTTAGGAACAAATATAAAAAATATTATACTTCGACTGAGGAACCGTTCAGATGTTGAGGCAGTAAACCCGGTTTTCAAATCCAAGAATCTCACGGCAACGTGTTTTGACCGCTTCATTGTTAAATTCAAGCCAGAAGTATCTACCGCTGATATTGAACAGTTATGCAACGCCAACCACATAGAACTTGTGCCAACAAATTTGGCAAGAAATGATTTTTACATCTTCAAAATTACTAAGGCTTCTAATCGGTCTGTCCTTGAAATGGCAAATTTGTTTTACGAGAGTTTGCCTTCAGAATGGGCTATGCCGGATTTCTCTATACCGGCAAGGCTTCATGGAAATCCAAACGATACTTACTTTTCCAACCAATGGTATTTTCATAATACAGGACAAACGGGCGGTACAACCGACGCCGACATTGACGCGCCGGAAGCATGGGATATTTCCACTGGAAATTCTTCTATCGTCATTGCTGTAATTGACGAAGGAGTCAGTGCACACGAAGATTTGCCGGCAAACAGACTTGTGCCCGGCTATGATTATGTTGGAACCGGTGATAGCGATCCTTCTCCTGAGGGAAATTGGGCACATGGAATGGCTACGGCAGGCATAATAGCCGGTTCTCAGAACAATAATATTGGCATTTCAGGATTAGCCCCAAACTGTAAAATAATGCCCATTCGTATTTTTAATAATTTAGGCCAGACTTATGTTTCATGGGCAACAGCAGCGATTAGTTTTGCCAATGAGAATGGAGCCAAAATCATTTGTAACAGTTGGGGTTTTGACATATCTGATCCTAATGAGGAAACTTTGACACCAATTCGTGCGGCTATTAATTTAGCTTTGAGTAGAGGAATTGTTGTTATTGCATCCGCAGGCAATGAAGCCAACCGCAGCGGTGAAGATTATCACTTTGTAGAGTTTCCGGCGAATATGCCCGGAGTGATTGCCGTTGGTGCGACAGATCAATTCAATCAGATTCAAAACTATAGCCCACGAGGGAGTTCACTATCTGTCGTCGCGCCGAGCGGCGGTTTAGGGATATGGCTTACTGAAGGTGTTTGTCAACCCCTTCAGGCTCATTACTATAGACAACAGTTGGAGGGCAATGTCTGGAGTTTAGATATGGCTGGACAACCTGGATGGAACCCGGGTAATTATGGCTTATGCGGAACTACGTTTTACAATGAGTATCTATGGCAAGCGCCGGGCGGAGACGCCACAGGAGTCGGTAATTACACCGCGCATTTCGGGGGCACGTCGGCTGCGGCGCCGCAGGTTGCAGGAGTTGCTGCCTTGATTTTGTCTCTAAAACCAGGTTTGACCGGATCACAGGTGAGAGACATTATTCTACAAACAGCCGATGATATGGGCTCATCCGGCTTTGATTCCGATTTTGGTTATGGAAGATTGAATGCGTATAAAGCGGTTAAGGCGGCGGCGAA
>CAZHUW010000290.1:0-3188 GCA_964535295.1 uncultured Bacteroidota bacterium
AGCGAACGCATCATGATTATGTATACTTTCAAAATTAGTTACTTCCACGCTGAACCAAACAATCTCACGGATCTGAGCCAATGATAGCGCGATATCACGTACTAGATCTTCGACAAAAACTGGATTTTCGTATGCCTGTTCAGTAACGAATTTCTCATCTTCGCGTTTGAGTAAGGCAAACACCTCACAGCTTGACGTTTTTTCCACGCGATGAATGATGTCCTCAAAATCAATAAATGCGCCTTTCGGGTCAAATTTCGCGTGTATCCGCACAAGCCCCCGCTGATTGTGGGCGCCGTATTCACTGATCGATTTTGAACAGGGGCACAGGGTCGTAACCGGCACGTCAACTGACAAAGTGATGCGGTTATCCGTATCTGATTCCCCGGTGATCGCGACGTTGTAATCCATAAAGCTTCTTGCCCGCGTAACCGGGGATTCCTTTTCAATAAAATAGGGGAACGATACCTTTAAGAATGCTGACTTCGATTCCAGGCGATTTTTCATATCGGATAGGATACGTTCCATATTTTCAAGCGATAAATGGTCTTTTTGATCATTTAAAATCTCCACAAAGCGGCTCATGTGCGTGCCTTTTTGATCGTGAGGCAGGTTTACATACATTTCAAATGTACCCAGCGTCCCCTGCGTCTTACCTGACTGGTTCGTCACATGGATCGGATATTGGATATTTTTAATACCTACCTTATCGATAGGCAATTTACGGGAATCCTTTTTACCCTGTGTATCTTCGATCATAGTATGGCTTTCTTTATTTGCCATTTACGCATAAAATTCAGCGGTAAAGTTATTGCGTTTTAAGAGTTCGGCAATATTTTGTAATTCGGTTTTCGATATTTTGTTGAGATTCTCAACCGGGGTTTCACGGTCTATACTGTAGATCATTACTCTTCTTGGCCGGATCCTATGAAGGCGATCAAGCCATGCATTTATTTCTGACTCGGTTGTATTATCTACGGTTTTTCCGTTAAAAACACCTCTCAGAAATAGCGTTTGAATGATCACGTCGCCGTTGAATTTCTTCAAGTCGTCTGTGATTTGGTCGAGTGTAATGCCTTTTTCAGGCATATCGATCAACTGGAACATCGCTTCGGATCCGGCATCCAGTTTAAGTATACGGTCTTCGATCCGCTTCAAAGCATAGAAGACCTTAGGATGATGAATGCGGGTTGCATTGGAGAGTACCGCAATACGCGCTTCAGGGTAATATCTGTTCCGGAGCCCTATCGTTGTCTCAATAATCTCTTCGAAGCTTGGGTGCAGTGTAGGTTCACCGTTACCTGCAAACGTAATATGATTAATAGTTGCCCCGGTCAGTGTGAGTTCGTGTAGTTTTTTTTCCAAGTCTGTGCAGAATTCTTTTAGGGTCGGTGTTCGACCTTTTACAGCCGTGTCGGTCCATCCGCATTCACAATAGATGCATTCGAAATTACAAACTTTGCGGTTGACAGGTAGCAAATTGATACCGAGCGAACTTCCCAGTCGTCGGGTCATAAGAGGTCCATATATGGTGCCGGCATGCAAAAACATTCAGGATCGATAATGTTGAGTTTATTGTATAAATCCTCATTTAAACAGCGTAATTATCCGAAATATCTTCTTCTTTGCGGGTCATGACGCGGAATTCGTCCAGCCGCATCTCATCTTCGCCAAGAAGGTCGGCTAAGATAAAATATTTCCATTTCATTTTTTTTGTTTTCGGTTCGATCTGATCGATCACATCGGGATGTACGATGAACTGGAGCCTTGCCGGCAATATGTGATCTTTTTTGAATCGTCGTACCCATCGGTCGATCTTGTTGTATAATGTTGTCCGGTTGCCGACGCGTCCTGAACCGCCACAGGCAGGGCAGGGCTCGCTTAAAGAAAATAATATACTTGGCCGTATTCGTTCGCGGGTTAATTCGATCAGACCGTATTCATCCATTGGCAGAATGCTGAATTTGGCCCTGTCCTTTCTAAGTTCACGTTTGATCTCTTCAAAAAGCTTCTTTTTGTTTCGTTCGTCCCGAAGGTCGATGAAATCGATGACAATCAACCCGCCGATATCGCGCAAACGTAGCTGCCGCGTTATCTCACGGGCGGCGATCATATTGACTGCCATGGAATTTTCTTCGTACGAACCGCGCCCCATAAATTTTCCGCTATTCACATCAACGGAAACAAGCGCTTCGGTATGCTCGATGATAATGTAGCCGCCATTCTTCGTCATGACCTTCTTCTCTATGCTCTGCTGGATATCCTGCTCGATATTGTAATGGTCAAATATCGGTTTGCGGTCGCCGTAAAACTCGATACGGTCCTGCAGTTGCGGCGTTGTGACGGATATATAGTTGCTGATGGCGCGGAATAATTTCTTGTCATCAACCAGCACACGCGTGACGTCGTTGGAAAAAAGATCGCGAATGATACTCGAGACCATTTCCATATCCTTATAGACCATTGCCGGAGCCGCAACGGATTTCGCTTTTTTGTCAACCTCGTACCACGTATCCAGTGAATTCTGAATATCGTTTCGCAAGATATCTTCGTCTTTATTTTCGGAATTGGTTCGGATGATAAGGCCAAAACCAGCCGGCTTGACCTCACGGGCAAGTTTTTTCAGCCGTTTTCTCTCATGAACATTTTGGATTTTTCTGGAAATACCGATCATCTCGGTCGGCTCGTTGGGGATCAGAACGGTGAATCTTCCCGGAATGGAGATTTCCGAAGTAACGCGGGCGCCTTTGTTGTAGATAGGCTCTTTGATGATCTGAACAAGGATCTCTTGCCCGGTTTTTAGAAAACGTCCGCCGCTGTCGTGATTATGGATGACCTTGATCTGGTGTATCTCGCGATCGGGTGAAACTTCAACGTCTTCGGAGTCATCATCTTCCGCGGCATCGGCATATTCATGGGTATTATCACCAATATCGGAGAAGTGCAGGAAAGCATCCTGCTTCATTCCGACATTAACAAAAGCCGCCTTGAGCCCCGGCAGTACTTTTGCAACGCGTCCTTTGTAGATATCGCCGACCATGCGCTCTTTTTCAGGCCTTTCGACGAAAATCTCAACAAGACGTCCTTCCTCAACGATAGCGATACGAGATTCCGCCACAGTGGAGTTGATCAAAATCTCTTTTTTCATGGAAATCCTATTCTTAGCGAATAGGCAGAAGGAGTCGGCC
>CAZHUW010000291.1:0-3114 GCA_964535295.1 uncultured Bacteroidota bacterium
GAGCAGCCTGGTAGCTCGTCGGGCTCATAACCCGAAGGTCGTAGGTTCAAATCCTGCCCCCGCTACTAATGTCCGTTGATTTATTTCTGGCGGGTTAGCTCAGCTGGTAGAGCAGCGGAATCATAATCCGCGTGTCGGCGGTTCAAGCCCGTCACCCGCTACCACAATTGTAAAACCCCTCGATATCGAGGGGTTTTGTCTTTTGGATTCACTTGAATTCCTGATACTTTACATGAAAAAAGGCCCACCGGGTCATGTACTTCTGCGGCCCGACCCGATCCCGATCAATTTTGCCGGTATCATAATGACTGCCGATACAAGACGCAAAACACCGTCTACCGCTATACCTATCATACGAAACGGAAGCAATATCAACCATACGACCGGATAGAGAAACAAAGCGAGTATGGCGACAGGCCAACGGAGAACAAAAAGTATACACCAAAGTAAAAATTTGACCATAATTTCTCCGGTCGATTTTCTGTAGGAATAATACGATTTAACTTCCCGTCATGTTTCAGCCACTACACCGTGGATCTCATCTATTTTTTCCACATCTTATTTTTATAATCCGCAATTTCACGTATATCAACCGATTCTTCTCTATAAAAATCAATGCGCGAAACTGCAGCATCTTTTTCCAATGAAAGCCGTTGAATCAGAGTTTCATAGTCGTCATAAGGAGTAACGAGCGCTTTGGATAAGGGTAGTCTCTGAAAAGCAAGGATCGAATCCGGAAAATATAACATTAGTTCCTGCCGCTGATTAAATTTATCTTGTATCAATTCGTTCAGCCGCATTACTCTCTTTTTTGTTTCGTTCTCCGAGATCAAAAATATTAGAATACGGTCCAACTCCACGGAATAATCAGCAAGTCTTTCTATTTGGTCAAGCAGGTAGTCCGATTTCTGATATAAAATCTCGGCCTCATCGTTTCTGTGAATTCGTATGTCAGTTATCGGCATCGTGAATTTTTTAAGCTTGTAAAAGCAAATGGCTTTTTTTTCAGTCAGCATAGAAACAAGCGCCCTGATGTTTTCCCGAGTACCGCTTTTTGCAATTCCATATCGGGCAAACAGAACTTTCGTTGAATCGGCAATCTCTTTTTCCATTAGTTCCATCAGATTCCATCTTTTCTGCGTATTCGCTTCTTCATGCGCTTTTATCAAATTGTCAATTTTCACAAATTGATTGGCTATATCTTCCGATTTCTTGAGCAAGCCTTTTAATCTCATCCGATCGAAAAAACCAATTTCTCCGCTTTGCTTCAGCTCGTCGATCTCAAAGACCAGGCTGTCGTAATTCATTTGCAAAAGTCTTCGTGTTTGAGTCAATGTCGAGATATCTTGTTCGGATTTTTCTAGAAATCGCAGGACTTCATGGATCGATGGTGACTTGAAGCCGGTAACTTCCTGACTATGGGTAACGGCAGGGTGCCACACAGCGTACCCGAGCAATAGCAAAAGGTACATGATACGGCGCGATGGGAACATAATGGTCAGTTATAAACAAAGACGGTTATAGTAATCCGTATTTTTCCAGTTTATAATAAAAGGCGCTGGTTTTAATCCCCAATATTCTTGCGGCTTCACTACGGGCTCCGCCTGCTTTAATGAGTGCCTTTTCAATCATGGATTTTTCGATCTTCTGTAATAGAGTATCCAAGCCGATCAATTCGGCATCATCCAAATTTAGTGGGAATTCCTGGGTGGGCGTATGCAACATGGCAAAATCACCGGCGGATAATGTATTATGATCCGCCAAAGCCACGGCCCGCTCGACTATGTTTTCGAGCTCACGTACATTGCCGGGCCAATGATAACGTTGCAGCACATCATACACTTCAGGATTCACGCGGATCTTCTTCCCCGTATCTTTTTCGATCTTATGAATAAAAAATTCAGCGAGCATCATGATATCCTCCTTCCTCTCGCGTAATGGAGGCAAGTGAATGGGGATAACATGTAACCGGTAATAGAGGTCTTCTCTAAAACTCCCTTTTTTTACATCATCCTGCAGATTCCTGTTAGTGGCCGCAATAATACGAGTATCCACCTGCAAAGTAACCTCACCACCTACTCTCTCAAATTCCTGTTCCTGCAGTACGCGCAACAATTTTACTTGAACGTTTGGCGAGATATCTCCGATCTCATCTAAAAAAAGGGTCCCCGTGTCTGCTAATTCAAAACGGCCTTTTTTTGTCTTTATGGCACCGGTGAACGAGCCTTTTTCGTGACCGAATAGCTCGCTTTCGAGCAGGGTTTCGGTCAGAGCCGCACAATTGACCTTGATAAACGGTTTCTCTTTGCGGGGGCTGTTATAATGGATCGCACGGGCTATGAGCTCTTTGCCGGTCCCGCTTTCACCGAAGATAACTACAGAGCTTTCAGTTTCTGAACTTTTGCGTACCAACTCGTAAATATCCTTCATGCGTGCAGATGCACCGATGATTTCGCCAAAATTGTATTTATCTCGGATTTCTTCACGAAGGTACTGATTCTCTTCATCCGTCTTGGCAAATTGTCTCCGTTCTTGGTAGACTTTAAGTATTTTTTCTGTCTTCAGAAGCAGTTCGTCGGGAGAAAATGGTTTAGTTATGAAGTCCGAAGCACCGGCTTTCATGGCTTCAACTGCGATATCAACCGTTCCGAAAGCCGTGATCATGATCACTTCTGTGTCAGGGGAAATATCCCGCGTATTCCTGAGGACGGTCATTCCATCCATCGGACTCATCTTGTAATCCGTTATCAGAAGATCGAAATACTGATGCCGGACAGCGGCGAGCCCTTCTGCTCCGTTAGAAACGGATTCCACCGCATAATGACCTCTAAGCACTTCAACAATGCCTTCACGCATCGTAGCGTTATCTTCGATGACCAGTATCTTATACAAGTGGGATTGCGCCATGGCGGGGTTTTTATTTACCGTCTCGGTATTTCAGGTACGTTTCTTTGTTCTTTGGATCGACATCGATCATCTTATTAAAAATCCGTTTATCATCGGATCTTTCAAAGATCTTGCAGATATCATTGTAGTGGGTCTGAATGAACCGTTCCGTATGGTAGGCCGTTTCTGTTTTGGAGATCAGCCCGCTCATGAGATCAACAGCCTTAC
>CAZHUW010000292.1:0-3089 GCA_964535295.1 uncultured Bacteroidota bacterium
TCCCTCTTCCGTAATATACATGCAATCCTCCAGACGTACGCCGAATTCTCCGGGGATAGCCACCATGGGTTCATTACTGAAACACATGCCGGTTTGAAGCGGCGTCGAATTGCCTTTGACAAGATTTGTCCATTCATGATAGTCCAAACCGATACCGTGGCCTGTGCGGTGCGGCAGACCGGGCAATTTGTAACCGGGTCCGAAACCGGCGTCGGTGATCACTTTACGCGCGGCCGCATCGACGCTTTCGCAGGTTGCGCCGACTTTGGCGGCTGTGAGCGCGGTCGATTGGGCTTTTTTGGCCAGATTCCATATTTCCCTCTGCCGCCGGGTTGGTCTTCCAAATACGACGGTTCGGCTGATATCGGATTGATAACCTTCAACCTTGCAGCCGCCATCCATCAGAACAATATCGCCTTCTTTTAATTTTTGCGGTTCCAGGCTTCCGTGGGGCAATGCGGATGCCGTTCCGAAATTAGCGCCTGCGCCGCCTTCCACTCCCAGCGCTTTGAACGCCGCCGTACAATCGGCTGAAAAATCATCGGGTGTCATACCCTCTCTGAGTTTCGCCACTACGGCTTTATAGGCCGCGATCGTAATGTCATTGGCTCTCTGCAGCAGTGCAATTTCAGCAGGCGATTTGAACATTCGGCATCCGGCTGTGATGGGATCGGCGCTGACGAATTCAATTCCGGAGGTTTCAACGCGCAATCCGTCATACAAAAAGAATCGCACCCTCTCTTCTATTCCGATGCGGCCGGTCCGAACTCCCATATCCTTGAACAGTCCGGCGGCCAGTTTATAAGGACTTTCATCTTCTTCCCAGGTACGAAATTCTTTGCCGAAATGAATGATCTCCCGCATGCGGTCCTCTTCGAATTTCGGACAGATCCAGGCCGGTTCGCCCCGCGCCGGTATGATCACCGCGATCATGCGTTCGCTGATCCATGTACGCAAACCCGTGAAATAGAATACGCTGGATCCGGGTTCCATAAATACCGCGTCGATCCTATTCTCGATCATGAGTTTCTGCGCTTTTCGAATTCTTGACCAGCGTTCTTCGTCGCTGATCGGAACGATCCCATCCGTCATTGGGCGGAGATCCAAATTCAGTGCAGATTCCGTGCGTTCGCTGAATGAAGATATCGATGCTCCGACGAGGCCAAGCGCGGAAGTTTTTATAAAAGTTCTTCGGTTGGACATATCGTTCCTTTTGTTTGTCATAAGATATTTTTATACGCTCACGGCGATTCCTTTTGCATTGGGTACCAGAACATTCGCAGGGAAATCGGCGGTAATGGCTGTGCTTCGAAGGCTCTTACAAATGCGAATTTCATTCCGTCAGGCGAAATGTCAAAATCGACCGTTGTAAGCGGAACTGCGAACAGCGTTTTTCTTGATACCTTGGCGATACCGTCATCGGCAAATTGTAATGCAGTTTGAACGACCGATCCGTCATTGGAGATATGATACAATTCGGAAGCATCGGATCCCCATCGCGGCGAGAAGGCACCTTGTTCTGACAATTTCCATGACCGATTGGTTTTGTCCATGAATGAAGTGACATAAAGTTCGTACTCTCCGCTTTCATTTGAAGTATAAGCAACCCATTTTCCGTCCGGTGAAAATCGCGCTTCTCCTTCGTCAAATTGCGAGGAAAGCAACAGATGCAGGGAATCTCTTATTCCCGTATCGATCCAGGCAATATCGGAATTATTTAGTCCGTTATTAACTTTGGTAACCAGCAGGTACTTTCCGTTCCGCGACCAATCAGCCGTTTGCAGAAAGTCGGCTGATTGGAAGAACAGCTTTCCTTCAGTGGTTCTGCTTGTTGGAACTTCATATAAACCTCTTTGACCGAACATATAATAAACGATTTTCGATCCATCCGAAGACCAAAGGGGCCGGAATTCCCCATGTTTTCCATTTGTTAATCTTGTTTTTCCTCCGGAGCGGAGATCATAAAGCCATAAATTGCTTTTTCTGGATTTGAGATCATAGAGCCATACGGCAAGTTTGGTTCCGTCAGGTGAGAAGCGCGGATCTCTTTGTTCGTCATGGGCGCCCATCGTCTGCAGTAATTTGCCATCTTTACTGTAAATGAGGATCGGCGCTCCGGATAAGAGCTCCCCTGCTTGGGAGAGTAATATACCGTTGTTCGATACGGAATACATCGCCAGGTTCCACGAAGCGTCGTTGATCACGTTTGTTTCTACGACAAACGGTTCTCCCATGGCCATTAATTTATCGGTATCAAATCGCTGGGCCAGCAATGTCTGATCTCGGATGAACAGAATGTGCCCATTGGCATACGCAGCATTTGATGAAGAGGGGATGATCATTTTTTTTGCCGAACCGTCCAACGATCCGGCATAGATCGCATCTCCTTCGGCCTCTCCCGATTCGCTCACCGTTCGGCTTAAATAGAGGAAATGTTTTCCGTCCGGCAAAAAGAACGGCCAACGGTGGGAACCTTCTTTGCGTGTTGAATCCAGTGCGGTAACCGCTTTGGGTTCACCCCCGTTAGAATTGACGACAAAGATCGGAGCCTGGTAATCATTGGTAAATACAATCTCATTGTTATTGTTCCAGCTTCCGCCGCGCGGATTTTGAGCTATACAGATAGTGACCGGAGAACCGCCCAGAAGATCTGTTTTTCTCAATTTCAGGTTTTGAAAAAATCCAATATTCTTGCTGTCGGGAGACCAGAACGGATGGGTTGTTCCTTCCGTTTTCGGAAGCCGAGTAATCCTGCCGTCCTGCAGAGAATATACCAGGATCTGAGAATTTGCCGCATCGATAAATGCAAAACGCTGGCCGTCGGGTGAGATCACGGGCGGCGAACCGCCGCCGAAAAACAATGCACGGATCGAATCAGGAATTATGATTGATGAACGGATCGATGGGTAAACCTGTTTATCGGATGCCGGTTTCAAGAAAAGCATTACAGCCACAACTGCAAACAATACTCCGGACAATCCCCAGGGTAAGTATTTTGCAATTGACGCATTTTTTAAATTTTGAGGAGATAATTTGATATTGGGCGTCATTGCCGGCCTGATCATACTGACACGGGATCTGGAGGATTC
>CAZHUW010000293.1:0-3031 GCA_964535295.1 uncultured Bacteroidota bacterium
TTTGATAAATGATCGTACCGATATCGCTCTCAGTCTGGGCCTTGACGGTGTGCACCTAACCGAGAACAGTCTTCCGGTTGACCGTGTGAGGAAAATGATCGGAAACAAGCTGATCGGCATTTCCGCTCATGACGAAGACAAGCTGATTGCGGCAGCGCGTGCGTCGGCTGATTTTGCAGTGTTTGGTCCCGTTGCAGCAACGGCATCCAAACCGGAAGGCCACCGCATCGTATCGCCGGAAGAATTTGAAAAGGCTTGTTCCGTTGCAGCGCTACCCGTTTTTGCGCTTGGAGGAATGAATGCGGATAAGGTCAAGTTTTGGCTGGATCACGGCGCACAAGGCGTTTCCGGCATCTCACTCTGGATGGATATGCCGGATATCGAAGCGCAATTAAAACATCTTGAGAAGCTACTGGAACATTTGTAGATTACAGTACACGTAACGCGGGAGGTCGTATGGTCAATGTAAAAAACATCGTCGTGCCTACCGATTTCTCCGAAGCGGCATTACAAGCGCTGACTTATGCCCTTTCGTTGGCAAAAACTTTTCAGGCAAAAGTTTATCTCGTCCATGTTTATGAGCCGATCGTTTATTATTCCGACGCCCCGATGGGCATGCCGGACCTGATCGAGCTGGAGCAGAATATCCGTGTGGTTGCCGAGCGATCCATACAGCAGTTGGTGGAAAAACAAATAAAAACACGCGAATCGGAATTCGGCGTGATCTCCGTCGAAACGATTCTGGTGCAGGGAAAACCTTTTGTAGAAATTATCAAGACTGCTAAAGAAAAAAATGCGGATCTGATCGTCCTGTCTACGCACGGACGGAGCGCCTTGGAACATATCCTGCTTGGCAGCGTGACCGAAAAAGTGGTGCGCAAAGCGCATTGCCCGGTCCTGACCATCCGTTCGACCGCCACTTTTAGAATGCCATAGCCGATGGGCAATCGATTTTCAGCCGTGATCCTGGCTGCTGGAAAGTCTAGTCGGTTGGGTTATGACAAATTATCCCTCCCTCTTGGTACGCAGACTATTCTTGAACATACTATCGCTAAATTTCTTGTCGATTCGGTAGACGAAATAATTATCGTGACCGGAAAATTCATACCGGAATGCCGGTTATCAATAACTTCCCCCAAAGTTCAGTGGCTGCATAATCCGGATTACACTCTCGGCATGAGTTCCTCTATAAAAAAAGGGGTCGGGCATTTATGCGGATCTACAGATGCCGTATTCATAACCCCGGCCGATATTCCGCTTTTCAGGGCTGCAACGGTTCAGATGATGATAGCAACCTTTACACCATCTAAAATTATTATACCGGCCTATAAGGGGAAAAAAGGGCATCCCGTTTTATTAGACACAGATTTGGCGAGGCAATGTCTGAGAACACAAAGTGATAAAGTGTTGTACGATGTGATCAAAAAAAATCCGAATGCGGTCGAATTACTTCCGGTAGAAGATGCAGGGATCGCCATGGATATCGATACGGCGGAGGACTACGAGGAGTTAAAAAAATATTACGCTAAATTACTATATTGAACATTTATCAATTCATTTTATTCTGTGAGATGGAATTGTTAACATGATAAATGTTCATCGGTATAATTGCACAGAGGACTCATTTCTTCGCTGTATCATCCCTCAGAAATTCTTGTTTTAAAAAACTTTGTTCATACCATTCCATCACGAACACCTTCATAATGGCGGTAGCCGGTATTGATATCAGTAACCCCAGCATGCCTAAAACTTTCCCAAAAACAAATAAAGAGAAGATTAATAATACCGGATGCAGGCCAAGCCTTTCGCCCACCACTTTAGGTGATATGATCAACATATCCATAAGTTCAATGACTCCCAACACCAGGAAGATCTTGACTATACTCATTTCCGGTGATGGATTAAGTACGCCCAGGACCGCGCCGACAACAAAAGTTAACACCGGACCGACATATGGAATAATGCTCAGAAATCCCGTGACCAGACCCAGGATCAGAGCAAAGTGGATACCCATTATTTCCAGCACGACCCAGGTGATGATCGTGATGATGAAAGCCGCCAGGATCTTTCCCCGGATATAGAGACTCAGGATCGAATCTACTCTGGAGTAAAGGTTTTCGACCCGCTCCTTGTGGCGTTCGGGTGTTTTTTCACGGACGTACTTGATCAGCTGATCAAAATCACGCAGGAAATAGAACGTTACGAAAGGAATAAGGATCAGATTGATCAACTGAGTCATGAGTGAACTCACGGTCGAGGAAATATTCTGAGCGCGCTCCGTGAATTGCCTTATGAATTCATTGATCTTCTGCGTGGTTTCCGACTCCATGGTTGCGATCAGCCTGTCCACATCAATTCCGAAAGCGCCCAGAAAGGCGAGCGATTCCGCCCGAAGCCGTTCTTTGAGTTCTTCGTATGAAGGGAAAGTGGTGGTCAGTTTCTGAATCTCTTCTGCGAATTGCGGAATGATGATCAGGCCGATGAGTGTGAGTCCGCCGACAATGAAGATGGATATGATCATGATAGAGAACGTGCGTGAGATCTTTCGTTTTTCCAGCTGATCCACGACGGGGTCGAACAGATATGCAAGGGCGAAAGAGATGATGAAAGGCGTGATAATGTCCTTGAGATAATAGAATAACCACACCATGAATAAGGTGAAAACAAGAGCGATAAGAACGCGGATCGATTTATGATCACGGAAAGGCAACAAGAAAGCAATAATGATCAGGGAAAGAATGAACGGTGAAAAAACGTCTTTGATGGTAAAAAACCATACGCCAAAAAGTACGGCGAATATAAGCGCAACGAGGATGGAACGGGATTCGTGATTTGTTTGCATGGTTTAAAGAGTTTTGGCCAAAAAAAGCCCGAAAACAAAAAAAGTACGCTTAATATTTTTGCGCCTCTTTGTGACCGTCGTTATTCAGTATAAATAGAAAACCCCTAAAAGTAAAAGACTTTCAGGGATTTTAGAGTGGCTCCGGACGGAATTGAACCGCCGACACAAGGATTTTCAGTCCTCTGCTCT
>CAZHUW010000294.1:0-3018 GCA_964535295.1 uncultured Bacteroidota bacterium
ACGTCCGGCAAATTCGGTCTGGTGAAATTTGTCAAATGAGGGTGTAATTTTTACCGGGTCTAAAAACCAGGAACCGAGTTTGTTGCGGGCTTGAATCATCCATGAACGGGTCAAGAAACTATCCGGTACGTCCGTTCCTGTCAAAGGCACCCAATACACGGATATCCACCGTTGAAGGGATTTATACATCGACGTTGCATGAAAGCGAACATAGTTACTATCGGGTTTTTCTTCAACCAACTTATAATCCGGATGAATGCGCATGGTCCATTGGTATTTTTTATATAATTCTTTTTGTAAAGCTTTGTCCTCAAGCGGCGCTGAAGTGCCGTAAAGAAAATCCGACATGAGAGCTGTCTTATGCGTATCGAAAAGGTCAAACAACTGATCGCTGTTGTTTTGAATATGCCGGTTTAGGTCCTGCATGTTGTTAGAAGTCAAAACCATCACGATCTGGCCGATCGACCACTCATCTTTACGGGTAAACACAAAATACTCTCCGGACCTTACAGCCTGAGCCGCTTCATCATTGAGCATACCGGCTACGGTTTGTGAAACAGGCTCTTGTGAATCAAGAGTTCCGATCATGATGATGTATTTATATTTCTTATAAATGTCAAAAGTATTGGCGCGCTGATGCTGAAGATAAAAATCGGTTTCCGGCTGCGGTGTTATAAAAACCCGTCCGAACACGAGCTGCAGAGTTTCCTTACCCTGACTCCAGTTTGCAGAATCGGCAATAACAATGATCTGATCATCCCCTCCGATCGCGGCCGATTTTTTTAGTTCCCCGCAGCCGGAGACTATCCAAATTATAAGGATACAACTTATAACCCTCATGTATGTTTACCCTTTCTTAAAAGGAAAACCAATGCACCCGGGAGCGTTGAAATCATCGAAACGATATAGGTAATGAATCCAATCGAAAAAGCCACCTCGGCAGGTACGCCAATCTTCCTGAAGAGTAGGATCGTGGTTTGTTCACGCGGACCCGTTCCGCCGATCGAGATAGGCAGACTGGCAGCTAAAGAAATGATTGGCACAAATATCACATAATATAATAACGAAGACTGATCGCCCATAGCGCGTCCAATAGCCCAAATTGTTAGTATCCGCAATCCTTGCACAACCATCGAGACCAGAAAAATATTCAGTAATTGAAACGGTTGGGATCGAAAATTATTCACTTCATAATACAAGTGCCGGAGACGTTCGTAAGCTCTCTTTGGTATGACAACAGTAAAAGGTTTTACTAACCTGTCCGCTATGTTTTTATTTAACACTACCACAAGTCCGATGACCCAGATAGTTAAGAGAACTACAATACTCAGGAACATTTTGACGGATTCACCCCGTCCGATCATAAAAGCTCCGGTTAGGCAGGCAAAAAATATCAAAGTGAATAATCCTACGAACCGGTCAAAAAAAACCGTTGCCAGGGCAGGGGAAAGGCGTTCCTGATTAGGGGAATGTTTTTGAATGTCATAGACACGCAAGAAATCGCCGCCCATCCCGCTGATCAGAAAGTTATTAAAGAACAGTCCAACATAATAATATCCCAGCGTTCTTGTATAGCTGAGTTTAATCTGCGACATATGCAGAATAAGCCGCCATTGGAATGCGCCGATAAAATAACTGATCGACAATAGTATCAATGATACGGCGATCCACAAGGGTTCCGTTTTCAGGAACTGCAATTTCAGGGCTTCCACGTCAATCGAACGGACGGTGAAAAAAATGATCCCGAAACTGATTACAATCTTTATTACAAAATATAGGTGTTTTTTCATCGTCCGTTAATACGCACGCTAGTTTTTTCCCATCTTGCTCTTTATTTCAGCCAACTTCGCTTTTGCAGTTCCGTCTTGAGGATTTCTTGCCAGCCACGACTCCAATATTGCTGCGGTTTCCGTCAGATTACCGCTTTCTTCTAGCGACTGGATATAATATCCCAAAGCTTCAGGATTTGTCGGGTTTGCATCATAGATCGGCTTCAACAGGTCGACGGCTGTTTTCGCATCCTTTAGCACGAACAAATACAGCGCAGCGATCCGGATTTTGCCGTTCTGGTCCACTCTATAAAGTTTCTCATTGGCCAACACTTCTGAAATATACTCTTTTAACTTCTCAGGTTTTCCTGCATCGGCGTAGAATTGGCCGATAGCAAGTTTAAGTCTATAATCGCGCATCGGAACCGCATCTTCGGTAATAGTGGTCTGCATCGAATCCAGTATCGCGACGATTTTTTGATCCGTGGTCAGCGATTCAGGGAATTCCTGATCGATTTTATTTTTCAGTTTATCGGAACCCATCATTTTCCTTTGACGATAGTATTCGACCATACGAAGGAAAAGCGTACGGTAGTTTTGTGTCAATCGCCGGATATTATCGTCATACGATATGCCGGCATTGTTCATGTTTCGGTATTTATAAATCTTGAAGGTGTTTTCATACATTTTGTCGATGGACATGTCCTGATCGGGCACGGTTATAAGTTTATAAGCCAGACCGTCCATACGCAAATAGCGGCCGAGTCCGACCTTATTATCGTCGCTAACAGTGATCGCATAATAGATCGGCCGTGTGAACTTGGATGTGAAAAGGATGTCAAGCACCATCAGGTCCTGAACCCGCAGGCCCTGGCCGGAGATGGTCGGATCCACTTTGAATTTCATTTTTGGAATGGTCATGGTATCGTGATTAGCGGGGAGCGCGCGGCCGGACTCAACCCAGTCCTTCCAATATACGTCTTTTGGAACTTCCACCGTGAATTCTCTGGATTTCCACCGCGTTGGTTGAATTCCGGAGTTCGGAATTTTTGGATCTCCTAGTATCTGTCTGTTGGTGTATCCGATAGGAACCTTTAGGGCTTTAACGGTAGATCCATCCGGCATTTTATATTCCAGCTCATGGTTCTTTAACTGATTAATATACCAATCGGTATTTAACAGACTCAAATTTACGATCCGTACATCGGGTCGGACCTTTTCCACCTCTTGTAAATACCAGAGCGGGAAG
>CAZHUW010000295.1:0-3000 GCA_964535295.1 uncultured Bacteroidota bacterium
CGTCAGCAGGTGCGCGTCGGGTTGATCTGGAAATTATATAACTGACCTGATCTTTAGCCTATGAAAAAAGAAGAGCCGTTGCAAAATCAGATCAACATGGATGAGCAGATCCAATTGCTGCGTGCCGCCGTGCAAGATACCGAAGACAGCGTCTTGATCACTGACGCAGATGTTGATTATCCGGGCCCGCGGATCGTTTTTGTAAATCCCGGTTTTTCGAAGATGACCGGCTATTCACCGGAAGAGGTTCTCGGTAAATCGCCGCGAATCCTGCAAGGGCCGAAAACGGACCGGAAGGTGCTGGACGAACTGCGCCGCTGTCTTGAGAACGGCGAACCTTTTTTCGGTGAAACGATCAACTACCGCAAAAACGGTTCCGAGTATTATCTCGAATGGCATATTTCACCCGTACGGGATGCCGCCGGCAAGATCACGCATTTTGTCTCCGTTCAGCGTGATATATCCGAGCGAAAACGTGCGGAGGAACTGAACGTTCAGTTTCAGCAGCAAAAAGCGCGAACGGCAGCCATTGTAGAAACACAGGAAGAGGAACGGCGGCGCATCGCCAAAGAAATGCATGATGCTCTGGGGCAAATGCTGGTTGCGGTAAAATTCAATGTGGATATCCTGGAAGACAAAATACCAGATGCCGATGAAGACGTAAAAAAACGCATCACGGATATAAAGCATTTGCTGAATCAAATCATGTTGGAAGTTCGCCGTATATCGTATAACCTGATGCCGAGTATTCTCGAAGATTTTGGTTTGCCGCCGGCGCTCCATCATTTGTGCGAGCAGCTTTCTCAAACGGAGGACCTGAAGATCCGGTTTGTGTCAACCGGTTTAGATGAAAGGCTGAAAAGACCCGTGGAGATCGGGCTTTACCGCATTGTTCAGGAAGCGTTGAACAATATTATTAAACATTCCGGAGCGCGTGAAGCCACCATTCAGTTGATAAAAGACAAAAGAATGATTACTTTGATCATTGAGGATGACGGAAAAGGGTTTGATACAGCGGCAAAGCGAATAACAGCAAAACGGCGCGGCATGGGGCTAATGAATATGAAGGAACGAGCCGAATCCTTTCATGCGACATTTTCTTTGAGTTCCAGGCGGGGAGAAGGAACAGAGATCGTCGTTCAATTGGAAGAAAAATATTCATGAAGAAGATACGTATATTATTAGCCGACGACCATGCGTTGGTGCGCGACGGGATGAAGACCCTTCTTAAAGATGTGAATGATTTTTCTGTGGTCGGAGAAGCTGCTGACGGTCTTGAAGTGGTCAAAAAAGTTGAGGAGCTTTTGCCCGATATCGTGACGATGGATATTTCCATGCCGAATATGAACGGACTGGAAACCATCGACGTTATTCACCGCCGTTTCCCCAAAACAAAGATACTGGTTCTGACTATGCATGAGAATGAAGAATACGCACACCGTGTTTATAAAACAGGCGCCGGCGGATACATTTTGAAGAATTCCGATAAAAAGGAGTTTATCCATGCCATACGCATGGTGCACAAAGGAGAACGGTTTTTCAGTTCTTCCGTCTCCGGCGTTACTTCCAAAGGTTATGTCGGTAAAGACGTCGCTTCGATTCCGATCACACGGCGGGAAAAGGAGATCCTGCGTCTTATCGTAGACGGTCTGACCAATCAGGAGATCGCCGATAAACTTTTTATCAGCCCCCGTACCGTGGACACGCACCGGTCCAATCTTATGCAGAAACTGGAGATCAAAAACACGGCCGGACTCGTGCGTTTCGCTATTGAGAATGGAATTGTCAGCCCCTGAATTTTATATACGTGTTTTACCTGATTGATGAAATCCCGCCTTTTGTGCATCTTTAATATGAAGAATGCATCACTTTTAAACGGTTACCCATTTGCGCGATTTGACAATTCTTGTCGTCGATGACAATCACTTTTTCCGAAAGACGGTTTGTGAGTTTGTTGAAACACTAGGCCAGGTGAAAGTTGTGGCTGAAGCATTTGACGGAGAGCAGGCGATCGAACTTGCCCGTAAACTGCATCCCGACATGATCCTGATGGATATTAATATGCCTAACAAAACGGGATTTGAAGCCACTCGCGCCATCAAGGATATGTATCCGGATGTTTTCATTGTGATCATAACCCTTCATGACGGTAGCTTTTACCGCCAATTGGCCAAAGATTGTAAGGCCGATGACTTCATCCCTAAGAACGAGATGAAGAATAAATTATCCGCTTTGATTTTTCAGCGTAAGCATAACCCGCATTATGATGCTTGAGATAGTATAACCTGATGTTGCCTTGCTTCTCATATCAAATAGGATTAAATTAAAAAAATCAAGGACAACCATTTACTTACGATTCAAAAACAATCTGTACATGATACCTGAGAGGTGATTATGAAAAAGATGATTCAAGAATTCAAAGAATTTGCGTCCAAAGGGAACGTGGTCGATCTGGCAGTCGGCATCATTATTGGCGGTGCGTTCGGTAAGATCGTTTCGTCGCTGGTCAGCGATATTCTGATGCCGCCCATCGGTTGGCTGGTAGGCGGTCTGAATTTTAGCGATCTGAAAATTGAACTGAAAGCGCCGATGATTGATACGGCAGGTAATGTGATCACCCGTGTGGTAACGATTAATTACGGCGCGTTTATACAAACAACCGTCGATTTTATCATCATCGCTTTCGCCGTTTTCATGGTGGTGAAACTGGTGAATTCCATGAAAAGGAAACAAGAGGAAAAAACCGAAAATCCGAAACCATCAAATCAGGAGCTGCTGCTGATGGAAATAAGGGACCTTTTAAAAAATAAAAAATAACAACCTATCAAGGAAATTTGTTATGAAAAAAAAGTTATTATTCTTTCCTATTCTGCTGCTGGCATCTATGATGTCGATCTATGCACAGGAAGCTCCCAAAGCGTGGAAAACCGGCGGCGCGGTCGGGCTTAATTTTAATCAGGTCGGATTAAAGAACTGGTCAGGCGGCGGCGAGAATTCTCT
>CAZHUW010000296.1:0-2995 GCA_964535295.1 uncultured Bacteroidota bacterium
GGGTGGTTCAATCCTCTTCAATCCATACGGCTTCACGGTTTCATACCCGATGTGCAGGTCCATCAGTTTCTTGCCCCATTTCTCCCATTTCCAGAAGTCTTTGTAAAACGGGATGCGCGGGAACTCGCGCTTGAGGTTCAATTCGTATTTCTTACGATAGGCAGGATCATGCAGAACGGCATACACATAATGGAAAATATCCTCTCTCGAAATTTTCTTGTCTTTGTAATGATTCCGGAACTGATCCAATCCCCAGTCTGTGATATTGTCAATCTGTTGGCCTTTTTCATCGTAACGGTAAAGAGGAATTGATTGTCCGTTTGGCATTACTTGAATGTCTACAAGACTACTACTTGCAAGAATAGAAAATGGCCTATCCATTCCAAGTCCATTTAAAGCAAGGATTGTATTATCCTTATCTAAATTTGATCCCATCATCTGAAAATGATTTTGAGTCAACCGATGATTAAATATTTTTTCTGCATATAAATGAGTGATGTAATACGGCCGGTACAGGGTTTTAATAAACAATTTACTATTAAAATGTGCTTTGATCTTGCTTTCCCATGATGAACTTAACGACGAACTCCACTTAATAGACAAATCGGCTTTTCCAATATCAATACTGGAATTGTAATGTTTAATAAAGAATTTCATTTTTTGTTCAAGTGTACTTTTGTCACTGTCATAAACCCACTCATCTCTTGCTGTTTCTATTCCTCTGGAAAATAAATTAAAAATAGCGGTGGATTCACCATCAGCTTTGGTTTCTTTATCAAACAAAGGAACTAAATCGTCAAAATCATTGTCAGATAAATTAAGCCAATTATACTTCTTATCAGGTACGATATGCCGAAAGGGAATGGCTTTGAGGGGATTATTCTTTAGCCAATCTAATTTTTCTTCTTTGCGCCACTCATCTTCCATAGCGATATATTCAATACGACATTTTGATTTTTTCTTTTTTTCAGCCTGTTGACGGATGAGAAACATAATCGCTACGCCGGTTTGAATGCCGAAGACATTGTGCGTCGTACCTGCTATCTTTGGGTTAATTCGCACATCGCTTATGGTGTCAACGACATAACAATGGCTGAAATCTTCCTCGATACATTTGCGAAACCCGTCAAATGCACGGCTATCAATGAAACTACGATTAGTAACAAGTGCAATTATACCGTTTTCGTCAATTCTATCCATTGCCCATCGATAGAACCTTGTGTACATATCGTACACGACAATCTGGTTTTGTGCCGAACCGTATTTGATATAGGTTTCTTTTATGCGCTTATCAATTTCCTTATAAGCGCGATTCGAATTTTGATAGTTGTAATTTGCTTGTTTCGCATTGTACGGCGGGTTTCCGATGATGACGGAGATCTTACGCTCGTTCTGCCGTTTGATACGCGCCGTATTTTCCGATGATATGCCGAACATGTCCACCTGCGGAGCCTGATCTTTGCTCATGCGCTCCCATTTCAGCGCGGACGTATTATCGAGCGTGTCCACGAAGCAGATGTTTTTGAATTCCTCATACGAGCCCATCTTCTGTTTGTACGTGAATTCGATATTCAGATTGGCGATATAGTAGGGGAGTATGGCGACTTCATTGGCGTGAATTTCATTCTGATATTTGTATTGCAGGTGTTGATTGGGAATGTATTCGATGATGTCGCAGATGAAAGTGCCCGTACCGGTGGCAGGGTCGAGAATTTCTACATTTTTATCCGCGAGCGTGCGCCCGAAGTGTTTATGCAGGAGATAATCGGCGCTTTCGATCATGAAGCGCACGATCTCATTGGGCGTATAGACGATGCCGAGCCGGTCAGCGCCTTTGGGATTATACGCTTTGTAAAAATTCTCATAGATGATCTTGAGGAATTTCTGCTTTTCGTGATGGTCGGCGATGCTGGCGGCGGCAGCATTGATGGCCTGGTAATAATGTTCGATCACGCCGAGTGTATTTCTCCGAGTCGCGCCCGTAAAAAAGGTTGCGATCATCCTTTCAAGTTCCCGCGCGATATTATTCTCCCGGTGAAAGTGGCTTTCGTCGAATATCGTATTGAATATATCTTCCGTGAGAATATGCTGAATGATCATCTCGCGAATGTCGGCAGGCGTGATGTCGGGATTGATCTCATGTTTACACAGTTCGAAGAACGTGTCGCGGGTTTTGACAAATTCGCCGTTGGTCTTTGCCGCTTTCTCGATGGTCAGCCGAAGGGTTTCGATGATCGTAGGAATATCGGCTTTGAATTTTTCGAGCGCTTCGTTGAAATTGTGAACGGCCGGCTGTTCGTAATTAATAAAGGAATTGAGGATACGGTCGAGCGCGACCGCGTCTTTCATGTCGATCCTTGCGGCCTCGAAACCGCTTTGATACAGCACTGCCGACTGGCTGTCTTCGAAGAGAATATTCGTGGTCGGATAACCCTTATTCAGTTTCTTGCGTATCTCTTCTTCGATGTCGTCGGATTCGTCTTTGCTTTCCCAATATCCGTAGTCGAGACGAAGCGCGTTTTTCAGAATTCCGTCGGGATAAACGTCTTTGCCTTTCGTTCCTCTGCACGGAATCTCCGTGACGAGTTCGAGATTGCGTTTATGCGCGTAGTCGTTGAGGAGGGCATAAAACGCCTGCCGGATCGCGGTTTCATTGCGCGAGCCGCCGTATTGTATGATACGGTCGAGCTTGGAATAATACTGATTGATGAGTTGGACGGACATGAAGGAATAAATGTGAAAAAATAAATATTAAGAGAAAAATAGAGATTCCAGCTGATAAATCAAACATTTTTCGTAATCGGATGCCATTCTTCAACTGTTGAGGTTGACATCTTATAAAAGAAGCATTTCAATCTTCTTCGGCGTAAATATTTGCATGGTCAGGGAAAGGGTAGACTATTATTTTTTTGTCTCTTTGAATGTTTAGACGATTGTAAAACATAGGGTGAATTACGCACTCATCCTCTGCTTGAAGTGATAACCTCTCTTCTAG
>CAZHUW010000297.1:0-2961 GCA_964535295.1 uncultured Bacteroidota bacterium
CTGGGCTTTGACCACCCACGCATTGATGCCGCGCGCTTTCATCGCTTTGGCCGCTTCCGTTGCTTCGGTTGCCGTTGAGACCGGTATGCCCTCCTGGATCGGAACGCCGTAATTTTTCAGGATCTCTTTTGCCTGATATTCATGAATATTCATCCTAGATTCCTCCGCCGTAACTGTTTGTATATGAATTTCTTATGAGTTTGAATTTCCACAGCCGCTAAAAATTTCAGGGAATATAAACAAATGTATACGATTATCAAAACTTTTTTTTAAGATAAATGGCATTGATTCGAAACGAAATACTAATTTTATTTCTCGTTCAATCTTCGGAGTTTAAAGGTACTATCGAATGCACTGAAGTGTTAACCTGAGTCACATTTGGCCCCGACGTACAGTAACTCCGCTCGTACTTGAATTTTATCCAAAAAAGCGTACCTTTCTGCGGTTAAAAAAGCAAAACAACTTATGGTAATTCTATATACTGTTCTGATCATCCTTCTCATTGCCGCATTGGGTATTATCGCGTTCGGGTATTATCTGGCCTATTTTCTTCTGAAACCGAAACAGCGCGGTAAATCAAAAACACCGGCAGAATACGGCCTGCCTTACGAAGACCTCTATTTCACAAGCCACGGAAAACAACTGCACGGCTGGCTGGTCAAACAGCCTCAGGCGCAAGAACCGCTTCCTGTGATCTTGTTACTTCACGGATGGGAATCGAATGCGCAGGGCATGTTGCCGCATGCGAAATTCCTGTTTGAAGCTGGATTCAATCTGTTTTTATTTGATGTTCGCGGGCACGGCGACAGCGAGCCGGTGGACTATATGTCGCTGGTGCGTTTTACCGAAGACGCCGAAAATGCCCTTAACTACCTCGAATCACGAAGCGACGTCGACTCTCAAAAACTGGCTTTATTCGGCCATTCCATGGGCGGCGCTAGCACGATCATCATCGGCGCAAGGCACCCGGAGATCAAAGCGGTGGTCGTCAGTTCCACCTACGCCTTCTTCGACCTCATGATACAAGACATGTTCGCCGCACGCGGCATTCCACGCTGGCCGTTCGAGTCTCTGCTCACGTTCTTCTGGCAATTGAAGCTGAAAGTTGACGTGGAGGCATGGAGCCCCGGACATAATATCGGAAAAATAAAAGCCCCGCTATTCCTTGCTTTCGGCAACGAAGACGATGTGCTCAGTTTGAAACATTTTGACCTTTTGTGGAACGCCGTGACGAGCACGGTGAGGGAAAAAATACTCATTTCTGGTGGCACACACCGTAACCTGTACGAATCGGACGAATACAGAGAGGCGGTAAAACGTTTTTTGGCCATTAACTTCCATAAACCTTAGGTACGGTATGACCCGAAATTGACCCGGTCTTTTCTCTTCTTTGTGCAACTTCCCGCCCAGTACGTCGTTACACATCCGGACTTTCAACGCACCATTTGAATTCGATCCTCAGCAAAACACGGAGTATCTATCATGAAAGCTGCAATCTGTTTGACCATGTTATACTTTTGTTCTCATTCTGTATTCGGCCAAAATGCATCCAAGATCGCAGATTTTGAAAAACAACCTAAAGTCGCATGGAAATTCAAAACCACCGGGCCTGTCATCTCTACTCCCGTTGTGGATGACAAGACGGTGTATTTCGGAAGTCTCGACAGCGGACTTTATGCTTTGGATAAGAACAACGGGACGGTTCGCTGGACATTCGGAACCTACGGCAAGATCCGATCGACGGTTTGCCTGGACGGTGATAAACTTTATCTCCTCAGCGGCGACGGAAACCTTTACTGTATAAATAAAAATTCCGGCCAGGAGATCTGGCGCTTCCGTACGGCCACAGGCTATATGGGTGACCGGACCAACGATTGGGCCGATTACTACCATTCTTCGCCTGTTTTATATAACGGGGTCGTCTATTTCGGTTCCGGCGACGGTCATGTGTATGCGGTAAAAAGCGCGACGGGCGAATTCCTCTGGAGTTTTGAAACGGGCGGGGTTGTTCATACCGTGCCTTTCCTGCAAAGAGAAAAATTATTTATCGGATCATTTGACGGTCATCTTTACGCGTTGAATAACCAAACGGGTCAGCTTATATGGAAATTCAAATCGACGGGCCAGCTTTACTTTCCCAAAGGCGAGGTCATGGGCAATCCGGTTGCGGCCGGCAATATTGTCTTCGCAGGAGCACGCGATTTCAATTTTTATGCGATCGATGTCAACGGGGGTTATTGCCGCTGGATGAAAACATTTCCCCGCGGATGGGCACTGCCCGTAACGCCAAACGATTCCGTCATCTATCTCGGCACATCCGATGACCGCGAACTTCTTGCGTTGGACGCAAGAACCGGCAATGTGTTATGGAAGTCCGATGCCAAATTCAACATTTTCGGCGGACTTGCCCGCAGCAGCGCCATGGGCTATTTTGGCACGCTGATGGGCAAACTTCAGGGAATCGACTTGAAAACAGGCGCGGTAAAATGGACCTTCAGCGTAGGAGGATATGACACGAACCGTCGACTCTATTTCAAAGAAGATGATTCATACCGTGACGATATCGGCGCCATTCTCGGAACGGGCGATAATGTGCTTCAGATGTATTACAATTTGGGCGCGATCTTTTCTACCCCGGCGGTTACCGGCGATGCCATCTACCTCACATCGGCCGATGGACATCTTTATTGCTTGAAAAGGCCGTAATAAAATAGGAATTAAACTTCATTTGAAATGAAGTTTAAAATTTGTATCTTTAAGAACAGCATGATTAACTGGACACCGACGATGAAATGCTGACAACTAAAAACGATCAAGCCATGAGAGATTTTATAAAAAAGATCTTACGTAAATGCCCTTGTTACCGAGCGCCGAAGTTCACTTTGAACCAGGACGATATCGAAGGCGACCTTCATTTACGCTGATCCGCAGGTATAATTACTTATTTTGAGCAACATAAAA
>CAZHUW010000298.1:0-2959 GCA_964535295.1 uncultured Bacteroidota bacterium
TGTTTGTAGGCTAACTTCGCCTGGTGACGCATCATACCGTGGAAGATTTCACGGGATAGTTTATGCGTGGCACGATTGACAAACCGCATATGCTTCGCCAGATTACCGAACTCACTGTACCGCGGCCAGAATGACCATCCGAGCCAGCGCGACGGATACCAGATGGCGTAGAAAGCGATCACTTTCGGTAATGCGCCTAACCGCTGGCCCATCGTTGATTTCGGGTTGATCATATTCCAGGCCACGTCCAGATGTTTATCCACCGCTTCGCGCGCAATGAACAGGCGCATGATCTCGCTGGATCCTTCAAAGATCAGATTGATTCGAAAATCCCGCATGGCGCGTTCGATCGGGATCGGTTCATCGCCGCGCGCGCGCAGGGAGTCGGCCGTTTCGTATCCGCGTCCTCCGCGCACCTGCAGGGTATCGTCGACGATCTTCCAGCCTGCTTCGGTATTATACATTTTTGCAACGGCGGCTTCGAGGCGTATATCGTATCCTCGGTCCGACATCGCGGTCGCGATATCCGATACCGATTCCATCGCAAAGGTCATGGCCGTCATATCGGCGATCTTCTGAGAAATCGCTTCATGTTTTCCGACGGGCTGACCCCACTGCACGCGGGTCTTTCCCCATTTGCGCACTACTTCCACGCAGGCTTTGGCCGTGCCGGCGCAGATGGCAGGAATGGTAAGGCGCCCGGTATTCAGCGTAATGAGCGCCAGTTTGAGCCCTTTTCCGCGCAGCCATAATAAATTTTCTTTGGGTACGCGCACGTTGGTAAAAGAGATCACGCCGTTCTCCAGCGCGCGGAGTCCCATGAAGTGGCATCGGTGTTCGACCTTCACGCCCGGCCATTTTGTTTCCACGATGAATGCGCTGATCGCGTTATCCTCTTTATGTTTTGCCATGACCACGATGATGTCGGCAATGGTCCCGTTGGTGCACCACAATTTTTCACCGTTCAAAATATAAGCCTGGCCGTCGTCGGAATCGGTGACCACGGAATGCAGATTAGCCGGGTCGGAACCGACTTCGGCTTCCGTCAGGGCGAACGCGGAGACCTCACCGCGCGCCACGCGGGGCAGATATTTCTTCTTTTGTTCATCCGTTCCGAATAATTTGATCGGCTGAGGTAATCCGATGGACTGGTGCGCGGACAAAAGGGCCGCAACATTCCCGTCCTGGCTGCCGACAAGCTGCATGACCCGGTTGTATTCCGCCTGGGTAAATTCCAACCCGCCGTATTCTTTTTTGATCTTCATACCGAAAGCGCCCATCTTGGCGAGGCGCTGCCGAATCGCATCGGGTATCTTCCCGTCGCGGTCGATCTTATCGGAATCCACTTCTTCTTCCAGGAATTTTTTCATACCGGCATAGAATTCCTGGAATTCGGGGCGGTTGATCCCTTCGGCTTGCGGGAACGGATAAACGAGGTCTAAGCGTAAATTTCCGAGAAAAATTTCACGAAGAAAGCTGGGTTTATCCCATTTGCTTTCACGAGCGGCTTCGGCAACTTCGCGCGCCTCATCCTCGCTCAGATGTTTTTTCTTCCCGTTGGCGGGTGTGTCCTGTGACATATACGGTTCCTTCCGGCTATAAGGTGGGTATTGAATATTTATATAAAAGACTTGATCCGATTTTCACTTCTTCGAATATAAACAAATCGCCGTTCAAAATTCAATTAAAATTACTGTGTGCTATTAAAAATTCCTGTTTATCCTGTTTACCTATTTCGAGAGGGAGTGTCGTTCTGAACTTGTTTCAGAATCTCAGTTTTTCAACGGGTTAATTCAGATCCCGAATCAAGTTCGGAATGACAGTGAGAAAACCGTATAAACAGGTAAAAATAAACTTGATATGAAACCCCATTCCTCTTATATTCGCCAGACTTATCCTATTTGTGCCCGTAGCTCAGTTGGATAGAGCATCTGCCTTCTAAGCAGAGGGTCACAGGTTCGAATCCTGTCGGGCATACCAAGTATGCAGAGGGTCATCCCGCCGAAGGCGGGATCGGGCATACTAAGCAAAAACCTCAGATATAGGTCTGAGGTTTTTTAATTTGAAAGCTGTCGGATTTCCCTCGCACGAAAAGGGGCATAAAAAATTTATCTGAAGGTCAGGAATGTAATTCTTCCTCAATCCGGTCCTGTAAGATCATCTTGATAAGAGACTGATACGGCACATCCCTTTCATTGGCCATGATTCGAAGTTCATTTAACATGGATTCGGTCAATCGAAGGGATATGGTCCTGACGCTTCGGTGAAGTTTGGGCGATCCGGATTTGAATACCTTGGCTTTACTCCAATCCGCGTATCCGGTAGAATCGTGATCAGCCCAGAATTCGCGTTCTTCCTCTTCGCTCTTAAACTTAGGAAGCGGTTTTAATTTCGCGCTCATATTTCAATCTCTCCTTTTTGTGCATATCGCGGGCAGAAATAATTCGTATTTTCTTTCCGCGAATGGTTACCGTCAAAAAAAGCAGCCGTCCGAGATTTGTAACGCCAAGAATCAGATAGCGCGTCTCATGTTTCGAATGTTTGATATCATCCAAAACAACGCGCGGATTGAAAAACACATCTTCGCATTCACTTTTCAGAACTTTATGTCGTATCCAGTTTTTTTCGGAATTGCCGCCATCCCAGTCAAATCCTTCACATATATCCAACGGATGCATCGCTTGACGCGTAGATATTGTATAGTTTAATCATATACAATATACGGCGTCTGCCTTCCCGGCGCAAGATAAAAAATAATTATACACGGGATGCTTTATTAGGAAAGAGCCTTGTTGTGAAGAGAAATATTGTTCGACCCAAACGAATTAAAGGATGAATCGGCCTAATTATGTGACCTCATTTCTTGATTAAGTGAGTTTTTATTGTTAAGTTGTCAAGTTAAAATTCCCGCGCCCTTAGCTCAATTGGATAGAGCATCGGTCTTCGGAACCGAGGGTTA
>CAZHUW010000299.1:0-2953 GCA_964535295.1 uncultured Bacteroidota bacterium
ATCCAGGTAGACATGACCAATTATAAAATGCTGGATACGCTGAAGGATTGGGCGTTGGTTCCTTAATATCGATTCGGCCAAGGGTACAGATTTTTTGTCTTTTTTTCACTCTGTGCATTAGTGTCCTTCGTATCTTTTTCAGGGAGATACCTCGGAACGGTTTGAGAAGTTCTTTTTGCTGAGAGGTTATCGACTGTTTGATTTTGACCGCGTCGATGAGTTAAAACAGAGTTTGGATCCTTACCGTTATCCGGTTTAAGTGAATCCGTTTTATCAGGAAGGAGCAGAATTACCAGCAGCGTTGCGGCCAAATAATAACGGATTTCATATAGCAGAGATTTCATTTGTACCCCTTAAAGCTTCAACATAAATAAGAAGGATACGTGATAGGGAAGTCAAGAATACTATCTCTATCACGTATCCGTAAAAAACCCACTCTTTAGATGCCTACCTGTTTCTTAAGGTAAATACACATTTACTGTAATTTATTATACGGGAACGCAACGACCAGCGAGTTGTAAGGGAGCGTATCGTCGAATATCGTACTGGTCGTAAAGAAGTCCAGGACACCGAGATGATATCCCATGATCGCGTTATCCTGAACGGTCCATTGTACCGTAAAAACACCATCAGCGGCGGTTGCATCGCCATTTTCGCCGTTATCGTTGAATACTTGTTTTAGACGGCTAAGAGGCTGGGCATGGCGTCCCCTATGAATAATGCCGTATGGGTCATCCGCAGAGTCTGAATTGGCAATTGCGACTTCGGCTTTAACCAAATCGCCCGGAACCACGGTCGGAATGGTCGCTGCAGTAAAGAATGATGATAACGGATCTGATGAAACGGTATAATTAGAAACACTCTGATCTGCATGCGTGATTGTGACATGAATGTCCCCGGTCAGACTCATGGTTCCGTTCTTGGAGATGCCGTAAGCCGGCGTAACCGATGTTCTCAGCCATTTCTTAACTTCGAGCGTATCGGGATTTCTTTGGAAGGTGGCTTTACGCTGCAATAGATGCTCAAAAGGTTTCAGATAGATTCCCTTTGTGTGCGTATTAGTGTCTCTGTCGCGAATTACGAACTGCCCTCTCAAAAGGAAATTGATCGTAGCCGTCGCGGTTTGGCCGTCTTCCGAAACCTCAAATTCAACCGATCGTCTTTCCACTTGCTGATTTCTTAAACGCCGCCCGTAAGCCCACGGATCGATCGCTTCGGAGGTTGTTGTGGTTTTTGCAAAGCCGCTCGGATCGTCTTCGCTCATAATATCCAACCCGTAAATTTCCTCTTCATCGGCTTCAATATCAGCCAGAATAGCTTCTTCATCCACAGTCAATGTTGTGCCGGTGTTATCGCCGCAAGCGGACAAGAACACGAACAACGTCATACTCATCAACATGAGCAAACTGCTTTTTCTCATTTCGATCGTCATATAGAACTCCTTTTTTTGGTTAATGGTTATTTATTTTTAAATGGTTGTCATGACCGCTTATGAATAAGTCAATTCGCGTGCCGAATAGCTATTCAAGTTGTATTTATTAGCTTTAAAAACATACTATTAATGACAAAGAGTATGTGTGACGGAAAAACCGTCGACGGAAAAATATTCATTTCTTGCTTATTGACACTTTTGAAAATATATTTTATCACAGAAGCTTAAGAGGAGAAAATGAATTATGAAAAATTTCTTGAAATGGATTGGGATCATCCTGGGCAGTTTGATTCTGATCGTCGTATTAACAGGCTTATTCTTATATAATAAATACATCGGATTTATAGATTATCCGTCTGGAGGAATAATCACGGATAACCAGTCAAAATATGATGTGATCTTTTACGATCTGGATCTGTCAGTTAATTCCGCAGACAAAACTATTACAGGATCGACGATTATAAAGATCAAACCTCTGGCCGGCGGTCTAGATAAGATTGAATTGGACTTATATGAAGATCTCAATGTGACGGATGTGCAGATGAATGAGCTCCAACAGAAGTTCAGGCGCGATAATGACAAGTTGTGGGTTGATCTTGCCAATCCTCTTGCTGCCGGTGACATGATCGATCTGAAAATTACCTATAGCGGACAACCTATGGAAGCAAAATTTCCACCCTGGCGTGGAGGGTTTAATTGGTCGAAAGATGCGAATGGAGACGATTGGATCGGCGTTTCGTGTGAGGGAGAAGGCGCAAAAGTGTGGTTTCCCTGTAAAGACCATCCTTCGGACGAGCCGGACAGCGTAGCCCTGCACATCACGATTCCCGATCCTTATTATTGCGCATCAAACGGATTACTTCGAAGCGTCACGTCACCGAAACCAGGCTTCAAAACATTTCACTGGGCCACGAACTATCCTATCAACAACTATAATGTGAATATCAGCATCGCGAAGTACGAAACGGTGGAAAGGAAATACGATACCGATCAGGGAACGGTCATGCCGGTGATTTTTTATGTGCTGCCGCAGGACCGCAAAAAGGCGGACGAATTGGCCGACATGGCCGTGGATATGCTCAAGGTATACAGAAAATATTTTGGTGAATACCCGTTTTCTAATGAAAAATTTGGTTTAGCGGAAACAGATTATCTCGGGATGGAACATCAAACGCTGAATGCCTACGGAAATAATTTTGCGTACGATATCATTGCGGGCAACAAATTCGATCAGCTCATGCTGCATGAAATGGGGCATGAGTGGTGGGGTAACAAGGTCACGGCCAACGATTGGGCCGATACCTGGATCCACGAAGGTATATGTACCTACGGCGAATCGCTGTATCATCTCGAAAAAACAGGGGAAAAAGGTTATTACGAATACATGCAATCGATAAAAAAGAGGATAAAGAACAAAAAGCCCATCGTAATAAAACGAAATGCGACAACCTCAGAGTCCTATCATCAGGATGTGTATTCCAAAGGCGCTTACCTTCTGCATTCATTACGGTATATGCTGGG
>CAZHUW010000300.1:0-2930 GCA_964535295.1 uncultured Bacteroidota bacterium
TGATTTCACTGCAAACGGTTTCAGCCAAGATCTGGACGGTTTCCCCGCGTCCGGGGGCTAATTTCACCACGCTTTCCGGCGCGGTCGGATCCGGCTCGGTATTAGCCGGCGATACGATCCTTGTATCCGGTGCGCCGGCGGCTTATGCCGGGTTTTCAACCAGTAAAAAACTTACTATTATCGGCCCGGGTTATTTTTTGGGACAGAATAGCGGTTTGCAGGCAGACACCAATTCGGCCGTGATCAATTCGGACGTTACGCTCAGCGGCCAGGGAACAACGGTCATGGGTATGCACTTTACCAAGAGTTTATATATCAACGCAGACAATGTGACCATCATCCGCTGCCGGATGGAGGTAACGAATACGTACGATTATCCGGTTTACATCTACGCCAAGGACAGCGTCATTGTCCGCCAATGTTATATCACCCAGAGCGCCTCCTGGTATCACTGTGTAAGCGTTCAGTCCGGCGCCACTCAGATATTCATCCAGAATAATTTCATCGACTACATGCCCGGCGCCAATCAAAGTTACGGAGCACTGAACATACTCGGCTTGATCAGCGGCGACATCTCCAACAACATCATCAATGGCGACGTGGACAATGTCAGCGGCGGATTCACTTTTAATAATAACATCCTTCGTTCAGGCACATTCTCAACCACGGGCGTTATTCCTTACAACAATATCGGCGATAATAATCAGTTTGGCCTGAGCAATGGTAATCTGAGTGTTTCCGGCATGACCGGAGTATTTGTTGGCACGGGTTCCAGCGATGCCAAATGGCAGTTGTCCCTCGCAGGCGGGCCCGCCTCAAATGCAGGTTTTGGCGGCGTGGATTGCGGAATGTTCGACAACAGCCTCGGTTACGCCTATGTTCTCTCCGGCATTCCGGCCGTACCGAGTATCTATCTGTTCAATACGAGCGTCAACGGCGGCAATCTGGATGTCAACGTGAATGTGAAATCAAACAACTAAGCCTCTTTCTCAAAAAGGATAACTTGATATGAAGAAATTCTTATTTCTTTGGCTGTTGCTTGTTGGGATCCGAGGCATTGCGGCGCAGAATATCGTTCAGGCGGAATACTTTATTGATAAGGATCCCGGTCTCGGTAATGCGACTCAGCTTTCGTTTGTTCATTCAGATGATGTGACCTTAAATTTCAGCGCCGATGTATCGGGACTGCCGAACGGGTTTCATACCTTTTATTTCCGCAGCAAGGATGAGAACGGAAATTGGAGCGCGTTGAACACGTTGACCTTTTTTACTTCGTATGTGAATACCACACCGCCGTCTGTCAATATTGTACAGATGGAATATTTTATGGACACGGATCCCGGGTTTGGAAACGGTTCAACGGTAAGCATAACTCCCGGAACAACGGTAACGCAAAGCTTCCCGATTGACATGACCAGCCTGAGCGGGGGTTTTCATACGCTGTATGTTCGCTCGCGCGACGCAAACGGTTTGTGGAATGTAGCGCCTGCGAGCGTATTCTACCGCGTGCCCGATGCCATCGTTGATCCGCTCGCCGATATCGTGAAAATGGAATACTTTATCGATAAGGATCCCGGATTCGGGAGTGCAACCAATGTAGTCGTCGTTGCAGGATCGAATGTAACAAAAAGCTTTCCCATTGACCTGACCACCGTCAGCGGGGGTTTTCATACTCTGTATGTTCGTACGCAGGACGCCGACGGACTTTGGAACGTAGCGCCGGCCAGCGTATTTTATCGTGTACCGGATGCCATCGTCGATCCTCTGGCCGACCTGGTAAAAATGGAATATTTTATCGACAAAGATCCGGGCTTTGGCAGCGCAACCGGGGTAGCGGTCACGGCAGGAACGAACGTAACGAAAAGTTTTAGCATCGACATGACCAATATCACCGGCGGCTTTCATACTTTGTATGTTCGCACACAGGACGCCGACGGATTATGGAACGTGGCTCCGGCCAGCGTATTTTACCGCTTACCGGATGCGATCGTGGATCCCCTTGCAAATATTACAAAGATGGAATACTTCATCGACAAAGACCCGGGGCTTGGCCTTGGAATCGATATACCATTCACAGCCGCCGGCGATGTTGCGGAAAATTTTGCGATCGATCTTTCTTCAATTCCGGCCGGATTCCATACGTTGTATATCCGTTCCAGAGATGCCCACGGTAACTGGAATGTCTTAAAAGCGGGTGCCTTTTTCAGGCCGCCGGTAGCATCTCCAGCTTCTCCGTCGCCCATAGTTGCGATCGAATATTACTTTAAGAAGGCCGGTTTCACTTCTTCCGTAAATGTATTCAGCCAATTTACGCCGTCAACCGATGTTCAGCTGACCTTTAACCCTGTTTTTACCGGCCTTCAGGCGGACAGCGTGTACAATCTGCGTGTGTATGCCAAAGATTCGACCGGAAAACGCAGTTTGGAATACGACAGTTCTATAACGATCGCCGAAGCATGGCTGGTCAATCCGAATCATTCTCCTACGGTTGCACACAAAATTGCAGATCAGGGTATCACGGAAGATTTCGGTTCACTCTCTCTTGCGGATCTTGACACGATATTCTCTGATTCCGATATTGCAACAGGCGACAGCTTACGATACAACGTGAGTTTAACCAATGCAATTGTATCAACATCTTTCACAAATAATATTCTCCAGATCAATTCCATTGCCAATTTAAACGGAACGACTTCCGTCATCCTTACCGCAACCGACGACAGCGGCGCGGTTGCCCGAGATACGTTTGCGGTCACGGTCGCTGCGGTAAACGACAATCCTGTTGCAACGAACGATGTCACGACATCGACTGCAGGCCAGGGTAAGGTGATATCGGTATTGAACAATGACAGCGATATCGACGGGGATGTGCTGACCATTGTATCGGTCGTTACTGCGCCTCTGCACGGCACGGCGGTAAAGAATGCAGG
>CAZHUW010000301.1:0-2930 GCA_964535295.1 uncultured Bacteroidota bacterium
TTAGGATATTCAGGCGCTTTCGGCATTTCCTGCGGATGTTGTTTCAATTCATCCAAGATAACCTCGATCGCTTTGTTGAGCTGTTCATCCGTTCCCGCATATTCTTTGGCAGGATCATTATCCACTACAATATCCGGATCCACGCCGTGTCCTTCGATGATCCATTCTTTCCCGTCCGTTCCATAACTGGCAAATTCAGGGCGATTCAGATATCCGCCGTCCACGAGCGGAAGCGATCCGCGAATTCCTACTACGCCGCCCCAGCTTCGTTTGCCGATCAGTTTTCCTAAATTCATTTTCCTGAACCGGTACGGGAAAAGATCTCCGTCGGAAGCGGAGAATTCATTCAATAAACAAACCATCGGTCCGAGTATCATCGCGTTCGGGTCCGGCACGATCGACGCATTACGCGCCTTATCGATCATCATGATCTCACGGCGCAGGCGTTCGATCAGCATCGGCGATACATTGCCTCCGCCGTTTCCGCGCACGTCAATGATCAGGGCTTTTTTGCGCAGCTGCGGGTAGAAATGTTTGATGAACTCGTTGAGCCCGCCGGTGCCCATATCCGGAACATGTATATAACCCACCTTATCGTCAGTTGCCTTGGAGACTTTTTCGATGTTGCCCTGTACCCATTGGATATAGTAGAGGTCCGAGACATCGTTGACCGGCGTGACGGATATCTCACGCGCTCCTTGATCGTTCGGTTTGGAATTGATCTTCAGATTGATCTGCTTGTCTGCGGTATTCACAAACGCTTCGTAGATATTGTTCATCGTATTGGTTGGCTGCCCGTTGACCGCTATGATGTATTCGCCTTCATTCACATTGACGCCAACTTCCGTAAAAGGCGACCGTGACTTTTTATCCCAATTCTGTCCTTTAAGGATCTTTGCTATACGATAATAACCGGATGCCGCATCGCGCGTCAATTCCGCACCCAAAAGGCCGAGCGAAATCCGTTTCACCGGCGGTCTATCTCCTCCGCCCACATAGGCATGGCCGATATTCAATTCGCCGATCATTTCGCCGATGATATAGGTCAGATCATTGCGGTGATTCACATTAGACACGAGCGGGGCATATTTTTTCTTTACACCTTCCCAATCCACACCGTGCAGGCCCGGATCATAGAGAAAATCGCGCATTTGCCGCCAGCACTCATTGTAGATCTGTGTCCATTCCGCCTGACGGTCCAGTTTCATCTCCATATTGGAAGTGTTTAATTTATCTTTGAGCTCGATCTTACCTTTGGGCAGATCGATGATCGCATGACTGCCGGCTTGTCCTACCAGCATTTTCTTATTGTCCGCGGAGATCTCATATCCGTCAATTTGTCCCAGGTCCGTTTCTTGTTGTTCTTTCAGATCGTACATCAGGAGAACCGATTTTTCGTCTTTGCTTCCCCGGCGGTTGTAATAAACCTTGTCATCAACACAGGAAAGATTGAAATAATTTCCCGAGGAGATCGGCAGGCCTATGATGCGCGTTTTGATCCCGTCGATATCTACTTTTACCGTCAATTCCTTTTTATCTGATTTTGAAGCGTCGTCTTTTTTGGCGTCTTTGTTTTCTGATTTCGCTTCTTCCTTTTTGATCTCAACTTCATCGTTCTTCAGTTTGAAAGGGGATTCCGTATCTTTGGAAAGCATTAACATATACACCCGTTCCATATCCTGATAGGCATGGTTCCATTCTGTCTGACTGTAGATCGGGTTAAAATCGCGGCTGGACGCAAAAAGCAGGTATTTGCCGTCGCTTGAGAAAGCAGGGCTATTGGCATCATACCAACCGTCGGTCACATCAAACGATTTTTTTTGATCGAGAGAATAAATATAGATCTTATTCATCCCTTCTTCTTCAGGCTTACCGTACGTGATCCATTTGCTGTCGGGCGACCAGCCGTACTGCGTAATTTCCCATGCCGTAGCTTTTTCAACTTCAGCGATCGTTTTGGTCGCTACGTCAACGTACCGTAAACGGAGTTTCTTATCGCCCCATAATATTTTCTTGCTGTCCGGCGACCAGTAGATGGAATAATAATACGTGTCGGCGCCTTTCGTGATCTGTGTCGGTTTAGCACTGCCATCCTGAGGTACGATCCAAATCTCGTTCTCACCCGATTGATCGGAGATAAATGCTATCCATTTCCCGTCCGGCGACCATTTGGAATCGCGTTCATGGATACCCGAAGTCTGCGTCAGATTGCGCGTGATGCCGTTCTTTGCAGGAACGGTGAACACATCCCCCCGCGCGCCGAAAAGGGCGCGTTTGCCGTCCGGCGATATCTCATAATTGGTGATGTTTCTGCTGACGTTGACCAGACCGCCGCGTCCGGTGGTAAGATCCTCTTTGATCTGGATCGGTATTTTCACGGCTTTTTCGGTGGAAAGGTCAAACCGGTAAATGAACCCGCCGTTCTCAAAGACAATAGCGCCTTTGCCCAGCGATGGGAATTTGATATCAAAATCAGAAAAAGATGTGCGTTGTTTTGTTTCTTTGGTGGTCAGATCATAGGAATACAAATTCATCCGTTTATTCGCATCGCGGTCGGACAGGAAATATATTTTATTGCCCGTCCACATGGGAATGATCTCCTGCGCATCGGTATTGGTGATATTCTCGACCTTTTTGGTTTCAAAATCATAGATCCAGATATCATCGGCCATACCGCCGCGGTAGCGTTTCCATGTGCGGAATTCCCGGAACACCCGATTATAAGCCATCTTTTTGTCATCGGGAGAGAAAGAACAAAAACCTCCGCGCGGCAGAGGCAATTCGGTCACAGGACTTGCATCAACGTTGACGGAATACAATTGTCCAAGGAAATCGTTGAATGAGATCATACGTGAACGAAATACGATCTCCGGCGTCTTATTTTTCCATGTCATTACGATATTATTGGGCCCCATGCGGTCGGAAACATC
>CAZHUW010000302.1:0-2928 GCA_964535295.1 uncultured Bacteroidota bacterium
CCAGCCGACTAAGTATAGCATGATAAAGAATCCGATAACATATCCGACGGCGACGTGCCAGCCATCTTTCAGCCAGAATACAACGGATTTTGCTTTCGGAAATATGTTGGACAAAGCCACGCCGGCCGATGAACCGAACCAGATCATGGAGCCGCCGAAACCGACGGTATAAGCAAGCATACCCCAGTCATATCCTCCCTGATCAAGAGCCAGCTTGGTCAATGGAATATTATCAAAAACGGCGGAAACAAATCCCAGCGAAAATGCGGTCTGCCAAGAGGCCGGGGGTAAGGCTTCAACCGGCATCATCGAAGCGCACATAACAAGGGATAGGAGGAAGGCGGCTCCTTTTAGGGCGCCGGGTAGTTCATGCCAAGCCGTTTTACGGAATGTTGCGCCAATAAAAATGGCGATCCAGACGCCAACGGCTGGGAAATCCAAAAGAAAATTTGTCGTGATTGCACCAATCAGTATGAGAACTACGATAAGGATTTTGCCCCAATCGATACTGATATTTTCCATATTCGCTTTTACCAGAGGTTGTAAACCATGCTGCTGTTTTGCCGCGATGAATCCAAAAGATAACAATGCGAATATAGCACCGACAAATGCGTGCGTCACATCGATAGGATCTACGCCGTCGATCCACATCATGGTCGTGGTCGTATCCCCGACCACGCTGCCTGCGCCACCTGCGTTGCTGGCCGCTACGATCGCCGCGAGAAACCCGATATGCACGTTGCCCTTGAAAACGACGAGGGCAATGGTTCCTCCGATCATGGCCGCCGCAATATTGTCTAGGAAAGATGATAAGATAAATACGAGAAACAGCAGAACGAATCCGCCCATCCAACCGCCCGGAAGATATTTAGGAAGGATGTCCGGGACTTTGGATTCTTCAAAATGTTTGGCCAAAAGCGCAAAACCTAGCAGAAGGCCAAGCAGGTTGGTCAGAATTTCCCACTCGTGATGCAGATGATCAATGAGATTGAACGCCGTAAAACCGAATTTGAATAACAGAATAGCCGTGAGTCCGGTAAGCGCAACCTGAAGCACGTAATGGTGAAAGAGCGCGACCCCAAGCAGTGTCATGGCGAACAAGATAAATTCGAAAGGAATACCCATAAACATAATCTGCCCATTTTCAGCGCGCTGAAACAAAGGCTCAGTCGAAAAAACAGTTAGAATGCCAAGCACCAAAACAGTAAATATCCCGATCATGACGGGCCGGGAAAAGATCTTATTAGGCGAGGCCGGTTCGTTACTCATAACAAACTCCTGTTAAGTTGATTAAAGGTTTTACAAAGATTCTTTAAGACGATGATATTTCGATTTTCGATATTCCTTCGCGAAGTCGCAGTATATCTCCCAATTACGCCGGATCGCAAGATGGGTTAACTCATCCGCGGTTTTCTTTACTTTGGCTGGAATGCCCATCACGATGGAGTTGGGCGGAATGACCTGTCCTTGCATGACAATGGCGCCCGCGCCGATGATGCAATTCTCGCCGACCTCCGCGCCGTTGAGCAAGGTTGCGTGCATGCCGATGATGCAGTTTTTACGAACGGTAGCTCCGTGAATGATCGCACTGTGTCCGACGGAAACATTCTCTTCGATCAATGTCGGGAAACCAAAATCGACATGAACAACGACGTTATCCTGAATATTACAGTTACGTCCGATCGTGATCGGAGCCATGTCGGAGCGAAGAACCGCGCCAAACCAGATGCCGCAATGTTCGGCGATAGTTACATTGCCGATGACGGATGATGAATGGGCGATGAACACGGAATCGTGAATATTCGGTTTTTCACAACGATCCAGACGAAAAGAATTTAATTCGTACTCCAAAGAATAACCTCGGTCACTTCGTACGGCTTTTGGCCAAAATTATTAAAGATTGGAACATAGATGAGAACAAACACCGTTTTGATCGCCGTTAAATTGAATAAAAATATCATAAAAGTCAATACGAGTTTTGGGCAATGATCCATGAATAATGCAATAAGGAATAATAATAAAACCGCGTTGAAATTCTTGAATGATCAACGGCTCGAAGGATTCCTATGGACAATGAATTAATGACTCAATTCTCTAACGGATATTATCTTGATTTTCAACAAGCCGTAGGTTATATTAGCGGCGCATTTTTCATAACACGGAGAAGGATCTTGGCAACAGCGAAAAAGAAAAAGACGAGCGTTAAAAAAACTTCCGCGATAAAGCCGGTGAAGAAAAAAGTCACCGTTAAAAAAGCGGTGTCTAAGCCGAAGAAATCCAAAGCGGCCGTTGTGAAGAAAAAGACAGCGAAAACTGCCGTCAAAAAATCTCTTGCGAAAAAAAGTAAAGTAAATGAAAGTAAGCGCCGTTTTGTCGATGTAGCCGATGACATAGTCAACGAGGATCTTGAAAATCTGTCCAAAGCAGAGATAGAAGAGGAATTAAAAGCGTATGAAGAGACGAAGCCAAGATCGGCGTCAGCCAAACCTGCTGCGGCAATTAAAGACTCTCCCGGGCTTCAGTTATCCAAGCGGATCAGTCAGTTGATGTTCGAGAAAAAAGCGGAGAACGTAGTTCTGGCCGATCTCGAAGGGTTGACGAGCGTGACAGATTTTTTTGTTATGTGCACGGCTACATCGGACATGCATGCCAGAGCTATCTCGGATCATATTCAGGATGAATTGGAAAAAGCGGGTATCCGCGTTCACCATAAGGAGGGATATGCTTCTCTCCGGTGGGTTCTGCTCGATTACGTGGACGTGATCGCACATGTTTTTCAAAAGGACGCACGCGACTTTTACGATCTCGAACGGTTGTGGGGCGATGCGCAGTTCATCAAAATGAAAGATGACGCTTCAAGATAATACTTGAAATAACATAGAAGCTCTTTTACATTAGACCGATCTTAAGGGCATTTAGTCCCGCCTT
>CAZHUW010000303.1:0-2921 GCA_964535295.1 uncultured Bacteroidota bacterium
GCTGGATGCACGATATCGGCAAGATCACAACGCCGGAATATGTGGTAGACAAGGCCACAAAACTCGAAACCATTTACGACCGTATTAATACGGTGATCGCCAAGTTCGAAGTTCTGAAACGTGAACTCGAACTCGATCATCTCAGGCAAAAACTCAAATTGTCATCCTCGCGCGCCAAAGATAAGAACAAAAAGATCAAGGCTCTTGAAGATGAATTTCAGGCACGTTTGAAACAAGTTGATGACGATATTAATTTTATCAAAGTATCCAATATCGGCGGTGAATTCATGGAACAGGCCAAGATTGATCGTTTGATGAAGATTGCCGAGCAGAAGATCAAGATGGAAGGCAATGAACTGCCGTTGCTTACCGAAAATGAAGTGCACAACTTGTCGATCAAACGCGGAACGCTGACGGACGATGAACGTATTGTCATTCAAAATCACGTGGTACTCACGATCAAGATGCTGCAGAAACTTCCGTGGCCGAAGAAACTGAGCCGCGTGACCGAATGGGCCGGCGGCCATCATGAAAAGCTGGACGGCACAGGATATCCGAACGGATTAAAGGCAGAACAATTATCTACGCCTGCGCGGATCATGGCTGTTGCCGATATTTTTGAAGCGCTGACTGCGGCCGATCGCCCTTATAAACCCGGCAAGAAAATTTCCGAATGTATCAAGATCCTCATGTTCATGGTGAAAGATAATCACATCGATAAGGACATTGTGGATTACTTCATCAAATCAGGCATGGCTCAGGCGTATGCAAAGAAGGAATTGAAAGATTATCAACTTGATACGTTCATGTATGACGGCAAAGAATACGACTGCAGAAAATAAAATATCTACACATCCGCATCTTACAATCGCCTGCCCAATGGTCAGGCGTGCCGCATTCATTTCGGCACGAGCCATTCCGCGGTATACGAACTTCAAAAAATAATTTTTAGATGAAAACGGCTAAAGCACTCACCATTGCGGGATCAGACTCTGGCGGTGGCGCGGGCATTCAGGCCGACCTCAAGACTTTTTCGGCGCTGGGTGTGTATGGCGCGTCAGTCATTACGAGTATTACAGCTCAAAATACCGTTTCCGTTACGGCTATTCAAAACATCGATGTATCCGTCATTGAAAAGCAGATCGATGCCGTAATGAGCGATATCGGCGCGCATGCGGTAAAAACAGGCATGTTGTCCACCGCGGAGATCATTGATATTGTCTCCAAAGGCGTCGCCAAATTTAAAATAAAAAAACTTGTCATTGATCCCGTAATGGTCGCAAAAAGCGGAGATAAACTCCTACAGAGTAACGCCGTACAAGCTCTAATTGATCAACTCATTCCGCAGGCGTACGTCGTCACACCTAATATTCCCGAAGCAGAGGTTCTTACCGGAAAAAAAATCGAATCCTTAGAAGACATGGAATTAGCTTGCCGCAGAATTTTGGAAATGGGCTGCAAAACGGTTGTTGTCAAAGGCGGGCATTTGCAAAAAGAAGCCGAGGATGTTTTTTTTGACGGAAAGAAGTTTTACCGTCTGAAAACAAAACGTATCCGTTCCAAAAACACGCACGGAACGGGTTGTACGTTCAGCGCGGCGATCACCGCCTATCTGGCTAAAGGCAAAACCGCTACAGAAGCTGTGATATTAGCTAAGAAATATATTACCAAGGCCATCGAACATTCTTATTCCATAGGAAAAGGCCACGGGCCCGTTCATCATTTCTTCAACTATTATTGATCAAACGACATGGAAACCGCTCTGAAAAAAAACTCTTACAAACTTCAGAAATTCTTCATTTGGTTAGCGATTATTCCGCTCGCCATTTTTGCCGTTTTCATTATCGCCGCCGCACTGAGCGATATTATGACCGGTAATTATCTGATCCAGGAAGAACCCGGTTCAGAAAAAACTACGCTTGGAATTTTGATCGCCATGGGGCTTTGTGCCGGTGTATTACCTGCGGTCTTTGTTGTGCTGCTCATCCGAAGACTGGTGAAGATCAAACGTCTTGAGACAAAACAAAATGATACGGTATTGCACGACAGTATCCTTGAACTGGCAAAAAAGCTGGGAGGCAAGCTGACCGTTGTTGAGACGACGACCGAACTCAACATGAGTTTGGCGGATGCCAACAACGTATTGAATCAGTTCGTTTCACTCGGCCTGGCACGGCTCCAGGTCAGTGAATCCGGTGTATTGGTTTACTATTTCGATCAGATCATCAGTCATGATGAAAAAAGCAGAGCGGAGACGGTTTAAGTATGTCCGTTCAGGAGGCAAAAAAAAGCTGGAATGTAGGAGAGATCCTTGATTGGTCTGTGCAGTATCTGACAGACAAAGCCTTTGAAAACCCAAGACTCAACGTTGAGTGGCTGCTTTGTCATACCTTACAATGCAAACGGATCGATCTTTATGCGGATCATGACCGGCCGCTGAACAAAACGGAGATCGAATCCTTCAAGGCTAACTTATTACGCCGAGTTGACCGGGAGCCCCTGCAGTATATTATCGGATCGGCTGATTTTATGGGTTTGACGTTTGACGTTACGACCGATGTCCTGATCCCGAGAGCCGATACGGAAATTCTAGTCGAAAAGGCGCTTGAAATTTGCCGGCAGAAACACGGCGAGACCGTAAAGATTCTTGATATAGGAACCGGGAGCGGAGCGATAGCGATCTCGATCGCTTATTATTTGCGTAAGTATGCGATACCTAACTCCGTCACCGCTTTGGATATCAGCGAAAAAGCCATCGAGGTTGCAAAAACGAATTCAGAAAAAATTCTTGGCGACAGTTCGATCAGTTTTGTTCAGGGAAATATTCTTGAAGAATCATCGGTAAAAGAACTGTACGGATCATTTGATATGATCGTATCCAATCCTCCTTATATCTCGGACAAAGAATACGGGGTATTGCC
>CAZHUW010000304.1:0-2914 GCA_964535295.1 uncultured Bacteroidota bacterium
GCCTGGAAAGGAGTATAGTTGATGAGCGGAGCAGCCTGCGTTTTATCATCCTTCTTGCTGTAGCTGTAATTCAAGGTCGCATTGTGACGCATATCCATGGCGGAGAAACCGTAAGACGTACCCACGGACATTATATTGGTCACGCTTTCTTCGGGTAATCCGCTTGAATCCGATGCGTAATTCCAATTATTATCGCGGTTCATCGTCGTGTATCCGAAACTCAAACTAGGGAGTTTCGGGAGGAATAATGAAAGATTGAATCCCAGTGTATTTGTTTCGAGTGTGTTCGGATTGAGTTTGGATAAGTTATTTTGAGAATTTGCATAATTCACGGTCACAAATACCCTATTCTGCCAGAAACGTTGACGGTCGGACAATTCAAATGTCTGGATATCGCGCTGAATAGACGAACCGAAGGTCTGAAAGTAGCCGCCGTTACTGCGGTAGCGCGCGGAGAAGTTATTGTCGAATGCGCTGACCGAGCCGCCGAATGTGTACGCAAAATTATTCTTATCCTTATAAAAATTCTTGCTGGTCGGGATCGGAGACAAATTCGTATTGACCACCATAAAATATTTGTCCATCAGATCGATGTAATCGTTGAATGTATTCACATCGCTTTGATCGATAATACCGGCATCTGCCAGAACCTGCGCATCGACCGAGCCGCCGGTGATATTCGTATTGGTCAAGCCGGTCGCAATACTTGCGTCGAAATTAACACGTTTACTGAACATGCTAGTCTTGAAATCGGCTCCAAACACCACGTTCTCCTGAGGCGCAACACCCTGAAATCCTGTGGATACCGCCGATTGTTTGTATAACGAGGATTCTTTATCGCCGGTGTGAACGTAACTAAGACCGAACTGGAAAGCCTGAGGCCCGATGCTGAATCGTCCGGCGGTCATACTGCGTTCGAACGTTCCGGTAAACAGTTTTGATTCATCACCGTTTATGAAATCAACCACCGCCTGGCCTTTTAAACTATCCACTAATTCCGCGTTTGCTGCATCCTCAAGCGCATTACGCCGGGCTTTGTCGCCTTTAGATAACACCTGGCGATTGACAGCACCTTTAACGAATTCAAAATTGAAAATACCGAGATAAACCCCGGTGCTTAATCCGCGCACGCGGGTTCCATATAACGTTACAGGGCTGAATGTCGGATAGGAATCGCCGTAATTAACAATCACAACATTATCCAAATTAGCTGTGACCAAATAACGGCTCAGAGGCTGATTCTTGGTCGGATCGTCTTCCGAATCCCAGTCAAAAGAAGCCGCAACCTGGAAGAATTTCTTTTCATAAGAAATATCGGCACCTATGCGTTCGTAGGTCGTTTTTTGACCCAAGTTGTTTTGTGCTTTATGTTCTGATCTGAAATTTGCTCTGAAAACACCGTCATCAAAATTCGATTCTCCGCCCGGCTGAAGTTGTCCTCCGCCCGCCGGTGTAAACCCTTTACCCGCCAGAATATCTTCGCCGCCTTCCAATGCGATCTCAAACATGAACTCGGTCAGGATGACGTTATCGCCGTTAGGAAGCCTGTACCATAACCTTGCGGCGTGCTGGCCTGCGGCCATATTCTTTGATGAATACGTGACCAATTCCGGCGTAATATCGGATTTTTTGGTCACGTCATCGCCGCCGTCGAGGGTCAATTTCAGATTAACTACGTTGATCGTATCATCGGAAAACAATGAGATCGCAATGATAAAATCGTTCTTATTCACCGTGCTGCCCGGTTCCGGCGACAACACCACGGTCTCAATTCCGGCTTCCTGTACCACGGATCTTTCAGAAACAACCAGCTGTAAAGGCAGCATTTCTGGATCGATCTCAGGATAACTCAAGTTTTGGCCGTCATAGGTTTCTGCAACAATATAATATTCAAGAATAGTCCCTTTTTTGAGACCTTCTTTTTTCAGCATGGCTCCGTATTTACCGTTCATCTTCATGATCATCTGAACTTCCGTGAATGCCGGATCGGTAGGAAACCGATAGTACACGGATGCCCGTTCAACCGAAGTCGTAAAACCGGCTTCGATATATATTGGTTCGCCTTCAGCAACATGTTTTTCCGGATTATAAACAATACGGCCACCGTTCACGCCGGCTTCTGCTCGCGAAAGACCCAATATGCCGATCAGAATCGTCATCCACAAAAAGTTGCCGAAACTACCCAACACTCTCCGAACATTTGAATTCAAAAGCATGACATTCCTCCTATTTTTTGGAAATGTATGAAAGAATAATTGAAGTAAATGATCTATGTAGAAATGCTAATTTTTAATCAGAAGGTATATGAGAAATCCATTAATATTGTAAATATACCCGAAACGTTGTGGAATGTCAAGGCTATTAAATGCTATAATTTTAAATCACTTAATAGCTTTTTGAACCAACGTTTTTACTTCACCGGGATCAGGAAACCTCCCCAGTTCTTTCTTAGAAAAGACGACGGTGTCATTAACCGTAATTTCAAAAACACCTCCTGTCGACTTTTTCAGTACGACATCGGCGCTAAAGATTCTTTTTAGTTCGTCCGCCAGACCGGCGGCTCGCGGAAGGTAGTTTCAAACCACGCAATATTCGATCACTATCTTCATTTTGACTCCGTGTTGCTTTAAAATTCTAAAAAAAGATAACGAATGCGCATAGCCTAATCAACTCTTTTTTCACATCACAGTCCCGATCCCCATGCCACAAAAGGCGCCCAATACTTCGGGTCACGCCATGTTTCATTGCGGATCATTTTCAATTTTGCCGCCCGTAGAGCACCGGCACTTGTGAGTTTTTGATTCACGATGCCGTCATAAAACAATCTCATGAATTCCGAAGTGCTTTCATCGTACACGTTCCACAAGGTAGAAATAACGGATGATGCTCCGGCCGCCATAAACGCGCGCGTCAG
>CAZHUW010000305.1:0-2908 GCA_964535295.1 uncultured Bacteroidota bacterium
TCCTTCAAAGTGTTCTTGAGTTGTTTCTTCTCCGTGATGGGAGCCATCGCGGTGGCGGTGAACTCAAACTTATCGTCTGCTTTATTTGGCTTGTTCGTTGTGATCCTGAAAACGGTTCCTGTCTCCGGCATATTGGGTGTATAGGGAGGCGCCGTTCCCAAATTCCACCCAATTAAAACCGTGCGGGCCATGATTTCTGCAGAGACACCATCGCCGGCATATGCAACTCCAAGGGTCACCATGTCTGCCGCTTCCGCATCATATCCTGCGGTTCCTGCCGACGCATCAATCGGTGCATACCAATAGATCCAATCCGTAAAAGGATCGTCGGCCGAACCGGAGGCAGAATGGTCAGGTGAGCTTAAATTAAAAGCCCCGTCTGTATTGATGTCCCAAAGCAAAGGTATCAACCGGACATCATCAATTGTATTATTAGGTGTCGCTATACCAATATCCCATAACTGGAACGGGACCGTTTCATAATTTCCATAATTTCCGAACCAGTCATAACCGTAATTAACACCCGTTGTAAATCGTATTTCATAATCATGCGGCATGATCGCATACCAGTTACCGCCATCGCGTGTCGTGCGGGAAAGAAATGCATCGTATGATGCACGGGTTCCGTTATCGGCTGTATGAATGGCCCATCTGGAATTATTAGTCGACTGCTGGCCTACTTGCGGATTCGAACCTCCGGGAGTGGGGAATCCGAGTGAACCAAAGGCTCCCGCCTGAGAAGGATTGAGAAAGCCGGCATTGTTTTTTGTGACTTCGAAGTTCCTGAAACCTTCGCTTTGGCCATACACCCTAATGTTCAAACCGTCGACTATTATTGCCGGCTGATACGTCGTATCCGGCAGAATGATCTGATAAGTGGCAAATTTCGCGTCATCAAGCTTGATGTCGGTGCCGAAGTCGAATAGGTTGTTTCCATTGACATCATAAAATGTATTCGGATCGTCCGTGCGGGAGGTGATCGGGATGACAATTCCGTTGAGCAGAAAACGGTAAGCCAGTGTGCCTGTGGCCATGCCGGTGATCGGATAACCCTGACTATCGGATGGGATCGTGAAGAACTCCATGGTATAGGTTCCGCTTTTGACCAAAGCCGGATCGATGATCTCTACCGTTACGTATCCGTCGCTGTTACCGGCAATGTGTTCGGCACGGTTGGAATCCAGTGAAGCAGGTAACTGAGATACAAAGCTCTGCGCCCCGGGAACCACAGAGACCACATTCATCTCAAGTGGCGACTCCTGCGATACCGCATACCCTAAAGGCGTCGGAACTGTGCCCCCTCCGATGAAACTCGTGATGACGTTCTTATAGGCGATATAAGGCTGGGCGTCATAGGAGACCACCGAATAGAAATATTTCTGTCCTACCGAAGCGGTAGTATCGATGAAACTATACTGAAGGCCGGTGTTGCTTCCAAGATCGTATCTTTTTAACTCTAACAAGCCGTCTTCGCTGATGGAGTAATCATTGATAATTCCAAACTGATCGATCTTATCGAACTGAGCCAGTAATTGAAAGCTTCCTTCGAGGCCTGAACGGCTTCGATACACACGATACCCTTGAAAATCTTTTTTGATATAATCGGCCGTGTAGCCGTTGGCAATCGTAATATCTGCATCTTCACCGAAGGTGTCTTCGCCATACTCCGCGCTGTCGTTCCAGGTGATGGCTACTTTCCCGTCCAAAGGCGTGATCACCACTCGGGGAGCTATCGGAGCCTTGGGCCTTTGAAAACTGTTATCGAACATATTCTGAATGATATCATCTCTATTACGCATCCTGGCAAAGGCGGCGAGGCGGTTTGTTCCCTCGCCTCCCACCACCGCGCACCAGATCTCCTGCTTTTCATTCTTCTTCATCGTGAAAGGGCCAGTGGAGAGTAGATAGCGCTGGTCGGAAGCATCAGAGGCGTCTGCAACATGAACAGTTCCCTGTTGTATGATCGGGTCGCCGGGGAAGTTATATTTGTATAAGTAACCTGTACCTGTCTTTGGCGAACCGTTCCACCTATATTTTCCCTGCAAGTAATAATAACGTTCTTTGTTATTGGTAGCATCGAGACTTGCGGAGTAAGATTGTGTTGCCGTCGCACCCATCCAAATTTTCCCTACGGACAGGGACGTCTTTACATATCGGTTCTTCAGCGGATCATAAACCAGGGCTTTATTGTTAGCAGAAAATTTACTGATCAGATCGGGCGTGAGTTCTGACACATCCGACACCGGGCCTTGAATAAAATCATAACCCACGGCGGCAGGATACTTTTCATCTTCAGAGTCATACACAAAACCCAAACCGCGAAGGGAATCCGTGCCGACAATATCATTGGAAGAGTTGTTTACATCGGCATCCGAAAACAATCCGAAATACGATCTGGTGTAATCGGCATCGGTCTTGTTCTCGATCGTGAACTTGAGTATCACCGCATCCCGGATATATTCGTCATTGAACGCGAAAGATTCTAATGTCACCTGCACGCCGATACCCGGTAAGGGACTTTCTGCCACCCCCTCACCAGAAAGCGTTGTATCCACATCGTTAAATACCGTCCAGGTTTGGGCGTCAGCCACCAGAGCGGGATCGCCGTTAGACTGATGATCCCCGGGCCAGTTCGTCCAGTCGCCTTTATTCCCGTTCGCGTCTTCTTTGTGGATCATATACACACGATTGGATGCCGCAAGATGATCGTCTCTAGTCAAACTGCGGAAAGGCACGTTGCTATTGGTAATGAAGCCGGGTTGGAATTCGGTAGCGAATTCGGTTTCACTCACCACTTGTGTGTCTTGTCCTGTGCCAGTCGTTTTGATCGTTCCGATGTAGAATCCTCCTGCATAAACGATGGTTCTGCCTGAACCTCTGGGGAATTCCCCTCCGGCGTTATTCTTAT
>CAZHUW010000306.1:0-2902 GCA_964535295.1 uncultured Bacteroidota bacterium
GTGCAGTATCGACAACCGCGGCACGCCGGCCCCGCGCGGCAGACAGTGGCGTAAGTCCATTTACCGCGATCTTGGTTACCTCGGGCCGCAGGACCAGGCCGATGCCCTAAAAAATATACGTCAATGGAAATTCATCGACTCCAATCGCGTCGGAATTTGGGGATGGAGCGGCGGCGGCGCAAGTACTCTGCAGGCGATGTTCCGCTATCCCGAACTCTACCACGTCGGCATCTGCGTTTCGCCCGTGACCGATCAGCATAATTACGATAATATCTATACGGAGCGTTACATGGGACTGCCCAAAGATAATAAAGCGGACTACGTCCGAACATCGCCGCTGACCTACGCGCAGAACCTTCGCGGACATTTACTTTTAGTTCACGGCACCGGCGATGACAACGTGCATTATCAGAATACGGAAATGCTGATCAACGCGTTGATCAAAGCGGGAAAACCGTTCGATATGATGGCGTATCCAAATAGAACCCATGCGATCAGCGAGGGCGAAGGCACGTCAATGCACTTGCGTAATTTAATGACGCGGTATCTGAAGACGCATTTACCGGCCGGACCGAAATGAAGATTTTTACCCGCTAAGGCGCTAAAGTGCGAAGGAGTTTATTAAAATATTAATCTTTCCCGTTGCGATTTAGCGCCTTAGACAATGTTTCAATGTCTCAATGACTCAATGTCTAAATGACTCAATATCACACTGACTCAATGAATTCCGACTCCGTTGTCAACAACCGTCTTTCAATCGTCCGTTCTTTTTTTCCGGGAACAGGAAAATCATACGACACGGTTGTAAACGTGTTCACGCTGGGGCTTGACAAATATTGGAAGTATGCGATCTATAAACGCGTACCGCCTTCAAAACGCATCCTTGACCTTGCGTGCGGAACCGGCATTGTCACGCTGGGACTGGCCAAACGTCATCCTGAAGCGGAGATCGTCGGCGTTGATATTACGGACGATTATCTGGCTATTTATCGGGAACGCATTCGGAAAAACAAGATCAAAGCGCAATTCATTTTAGGAAATGCGGAAGATGTTAAGTTGAGCGGCCCATTCGATACCGTCGTTTCTTCCTACATTCCGAAGTACGTTGACCCCGACATCCTTCTGACAAATATTTCTCCTTACATCCTATCCGGAGGGGCGATCGTTTTGCACGATTTCACACTTCCGCCGAATTTTATCGCACGGTTCTTTTGGTCCATTTACAACCGAGTGATGAATTTCATCGGCATCCGTCTCTTTCCGGAATGGAAAGAGGTTTTCGATGCCGGTTTGACCCGCCTCATCCGTGAAACGCGATGGTTCGATACCTTTCCCGATGCCCTTGCCCGTCATGGATACGCGAATATTCAAAAGCGATACCTCAGTCTCGGCAGCGCCGGGATCATTTGGGCCACGAAAAAATAAGACTCCATCCGTTAAATCCCCTACATATTCATGTAGGTTGACACCAAGCCGCGCATAAATATATTGTCAGCTCTCACCTTACATGAGTTGTAATCGGCGACAATGTATAGAAAAAATTTAATCCAGTGACCTGTATCACAGACTTCAGCTGCGTTTTGAATTATAATTGACCATCGCATAAATTGACCTGCTTGCGAAAGTGTGAAAAAGCGAACAATGAGCGTCATTTTTTTGTTGTTTTGATATGTCTTTCGGATATATTTCTTCTGTAATAAGTATTTCGTTTTCATAACACGTTAAAGATCTTGTTTACACTTTAAATTTTTAAAGATAGGATCTCTATATGTTTTTAAAATCCTTGTTATCGATCGCATTATTTTCACTTTTTGCTTTGAATTCAGTGTATGCCAAGATATGGACCGTGGCTCCACGGCCGGGCGCCAATTTCACCACGCTTTCCGGAGCTGTCGGTTCGGCATCGGTGTTGGCGGGCGACACGATTCTTGTGTCCGGGTCAACAACGCCTTATGCCGGATTCACGATCAATAAAAGATTGACCGTTATCGGGCCCGGATATTTTCTCGGTGAAAATACCGGTTTGCAGTCGGACACCAATGATGCCGAGATTAACTCCACCGTCACCGTTTCCGCACCCGGTACTGTGATCATGGGTTTGTTTTTTCAGCGATCATTATTCATCAACGCGAGCAACGTGACGATCGAACGCTGCCGAATGGAAGTGCCTGCCGGAGTGCCAAATGAAAACCCTCTGTATATTTACACCAACGATAGCGTAATCGTGAGACAATGTTATATAAAACAAAACGCCAACTCTTTTTCAGCCGTTACGGTTCAGGGCAATTCCACTCAGATATTTATTCAAAATAATTACATCGAATACGCCGGAACAGGCAACCATGCCATCACCGTCATTACCAGCGCGATCACCGGTAATATTTCGAACAACACGATTTCTGGAAATGTCGGTAACGTTGGAGGCGGTTTTACATTCAATAACAACATTCTCCGCTCAGGAACTTTCAGCCCTACAGCCAATATTACTTATAATAATAATATCGGCAACAGTACGCAGTTTGGCATTTTGAACGGAAACCAGCAAAACGTCAGTATGTCGTCGGTCTTTGTCGTTAGCGGAACGAGCGACTCCAAGTGGCAAGCTTTGATAACCGGTCCTGCACACAATGCCGGTCTGGATGGAACCGATTGCGGCATGTTCGGCGGCGCTTCACCGTACCGCTTATCCGGCGCTCCTTCGATCCCATTGGTTTATTCCATCAACGGTTCCATCGACGGTACCTTGCTTTATATGAATGTCAAAGTAAAATCAAATAATTAATATATAAACATAATTAAGTTCAGGAGGATTTATGAAAACGCTTACCATGTTCGCACTCATGATGATGATTTCACTGCAAACGGTTTCAGCCAAGATCTGGACGGTTTCCCCGCGTCCGGG
>CAZHUW010000307.1:0-2870 GCA_964535295.1 uncultured Bacteroidota bacterium
CGGTCTAAGTCTTAATTATCGACGCCTCGTTCATTACCGTGAACGGGGCGTTTTTGTTATTTCAGTGTATGCATTGATACCCTTTTTTGGGCCTCATTCACCTGCATTAGGAAAGCCGGATTGTCAGTAAGAAATTCAGAAGCTTTTTCATACAGAGGTATTGCTTCAGCCGGTTGGTTCAATTTCTCCGCCACAAATCCTCTTGCAAAGAATAACCTTCCGTAGTATGTCTTGAAAAATTTGGCCATACGATCCAGTGGAATCGTTGCGTCAAAGTAATGATCGAATTGAAGTCCTTCGATATCAACGGGCGTCAATGTATTCAGATCTTTGCGAAGTTTCACTGCTGTGATGACGGATTCTTTGAAGTATTTTTCTGCAACGCCCGCCGGCGGATCGTACGTAAGAAAAACATCATTTCCATTTTCATATGACCGGTCGATCAGCGCATTGATCATGGCAATATATTTTGACTGAATGAAGTTTCCGTCAAATTTCTCCTTGTTCTCAAAAGGCCGGACCGCTTCCAAAAATTCGTCCACTTCTTTTTCTGCGCGCGCCATGAATCCTCTATGGTGTATTCTAAAACTCTGAATATACCAGCTGCGCCGCAGCAACTCCTGATCGATGACCGTTACATCGGTTCGTAGTCCTTCCACATATTGATAATAATTGAACGGAAATATAAAAGGATCCCAATTCACGAAGACCACGGCATTCTGCGGAACTACTTTGAAAAGATTATCTACGTAATCTTCTGTAAATGTATAACGGCTCATATCGAGTTTTTTGTAATTGGAAAAGGAAAAAGCAAGCGGCAGAAGAAGGATGATGGGCGCGGCCAGTATGTATTTTTTTTGAGCCCAAAATCTGGCGGTGCCATAATAAAGCCCGACGCCAATGAGGATTGCAATCATAAGATAAGAAGGAATATAAAAAACAGAAACCAGCGCTTTGTTTTCCGCATTGACTACTGGATTTCCCGAAGTAACGTCGAAATTGGTCAGATATGTTGTCAAAGGTCCTGTAAAGAACAGGAAGATAATAGCGAGGTAAAAATAAATCCGATTCATCCGGAATAAACCCCAAAGCCCGATAACGGCTAAGATAAGCACACCTGGCCACCACTGTTCAAGCAACATGTTTCCGTACGCTGATAACTGCGGAATGAATTTCTTGATACTCTGCGATTCGTCGAGCTGATATTGATGTCTCATGATGACCCGAAAGAAATTGGTCGCTGTTTCCGGGTTGCCCCAATCCATTTGAGGGTCACGCGAGGAGGCAATTGGCAGGTATACGTATGGGAGAAGCCCTGCCGCAATGAAGCCTGTGCCTTTGACTATGCGCGATAAATTCCACAGGAATTGTCGTTCCGAGATCAGGAGGTAAACAAGTAATATCGGAATCAATAGTACGAAAGTAGGATGATTGGTCAAAGCCAAGCCGATCACAAAGCAAATTGCATAATAATATTTGATACGCATGGCCTGATCTGTCTGCCGGCCCCACAACAAGGCCAGGGTCAGCGAAAGTGCGACGAAAAAAGTATTGAGTCCGTACACTTCAGTAATGATCGACTGCTCCCAGTTCTCAAATCCAAGTGCAGCGAACAAACCGGCGGAAAGGCCGCAAATATAAGCGAGTTGTGCAGTTACGGGTTTCGGGAGAGCAGGAGTATTTTTATTGTTTATTTTTTCGGAAAATATATTCTTGATCAAAAGGATCGTAGCCCATGTTACGAACATGGCACCGAGAGCCGAAAAGAATGACGACATCAGGTTGACTCTATATGCAATGCTGCCGAAAGGCAACTGGGTGAACAAATGTCCAAGCATTGTGAAAAGCGGATACCCGGGCTGATGCGGTACACCAAGGAGATATGCCGCGGCCGTCAGCTCTCCGCTGTCCTCAAAGGTAACCGTTGGGGCCAATGTCATTACATACATGGCAAAGCTTATGAGAAACGACAGGGCTAGAGCGACGCGTAAATATAATCCGGTTTCCTGTGTAGGTCCAGATTGTAAAGAGACTTGGACGGACTGTTTGTTGGCTTTTTTCATAGTGGCAATAAACTTAATCAGGCAAAATCAGATAGTCAAAACTAAATTTTTGATGCTTGTTGTGTGATATGGGTCACAGTAATTGTAAAAAAAGTGTATTATCCTTACTAGTTTTGCTTTCCTGCAGATAACTTGAGGAGGAAGTCATAAATGATCAATGGCGTGAGGCTGTTTTTGCATGTTTCGACTGCGAGATCTTGAACATATGTGAAATTCGTAACGTCTGTAAATGCCCGGTGAAATAAAATGGTTTGACAAAGCGCAACGTTTTATATACTTTAGGGCGTAAAATTCCCCTTATTTTTATTTCATTTTTTCCCGATCCATCCGGTGATTTATTTCAGGATCGATTCCGGTGTGTCTCACTAAACATCACTGAGTGATAATTAATTACCCGATAGGGTATTATTTATTCTCAATCTTTGGATTTTGTAAAAATTTTATAGACCACATTATCACTTTACCAGCGGAGTTATCCATGAACGGATTGCCACGATTCTTCCAAATGATTTTTTCAATTCTTGACACAACGATTCATTCCCTTCGCGCGCCTATGTCAAGGATGAAACTTGCCCGTGTGTTTATCCGCATAACCATGACTTTAGCGGTCATGGGACTAACCGCCATGGGAAGTGTGTTGGCACAATGGTCGACAAATCCGACAGTCAATAATCCCGTTTCGGCGACATTTGGGGATCAAAGGTACCCACAGAGTATTCCGGACGGCAGCGGCGGGGTTTTCATTGTATGGGAAGATTACCGTGGCGGACCCAATCCCGATATCTACGCGCAACGATTGAACGCAAC
>CAZHUW010000308.1:0-2853 GCA_964535295.1 uncultured Bacteroidota bacterium
GTTTTGTGCTCCAGCGAAAGCCCCAGGCGCGCGGCGGAAACCCCAGAGAGAAAGGGTCCACTTTCATGCCGGATAACTTTGCCGCAAGATGATGGCCGAGTTCATGAATAAAGACCAAAACACCTAAAACCACGATGAACGGAATCATAAAATCAAACAGAACAGAGCCCATAGATACCTTTCAATTAATTTTAATGACTATTTCTTAATTCTTTTTTGACAAATTCTCTCGCCCATCTGTCCGCTTCAACGACTTCTTCCAGATCGGGATCAAGTTTTACTGTATGTGCTTGCATAGCCTTCTCGATGAATTGCGGAATTTCGATAAAACGGATCCGCTCGTTGAGGAAATGGTCGACAACCACTTCATTAGCCGCATTCAATACGGCCGGCATGGTCCCAAGTTCCGCGAGCGCATCGTAGGCCAGACGCAGGCATTGGAATTTATCATGATCGGGCTCCATGAAGTCGAGGCGGTTCGATTTGCGGAAGTCAAAAGCATCAAATCCGTTCTTGATACGTTCCGGATAAGCCAATGCATACTGTATCGGTAATTTCATATCCGGTACGCCCATTTGAGCCTTAGTGGAACCGTCAATAAATTCCACCATCGAATGAATGATCGATTGTGGATGGATCGCCACATCGATCTTTTCCGGTGTCAATCCAAAAAGCCAGTGCGCTTCGATGACTTCCAGCCCTTTATTCATAAGCGTTGCCGAATCGATCGTGATCTTCGAACCCATATTCCAATTGGGATGACGTAAAGCTTCTTTTAAGGTGATCGCACCAAATTCTTCTTTTGGTTTATTCAAAAAAGGTCCGCCGGACGCTGTCAGAATTATTTTCCGGACGCTCGCAGCACTTTCGCCAACAAGACATTGGAATAAAGCGCTGTGTTCGCTGTCGATCGGAATTAAACCGACTCGGTGTTTTTCCAGTAAATGATTGACGATCTCGCCTGCAACGACCAAGGTTTCTTTATTGGCCAAGGCAATATCTTTTCCGGCCTTGATCGCTTCCAATGTCGGCAAAAGACCCGCAAACCCGACGATTGCGCCTACCATGGTATCGAAATCAGCCTCACGAGCCAGATCCGCCAAAGCCTGCTTGCCACTCAACAAACGGATTCCTGAGTTTGCCAGGGATCTTGCCAAAGTTGCGTAACCGGATTCTTCGACGATACACACAGAATCAGGTTTGAATTCCAGAGCCTGTCTTACAAGAAGTTCTGTATTGGAATGCGCCGTTAAACATACAACACGAAAGCGGTCGGGGTTATTCCGAACCACTTGTAATGCATTTTCTCCGATCGAACCTGTTGAACCAAATATTCCAAGTTTTTTCATTGATACCGTTTTGTTTGAACTGTATCAAAACTACGAATTTTTTGGTATTCATACAATCTAAAACAAAAGTCCCTTAAAAGGGACTTTTTAATGGTACGCTTACCGATTAACATAGCGGTTATTTAGCTAACATCGATTTGGCAACCAGTTCATTGGCATGGAACAGCGACTCAAAAGTTCCTGCATCCGTCCACCAGCCTGTCATGAATTCGTATTTCATCGCATTCTTGCGGATGTAGTAGTTATTAACGTCAGTAATTTCCAGTTCACCGCGGCCCGACGGTTTCAATGTCTTGATCACATCAAACACTTCCGAATCATACATATAGATTCCCGTGACCGCATAATTGGACTTTGCGAACTTCGGCTTTTCTTCTATACCGACCACTTTGTCTCCCTGCAGTTCCGCTACGCCGAATCGTTGCGGATCGTGAACTTCTTTCAGAAAGATCTTTCCGCCTTTATTTGTTTTTGCATATTCTGCTACAGCCGGTTTGATGCTGTCTTCAAAGATATTGTCGCCGAGAATCACGGCAATAGAATCGTTTTTAGCATAGTGTTCGCAAAGGCCCAACGCTTCGGCAATTCCACCCTCGCCTTTTTGATACACATAATTAATATGTGAAAGATTAAATTCCTTGCCGTTTCCAAGCAGCCTTAGGAAATCTCCCGCATAACTCCCTCCAGTCACGAGCACAATATCGTCAATACCCGCTTCAACCAGCTTCTCGATAGGATAATAGATCATGGGTTTGTTATAGACAGGAAGCAAGTGTTTGTTAGTGATCAAAGTCAGCGGCTGCAAACGTGATCCAAGGCCGCCTGCTAAAATAATTCCTTTCATGATATTCCTCTTGGTTTCATATTTTATTTTTCTGCCTTTCGATTAGTTATTTTCAATCTTTTTTAATTTCTTGAGGATTGATTCATCCGTGATTTTTGATAAATGTTTAAGTTTTGCGTAATTCGATCCGATCTGAGCGTTGATCAATTCTTTCAGTTCGTCTTTTTGACTGACCGTATATGCTGCGGTCGAAATCGGAGCATCAAAGATAATATGAACCTCCTGGCCAAATTTCACATCAAAAATGCCGCCAAATTTGTGCATAACATTGATCGTGCCGCTGATCGTGACAGGTATAATATCTACTTGAGATTCAATAGCAAGAAGGAACGCACCTTTTTTGAAGGGTTTTAGTTCGCCATCCAAACTTCGTGTACCGTCGGCATAGATTACAATATTGATGCCGTCGTGAATGCGTCTGGCAGCCTTTTTGAGGCTTGTGATAGCTTTTTCCCTGTTACCACGGTCAATCGGAATAAACTTTAGAAGCCACAGGATAAATCCAAATAAAGGTATATATAAGAGTTCTTTTTTAAATATCATCCGTAACTGTTTTGGCGCATAACACATCATGAGGGGTATATCCATAGCGCTTTGATGATTGCAGATGAAGATGTAGGTCTTGTCGTGACTAATATGCTCCATCCCTCTGGCAGAAAC
>CAZHUW010000309.1:0-2828 GCA_964535295.1 uncultured Bacteroidota bacterium
GGCATCTGGAAGACGGTTGATATTCAAAACGCTTTCGGCGGACCTTTCCGCAGTTACGCATTCTACGACGAAGCTACAAAGAGGATATATTTAATTGACCAGGCATTATTTTTTCCCGAAGAAATCACAAAAATAAAGTTTCTGAGAGAATTGGACGTTATCACTAGAACTTTCACTACGAAACCTCCGTCTGAGCCATGACAAACGACAGCGAAGCGACAGAGAACGCTTATAAAGATAAGATATTCACCGTGTCTAACCTGTTGAGTTTGTCAAGGATCGTTGTCGTTATCCCTATCATTTATTTCCTGTATCTTGGAAATTCTGACCCGGCTCACAACCTGACCGCCTTTGCTCTTATGATCATCGGCGGTCTTACCGATACATTCGACGGTATGTTGGCAAGGAAAATGAATCAGATAACAGACTTTGGAAAGATTGTTGACCCCGTGGCCGATAAAATAGGCATGGGAGCGATTTTGGCATTTCTTGCGATTTCCCGGGCCGATTTCCCGTTTTGGTTTTTTGGTTTGGCGCTAATAAGAGATACGATTATTTTTTGCGCAGGTCTTTATATAAAGAAAAAATACAATTACCTCTTTACGTCAAACATGCTCGGTAAAGTTACCGTTACGGTCGTTGCGCTTATGATCACGGTATACGTTATTAAAGACACCTTTGGCCTGACATCCTTTTACCTTTTTCTTCTCTGGCTGAGTGCCTTTCTTCTTGTCCTGTCATTTTACGTCTATACCATGCGGCTTCAGCGTTTTCTTAAGGCGCAGCGGTGATCCGTCATATGAATATATTTTAAATATTGACTGTATCTCCAAAATTGCTTAGTATGGCTATACTGCTTTAATATATCACATCTTTTACTTTGTTCGGGGCTCAGACTAAAATGTTAGTGGATAAGATCAGAGAATTAGCCAACGATTTGCGCAGAATTCATCTTGATTTAAAATCCATGGAGCTGGACATGCGTATTGAAGCTCCCGAAGAACGCGAAGTAGATATTGATAAGGTTATAGACGATCTCAATATATTTAAATTGAATATCACCTATCTGCGGCTCAAGGCTTCCGAGTTATCGCAATCTCAGGATATCGATTTTTCAGAAGTCAGAAAAGATATTCGGTATTTTGTTACCTATCTGAAGCATTCGGCCGATACTTTTGATGAAATATGTAACAGCCTCTCCTATGGCGGACGCAGCGGGGATGAAGTTGCCATCCAGAAAACCGGGGAAGAAATATGGATACTGGAAAGGCACTTACATGACATGAATAGGCATCTCGATACGATTAATTCAAAATTAGGAAAAAAATAAAAAAAACACCCTCAAAAATGCAAATGAAACAAAGTAAAAAAGTGCAAATAGCAAGTGAAAGCAAAGTTAAAGTGACTTCCCGCAAAATTACCGACACCATGGCCGTCGTGGAGATTGAAGATAAACTCATGACCGAGGAGCATATCAAAATGCTACAGGCTGCCGTGCAAGAGCTGTTGGATGAAAACATCGTCAACGTCGTGATCGATCTTTCAAAAATAAAACGAATCAATAGTTCCGGCCTTGGAAGCCTTATTTCCCTTTATACGGCGGCACACAATAAGAACGGTGTGCTGAAAATAGGCGGATATAATGAGTTCGTAAAGAACGTGCTTAACATCACAAAACTGGCCGAAGTTTTTGAGATATTCCCCTCTCAAGAAGACTGCATAAAAAGTTTCACCTAAACCCGATCTTCACCCAAATCATCGCGGCATTCCAAAAATTCATTGATTATTTCGGGAGCGCATTTTATATTACGACCGCTTTGGGGGCCATTAGCTCAGCGGTTAGAGCAGAGGACTCATAATCCTTTGGTCCGGGGTTCAAATCCCTGATGGCCCACAAATTAAAAACCCCGTTCGCTTTGCGCGAACGGGGTTTTCTATGAGAAGATTTAGATACTAAGCAAAGTTAGCCCTTAAGTTTAAAAACCACCGGCACCGATATACGCACTTTTACCGCTTTGTCGCGCTGCATTGCAGGATTGAATTTGGCTTTCATGATCACATCAACGGCAGCTTGACCAAATCCCACGTTGCCGTCTTCTTTGACAACTTCCGCTTTAAGTACATTGCCGTTCTCATCAACGATACAACTGACGATCGCTTTACCCTCAATTCCAGCTTGTCTGGCCATATCGGGATATTTGAGATTTTTACGAATAAACTCAAATCCGCCTTTCAAATCGGGAGGAGTATCATAAGCGACAAAAACCTCTGCTTCTCCGCCGCCATCATCTTTCTTAATCGGAGGAGGAGGAGGAGGAGGAATTTCCTGAAGATCCACATCAGTATCGTCGATAGTCTCGTCGCCTAATAGAGTTTCCGTTTCCGAAGCGATCGGCACGGCCGGCCTGTTTGGCGGCGGCGCACGCTTGGTCTGCTTCGTCAGGTCAACTTTGCTGACCTCGAACTGAATTTCCGACTTCGCCATCTGGACATCACCGCCGCTAAAGGTATAAAACCGTATCACCAGGGTAACAAAGATCAGCGCCGCGATCAGCGAAGCTTCAAACAACTTCGTATGCTGCATTTTCAATTCATACAATTTCATTATTTATTCCTTTCTTCTATACAGCGCAACGTTTATCAATAACTCGGCGATGCTTTGGTTTTGGTTGCATAATATACCCGTAAAGCGCCTGCTTTTCTCAATTCCTGCTGCACGTCAACCAATACGCCCATCCGCATGTTCTTGTCGATACGCATGAATATGAGCAATTGGACATCTTTTTCAATTTTTTCACGTGCAATTGTATAGATCTCTTCCATCGAAG
>CAZHUW010000310.1:0-2816 GCA_964535295.1 uncultured Bacteroidota bacterium
CGTAATTTTTCACGATTAGATGAGAACGAACTGATGCCGGCCGACCTGAATGAGGGTATTGAAAAAATGCTCCAGTTCTTCAGTAACCAAACTCAAAACCGTATCACGATCAGGACGAACCTTTCGCCGCTGCCTTTCGTTCAATGTTATCCCGGACATTTGAACCAGGTCTTTTCAAATATGATCCTCAATTCGATCGAAGCGATCAAGGATGAAGGAAATATAACGATCTCCACAAAAGCCGTCGAAGCAAACGAGTTTTTAAATGTGCCTCATGTTCGGGTAGACATCTCAGATACGGGCATCGGGATCATGCCGGAAAACGTGAATAAGATCTACGACCCTTTTTATACAACAAAAGAGATCGGCCAGGGTCAAGGCCTCGGTCTCGCGGTCGCGTACGGCATCATAACGCGGCATAACGGCAAAATTTTAGTTCACAGTGAATACGGGAAGGGGACGACCATGACGGTTCTGATCCCGGTTGAATTTGAAACAGGGAATTAGTAACGGTCTTATAATACTACTGACATTTTGTTTTATTGGTATCTGGAGCATTTTGGTTCTTTTCGGCGCCTGCCCCGCTACAAGCGGGGTATCAAGACAAAGAAAAGAACAGTGTTTGTCACTATTATTTCAGTCAATTAATAACTAAAACTTAACGCATGAATACTTCTTCTACTCTTCGCATCCATATGGCGCTTTTATTTGTCTCGGCTGTTTTCGGGGTCAATTCCGTAACGGCAAAAATCGCACTGAAAGAGATCGATCCCATGGCTCTGGTCTGCATTCGCATAACAACGGCGGCCATTATATTATACGTTCTGCAAATTCTTTTTATTAAAGAGAGGATCCATTCCGCCAAAGACTATTTGAAATTAGCCTATTTTAGTGTTTTCGGGATCGTCATTAATCAAACTTTGTTCCTCAAGGGCCTCTCGTTGACCACAGCCATCAACGCCACCGTTCTTGTCACCACGATCCCGGTGGTCACGATCGTCATTGCCTTGATCATGGGCAGGGAAAAAAAGAGTTTCCGTAAGATCACCGGATCCATATTATCTTTTATCGGCGTTTTACTCTTGCTCGGAACGGAACGGATCGATCTGAACAATCAATTTTTTGTCGGAAACCTTCTGGTTTTTATCAACGCGGTCTCTTTTGGCGTGTATCTCGTCATTGCAAAAGATATCCTTAAACGCTACCACCCGGCAACCGTCACAACATGGACATTCATATTCGGCGCGATCGGCGTCATGCCGTTTGGAATTACTCAGGCCATTCATCTGCCTAACGCGGAGATCTCGACGACGGCGTGGCTGTGCGTTATATTTCTGATCTTGTTCTCCTCCGTGATCGTTTATTATATCAATAGCTGGGCGCTGCAAAGAACGACATCCTCCACGGTGGCGGGTTATATTTATGTCCAGCCCGTAGTCGCAACGGTAATTTCCACGATGATTCTGGGAGAATCTTTGACCTGGGCAACGGTATTTGCGTCGCTGCTAATTTTTGCCGGCGTATTCATCGTCAGCCTGAAGATGAGAGAAGAACTCAGAGAAGAAGCGGCCTCAAAAGAAATGGATCTTGTGAAAGAATCGATGGCGCTGAAAGAAGATTGATCGAACTCTTTTTCGAAATTGTCATTCAGTAAGAATCTTTTTTGAATCCAGCACTTACTCCCCGCCGCACCGGTCACTCCAAAATAACGTTTGACAAATCCTGATTTCGGGAGTATATTTCTTTTGTGAATTTGTGATTCTTTTCTATCGTGGAATTTCTTATCGACTCTTCTTAAAGCTTGATCCGTTCGTAATGACGTGATATACTTGTTTTCCGCAAATCAGGAAATTTGAGAACATAGAAGTTGCTGACTTTTAACCTCATGGTAAAAGGAGTATAATCATGCAACTGTTCCGCTTTGTTTGCGTCTTTTCTGTTTTATTGCTCTTTCACCGAGAGACCTTAGACGCCCAATGGCAGAAACTGAATGGACCAAGCGGTGGTACTGTGCGACTCATTATTGTGAGCGGTACGAATCTCTTTGCTGGAACTGATTACGGTATCTTTCTCTCGACTAACAACGGCGTCAGCTGGACAGCTATTAATAATGGCCTGTCATACACTTACGTCTTTTCTCTTGCTGCTAGCGACACCATTCTTTTTGTTGGGACTGATAACGGAGTCTTTCGCTCCACCAACAACGGGACAAGCTGGACAGCGGCCAATAATGGACTGTCAGACTCTTACGTCTTGTCTTTTGCCGTTAGCGACTCGACTCTCTTTGCCGGGACTGATAACGGAGTCTTTCGCTCCACCAATAACGGAACAAGCTGGACAGCGGCCAATAATGGACTGACCGACACTTACGTCAAATCTCTTGCCGTCAGTGACTCGAGTCTCTTTGTTGGGACTAACGCCGGTGGCGTCTTTCGCTCCACCAACAACGGTGCAAGCTGGACAGCGGTCAATAATGGACTGACCGACACTTACATTTTGTCAATTGCCGTTAGTAACACAACTCTCTTTGTCGGGACGATTATTGGCGGCGTCTTTCGCTCCACCGACAACGGCGCAGGTTGGACAGCGGTCAATAATGGCCTGCCAAATAGCGTTTTCCTCGAGTCATTTGCCATTAGCGGCACGAATCTCTTCGCGGGGACTGATTACGGCGTCTATCGCTCGACCAACAACGGAGCAAATTGGACTGCGGTCAATAATGGACTACCATACACTCGCGTTCGCTCTATCGCTGTAAGCAACACAAATCTCTTTGCCGGGACTGATTACGGCGTTTTTCGTTCCACCAACAACGG
>CAZHUW010000311.1:0-2797 GCA_964535295.1 uncultured Bacteroidota bacterium
GTCAAATACACCGCTGGCTGGAACGTAAGCCGGTGCAGTTTTATGTGGCAACCCTGGTTGCCATATTGATCGGCGGGGCATTGGAGATCATTCCGACGTTTGCGGTCGAGTCAAACGTGCCTACTATTGCAAGTGTGAAACCGTATACGCCGCTCGAATTACAGGGACGTGACATTTACATCCGCGAAGGGTGTTATACTTGTCATTCGCAGTTAGTGCGTCCGTTCCGATCCGAGACCGAGCGATACGGTGAATATTCCAAGGCCGGCGAATACGTGTACGATCACCCGTTCCAATGGGGATCAAAGCGCACGGGCCCCGATCTGCACCGTGTCGGCGGAAAATATCCGAATTCATGGCACTACAGCCACATGATCGATCCGCGTGTTTTGTCGCCGGGCTCGATCATGCCGAGTTATGCCTGGCTGGCGGTCAACACACTGGATGCAAGTTCCACTGCCGCGAAGATCAAAGCGATGAAGACGTTAGGAGTGCCGTATCCTGAAGGATATGAGGAACAAGCGGGCGATGATCTTCAGGCGCAGGCGGAGGCGATCGCAAAAGATCTGAATGATGCCGGGTTCGAGACCACGGCCGATAAAGAGATCATTGCGCTGATCGCATATTTGCAGAGATTGGGCATGGACATTAAAGTTAAATAAGGCGGAGAAAGTATGTATCGAAACATATTAGAACATATCCAAGGTATCGAAATACTGCCGGTGATCGCACTGCTCCTTTTTTTTACATCGTTTCTGGCGATCCTTTACCATCTTTTCAGGATGGATAAACAGCATATCCGGCATATGGAAGAATTACCATTAGAAAAAGATTTTACAAATTCAAATAACGGAGGAAAAGTTCATGGCTGAAGTAAAAGATGAACTCCTGGATCACGATTATGACGGTATCAGGGAGTATGATAATCCGCTGCCGCCGTGGTGGGTCAATTTATTTTATATCACGATCGTCTGGGCGTTTTTGTATCTGATCTATTATCACGTTACCGAATGGGGCGACCGTTCAGTGGATGAATACCAAAAAGAATATGATCAGACATGGTCCAAACACAAAGATCCTAATTATACCGCGCCCGGTTTTTTTGAACCGTATTATAAGGTGCCGTATTATGCTGTCAAAACGGATATCACACCAAAAATGATCGCAGAAAAAATGGGTAAACCGGAAGCCCCGAAAGAGATTGAAGTCGTCAAGGATTATACAGTTCTCACCGATGCGGCGAGTATTGCCAAAGGCAAGGAGATCTATATTAAAACCTGCGTTCCGTGTCACGGGATTCTGGGCGAGGGTGGGATCGGACCCAACCTGACGGACGATTACTGGATCCATGGCGCAACCATCAATAACGTCATGCGCACCGTGACCAAAGGCGTTCCGGAGAAAGGCATGCTTGCATGGGGAAAAACATTCGGTGAAGAAGATATCCTGAAGATATCAAGTTATGTCTTAACTTTGCGCGGGACGAATCCGCCTAATCCTAAACCGGCACAGGGTACTTTGGTTAAATAGTAAGTGGCATTTCTAATGAGGATGGGAGGAATGTTCTTATTTATAGACCACTTTGTGATGAAAGCAAGATATGATCGCTGAAGAAAAAAGTATTGAGAAGAAAGAAACGGTAAACCGGGAAAGTTTTAGGGACAGTATATCGATCATTGACAAAGCGGGAAACCGTGTATGGGTCTATCCTAAAAAGCCGAAAGGAAAATACCATAACTGGCGCATTCTGGTTAGTATTATACTTCTCGCGGTTTTATTTGGAGTCCCATTTATCAAAGTCGGCGGACATCCGTTCTTCATGCTTAACATCGTGGAACGCAAGTTCATCATTTTCGGCATGGCCTTCTGGCCGCAGGATTTCTACATCTTTGCTCTTGTTTTTTTGAGCGTGGTGATCTTCATTTTTCTTTTTACGGCGGTATTTGGACGCATCTGGTGCGGATGGGCCTGTCCGCAGACGATATTCATGGAAATGGTGTTCCGCAAGATCGAATACTGGATCGAAGGCGACGGCGCGGAGCAATACAGATTGGACCGCGCAGAGATGACTCCGGATAAATTCCTGAAAAAGACGTTGAAGCATGCGATCTTTTTTACGGTCTCGTTTGTCATCGGCAATACTTTGTTGGCGTATATCATCGGCGTGGACGATCTCTTCAAGATCATGACCGACCCCGTACAGGAACATATCGTCGGGTTTTCGTTCATGATGGCGTTCAGTCTTCTTTTTTATTTTATATTTTCGCGGTTTCGCGAGCAGGCGTGTATTTACGTTTGTCCTTATGGGCGGCTTCAGTCAGTCATGCTGGATAAAAACTCCATCGTGGTAGCTTACGATTTCAAACGCGGCGAACCGCGAGGAAAATTGAAACACGCAGAGGAGAAATCATTAGGTGACTGCATCGACTGCGGCCTTTGTGTGCAGGTGTGTCCGACCGGCATTGATATCCGCAACGGGACCCAGTTGGAGTGTGTCAACTGTACTGCCTGCATGGATGCGTGTGACGGGGTCATGGAAAAAGTAAACCGTCCGAAAAAACTTATTCGGTATGCGTCCTATGACCTGATCACCAAGGGGATCAAATTTGCCGTGACGCCGCGCATCATTGCTTATTCTGCGGTATTGATGCTGCTCCTGCTTATAACCGGTGCGTTTATTTTTACGAGGAAAGACATGGCAACCACGATCCTGAGAGCCAAGGGTTCCTTGTATCAGGTGATGGAGGACGGACAAATACGCAATATTTACACTGCCAAGGTTTTGAACAAAACCTTC
>CAZHUW010000312.1:0-2735 GCA_964535295.1 uncultured Bacteroidota bacterium
GGCGACGCTCTTCCCGGTGTGAACGTGATTCTGGAAGGAACCACGATGGGAGCCGCCACGAATGCAAAAGGCGAATACACCATTCTCAATGTTCCTGCAGGTGTGTATACAGTAACGACCAGTATGATCAGTTACTCGAAACTCACAAAGCAGAACGTACGCGTTATTCCTGATTTTACCACTAAACTGGATTTCGATCTTGTTCCCACCTCCGTCAATGCGGAAGATATCGTGGTGGTCGCGGAACGCGCGTTGATCCAGAAAGATCAAACCATGACGATGTCCGTCACGTCCTCTGAAGAAATCAAGAACCTCCCGGTTCGCGGTTTCCAGTCGGCGGCGAACTTAGGCGTCGGTATCGTGGTTAACAATGTTCGTAACCTTGACGGCGGGACGGGCAACGTCAATATCCGCGGCGGTCGTCCTAATGAGACCGGTGTATATATGGATGGTTTCCAGCAGAACAACCTTCTGACGGGGACATCGAATGCCAACGTTCCGAACGGATCGGTCGAAGAAGTCGTTGTTATCACGGGCGGTTTTGATGCGGAATACGGCCGTAACCAATCGGGTATCATACAGGTCACCACCAAGTCGGGCGGCCAGCGTTACTCGGGTAATGTGGAATGGACCGGCGATCCGGGCGGATTGGCGATCGCTGAATCCTACGGATATAACGTGCTGAGCGCCGGTATCGGCGGTCAGGTCATTCCCGGAAACAACAAGATCCGATTCTTCGTGTCCGGTGAAGGGCGCAATATCGATGACACTGAACCCAGTATCACGGGAAATCCTCAGTTCAAACTGACCAATGAAGGTGCCACCAGTCTCGATACCTTAGTGATGGATACCGTGCTCTGGAGCAAAGATAAAGACGGAAACATCATTTTCAAAAAAGGTCCTCGCGGCGATAATGCTTATGGACAAGGTATTAATAGCGACCGTGGATACAACCTACAGGGTAAGTTGACCTTTGATGTGATTGCAAACACCCTGCGGCTGGACGTATCGGGCAACTATTCAAGAACGTATCGAAGAGCTCATCTTATCTCTCGTACTATTTCACCGAATGATAATTTACGCCGCGATATTGAGAACTTAAATATCGGAACCATGGCGACGTATACGCTGAATCCAAACAGCTTTGTGGATGTAGGAGTTAATTACTTTACAAATACGCGTTATCTGATGAACGATCGTCTGGGCTGGAAGAATCTGGAAATGTACGCCGATGCGCAACAAGGCAGTACCGGCTTTACGACTTATTATAATGACAATCTTTTATTTGATATTAACCGCGGTGCTTTGAATTATCGTAAAGATGTAGATCAATACATGGCATTCAAGAGCAACTACGTCAACCAGATCGATAAGCACAATCAGATCAAAGCCGGTGCAGATTATTTTTATCACACGGTGCGTTATTTGAATCTGATAGATATAAGTAATCCTGCTACAGGATCGAATGACAATATCGGGTATACGGTTAGCTTGGGTTCTAACGGTAAGTACAAGATCAAAGAGATCAGCAGTGATGACTTGGATAACAAGATACTCGGTCCTGCTCATCCGTACAGTTTCTCTGCATTTGTGCAGGACAAACTGGAATACGAAGGATTGGTCTTGCGCGGCGGTATCCGGTATGACTTGTTTAACCCCGGTGTGAAACGCCTCAAAGATATTTCCAATCCTACCGGTGGCGATTCTTTAAGTTCAGTAGATTATAAAGCTGCAAAGAATGATAACCGTATAAGCCCACGGTTTAGCATTAGTTTCCCTGTGTCTGAAAAAACACAGTTCCGTATGAGTTACGGTAAATTCTTCCAGCAGCCCAATTTACAGGACCTGTATGTAAGCCCCGACTTTTTGGAACGTCAGTCGGTTTCTCCGCCGTTTGCAGCAACAGTAGGTAACCCGAATTTAACTGCGGAAAGAAGCACACAGTATGAAGTCGGTATCCGCAGAGCGTTAACAGAAAAAGTAGCCCTCGATGTCAATGCTTACTACAAAGACATCGTAGATTTGATCAACTCGCGTCAGATATCATCAAGTCCAAACGGACTTATTATAAGCGAGAACTTGGATGAAGGCGTTATTCAAGGCGTAAATATCGCTCTTGAGGTTAGAAGAATATCTAAATTCTCAGGACGCCTTAATTACACCCTGCAATCAGCTCGCGGCTCGGGTTCCGGTGAAAACTCCGGTTTCCGTGCAGCATGGTTAGGCTATCAGGATGTACGTTTTAATTCGCCTTTGGCTTTTGACCAACGTCATAATGTTAACGCGATCATTGATATTCGCAATATGAAGGGTGAAGGACCTGAAGTAGCGGGTAACCGTATACTGGAAAATGCCGGTGTTAACTTCATAATACAGGCAGGCAGCGGCTTCCCGTATACACCGACAACCGTCATACCGATCCAGGTTGCAGGTGTTCCTACCGGAAAAGTAACCGCACGTCGTAATTCGCAGAATCAGCCTTGGACGTTCCGCGTTGATCTGAAAGCGGACAAAACGGTTAATATTAGTAATAACATGAGTCTCAATGTATACGTCCAGGTTTTAAATCTGCTTAACCGGAAAAATATTCTTGTTGTAAATACCGCAACAGGTCGACCGGATGATAACGGATTCCTTGAAACGACAGCAGGACAACAGCTTACGCAGAGAGAAGTAGATCAATATGTGGTTAATTTCAAAGACGGACTTAACTATGATACGCCACGGCAAGCGCG
>CAZHUW010000313.1:0-2735 GCA_964535295.1 uncultured Bacteroidota bacterium
GCGCTACAGGTGAGGTCAAGTGGACGGGCACCCGCGTTGATCTCGTGTTCGGTTCCAACTCACAACTACGGGCACTGGCCGAAGTTTACGCTCAGGAAGACTCGAAGACCAAGTTCCTTCAGGACTTTGTGGCGGCATGGAACAAAGTGATGAATGCCGATCGCTTTGATTTGGCGTGATTGGCGTGGATTTGGGTTCGGCCGTGAAAAAGATTAGCACACGGATGACTTGCACCCCACCCTTCCCTCCCCTTGCCAAGGGGAGGGAGGCAGGGTGGGGTTAATCTGGAGATCAAAAAAATTAAATCCGATTAAATCCGTCTAATCTGTGTTATTCGTGTTCTATTGGCTTTACGAAAACATTTTTTTCAGATCAAGCGATGCGGATCGCGTTTTACTCGCGAGCGATACATAGGTTTGCGCCAGCGTGTCCTTGGCCGATCCCAGTACCGTACTAACCAGCCCTAAAGCCTGAGCAAGATTTTCGGGCCGTATTTCCTTCACGATCTCCTTCCAAACCACTTCTTCCAGGATATTGATCGCGATCTGAACTTCCCTCAGATCGTATCCGCTGGAAAACCGCTCCTGACCAAGTTTTTCAGCATACTCGTTGATGTGCATCAGTTTCTTTTCTTTCAAACAGCGAATGGTGAATTGCAGAAGATTACGAAAGCGCTCTTCCAGATGCTTTTTATCCGTTTTTTCATAATGCTCAAGATGCGATCGGGAAATGCTTTCAAACGCTTCTTTCAGGATCTTATCGGTCCTTTTTTCCAGTAATTCTATCACGGTCATATGTCAGCCTCTTTTTGTTTAAGCTCATTGAATTTAACTTATTTCGTGATCCAATTCAACCAACAGCTGTTGAAAGTATTTCTTAAAAAAATTTTTCTGTCTTAAGTGGTATAGTTTTTATTACATTAGCAGCCATGATAAGCACCAATACCGAATTCATATTAAAGACCAAGCAGGAACTTAACTGCAAGATCATCCGCACGATGCTGAATTATATTCTCGAGCGGAAAGGAGAGGCGTCTGCCCGGGATTTTATCAAAGCAGTCGACCTCGACGAAACGTATATTCGTAACGAAAATAACTGGGTCTCATTCGAGACGTACACGCGCGGTTGTGAATTCGTAAAAAGACTCTTTCAGGATGAAAAAGTGCTGTACAAGATCGGTATTTATTCATTTTCCAATCCGGAAAATTTCGGGACCATGGCGCGTATGGCCCTTCGCCTGCTGACCCCTAATGCGATTTTTAAAAAAACCGCCGAGATCGCCAATCATGCGGTGAAATTCGGCAAATACCGTGTTACGGAATTCGACAAAAACCGTATGGTTCTTGAATTCCGGAATGCTCCTAAATATCCTTTTTATCAACACAATTGCGATTACCGCATCGGCTTATTCGCCGGGATCCCTCAACTTTTCGGACTGCCGATCGCAAAACATCGTCATTTGAAATGTATGTCCAAAGGCGACGACCGGTGTGAGTATGAATTCATCTGGCAGGCCAAAAGCCTGGTGCTATTCAGAAAACATGCGATACGGGGGTTCTTTACAGGTGCCGCAGTATCAAGTTTATTTTTCTGGCTGAATATTTTTGGAAACCACACTATTCAGTCCCTTTTTGCCCTAGGCACAACGCTGATATTCTATTTAGCCGGCGTCATTCTCGATATGCGTTCCACAGCCAAGGATAACGCATTGATCTCCACGGCTGAATCCAATGAGATCGAAGAAACGATCTCATTTGCCAATCAGAAATACAAAGAAGCTTCCGAAACAGTAAGAAAACTGGAAGCGGTCATCGAAGCCAATATGGCTCTGAGCCTGAAACTTTTGGGCTCCGAACTCATCGAGTCCGTTCTCCACATTATTAAACATTCTCTCGGTTATGACCGGGCCATGATCATGATGGTGGATGAATCTGGGAGGTATTTGTCAAACCCAAAGGTATCTAGTGACTCAACAGACCGCGATCAGAAAAATGTGGATCAATTGACGATCGATCTCAATGATGACAACATGTTATTCTCCAAAGTAGTGCACACGGGTGACCCGATCCTCATATCGGACGTCGATAAACATCCTGAGCTCAAGGAGAGGCCGGCAATAAAAATATCCGGCACAAAATCATTTGTGATCGTGCCGCTTAAATTCGGCGCGCGGGTTCGCGGCATTATCAGCGTTGATAGATTCACTTCGCTGACGCCCATGACGCAGGATGATGTGAAGATCTTATCTACGCTTATGAATATGCTGTCCGTCGTACTTGAGAACGTGGAACTCTACCAGGACATGGAAAGCCGCGTGAAAGAACGCACCGCGCAGTTATTTCAGGCAAATACCGAACTCGAAAAAGCGTACGGCGAACTTAAGAACGCGCAGACTCAGCTTATTCACTCCGAAAAAATGGCCAGTATGGGTAAACTCGTCGCCGGTATCGCACACGAAATGAATAACCCCGCCGGTATTCTTTCCGGATATATCGAACTGATCGAACTCTATACCGGCAAGCTCAATAAAAAACTGGCTGCAGATGCTCAAACTTTTTCCTCCGATAAGAAGTTCGCCGCGGAGATAGAACAATTTGATCATCTGGCCGATGAGATCAAGGCCTGCCTGGATCCTTGTAAACGTGCCGTCGTGAGGATGAAGAATATCGTACAGGATCTCCGTAATTTTTCACGATTAGATGAGAACGAACTGATGCCGGCCGACCTGAATGAGG
>CAZHUW010000314.1:0-2711 GCA_964535295.1 uncultured Bacteroidota bacterium
TGATCGCTATGGTCGTTCCGATATAACGGAATTCGATGATGCCTGTGATCGCATTGCGCTCATACGTCCAATCTTTGTCGGTGATCACTACGCGCAACGGCGTCTCGTCAGGATAGATCTCCTTCAGCACATTTTTCATATTCTGTTCCAGAGCCGGATTGCTGATCGCCGCTTTCGGCATGCGAACCGATTCTATTAATTTTTCTTCATACGGCTTGATCATGGCGTCCAGTTTTGCCATGCCGTCGAACGCGCAGTCCAGCGTGAATTTGCCCGTGGCCATCGGGTTGCCGCTGTAGTTCGTGATATCGATCTGGATCACATGTTTTCCGGGTTTCAGGTTTTTGAATCCCTTCATGAGATCAAGACATTCCGGCTGATGATTAGCTTCAATAGGCGTCACGATCTCCGCAAAGACATACGATTGTTTGCCATTGGCCGCGGTGACCGGATAGGAAGCGTAAAAATCGGCCGTGCCTGTATAATAAGCCGGAATGTCTACGAACACATTGACCCAGTAGGTCATACGGTCTGAACAAGACGTGGCCAGGTCCGTCTCAAAATAACCCATGGCGTAGATCGGATCGCCTGCATTGAAAGTATTGGTAAAACTTGCCGGATCCTCGGCTTTAATTGTGATCGGTTTTTTGGAAAAGACCACTTTCATGGCATTTTCTTCGTGCAGCTTACTGGTGAAATATTTTGCGCCGATGCGGCCCCGCAATTCGGCATAGAGATTGTCCGCATCCTTCTTGTATCGGCCCGCCGTCTGCGATTCGGGATTGATCGCATACATGGCTTTGACCATCGTGGAGGCGCTATACGCCCAATTCTTTCCCGCCGCAATATCGATCCCGGAATTCTTGCTATTCAGGGCATTACGCAGACATTCGTTTATAAAAGGCTCGATTTCCTTGTCCACTTTTTCGTTGTACAATTCCCAGAAATTCTTAGCAACCCAGACGTAATTGTTCCATATGGTTCCGCGCTCCAGTTCATTCGGCTTCCAGACCTTATATACGATCGAGTCGGCGAGTACTTTGCGCGTATCGTAGTTCAGGGCCACAGCCTGTTTGTAGAATCCGTCGGCGTTGGAAACGGCGTAATCGGGATTAACGCTCGAGTTGTACAAAGCGTAGGCATCCTCCCGGAATTTCTGCATGAAGGTCTCGTGTTCCTTCCACATCGCATCCTTGTTTACGACCACCGGTTGCTCGGCCTCATCGATCTTACCCATGACCGCACGGAATCTCAGTTCGAGGACGCTGACATCGGTTGTGGGGCATTTTTTCTCCAGTTCCTCAAAGTTGGCCTGCGCCTGATTGAAGTAGTTTGAATAGTCCTTCTTTTTTTCATAGGCCTTTTCTATGGCATCGATATTATTCTCAAGGGTCTTGTAAAGTTTTTCGCAGTCGTTGGATCCGGTATCGCCGGATTTGGCGTTTACGGATTCGGCTTTTTGAGCGGAGTTTTCATCCGTGTTTTTTGTGTCCTTGTTCTCGGTTTTCTTCTCATCCTTCTTTTTGTCTTTTTTCTTGACCAGGTCTTTGCCTTTGCCCAGGTCCAGCTGTCCGTAGGTGTCAGCGGTAACAAAGGTAAAACAGGCGATCAGCAGCAGGAGAAACGATAATCTTTTCATAGTCCTTCCTTTCTGCAAGCGAAGTGGTAATGGGGGAGTATTTTTTGAACTGAGGAGGTCATGCCGTGTTTCAGAGAGTGTCTCTGAATTAAGAACCGGTGGTGTGAATGAGTGGATAAAATATAGTGAAACAATTCACAAAATGCAAATATGGATTAGGGTTGACTAATCGTAACCGGATAACTACATTTTCAGTAGCCAAAGCCGGGAATCATGGTTATGATCTATTGACCTGACCGCAAACAGTACCAATTGACACAAAACAATAAATCAACATAATCTTCCATCGTTCAGACCCATTCCCATGCCGGAATTGAACATTACAGGATATCTGATATTTGCCTTCGTAACTTCCATTACGCCGGGGCCGAATAACTATTTGCTTTTTTCGTATGGCAAGACCTATGGATTCAAAGATTCCAGCAAATTGATGTCCGGTATTTTCTTTGGTTTCTTTATCCTGCTTTATGCCTCAGGCTATGGTATCGCCGAGCTTATCACGAAAAGCCCTGCTATTGGTTTGACTCTGAAGATCATAAGTTCGGTCTGGCTGTTCTACCTTGCATTCGTTTTGAGCCAACTCAGTTCGGATATCTCGGTGGAGTCCCGTGCGAAGATCGGTTTTTTTCAGGGATTGTTTCTGCAGTTCGTAAACCCGAAGGCATGGATCATGGCGATCACGGGCGCGGGCGCTTTTCTGCCACATCTTGAAAATATTCATTTGAGTGTATTCCTATTTGCCATTACATTTGGACTGGTCGGCGTTCCCTGCATGATCTCATGGATCCTATTTGGCGATCTGATATCAAGACTATTAAAGTCGGAAAGAGCTAATCGGATATTGGGAGCGGTCTTATTTTGGCTAATGATCATCAGCATTGTAATGATCTGGATCTGAGTATTCATATAAGCAACTAACTAAAGGACTTTATAATGGTTTCAAGTATTCAAAGAGAAAAAGCCGAATTATTCTTGAAATTTCATCAGGACAAAGAAATTCTGGTTTTGTTGAACTCGTGGGACATCGGAAGTTCTAAATTAATAGAAGCCAGCGGCTATAAAGCCATCGCAA
>CAZHUW010000315.1:0-2701 GCA_964535295.1 uncultured Bacteroidota bacterium
CCCATCGCACGCCGCTGTACCACGACGCCAGCGCAACAGGGATCATGTAGGTGATGGGAAATTGTATGAATGGACCTGAGAAATAATCCGCAGTAACCAGGATAACCGATATGGCGATCCAGTACAGCGGGAAGAGCGGGCTGTTCTCTTCTAGCAATACGTTTTTCATTCGACAACTCTTCCTGGTTTCGTTAAAGAAGGTTGGTTAAAGACGGGTATAATTTACGTCTTTTTCATTTCTGCCGGAATAAAAATGATGGTCATTGTTTCAATACATCTTCCGGCTCAATATGGATCAGAACATCGCTGATGCGCGGATCCGATTTACAAATAGCGTCTTTGACGGCATGACCGATCGCGTGGCCTTTGCGCACCGACAGTTCCGCATCAACGACCACATGCAGATCGACAAAATAATCGAATCCCATTTTGCGGATATAGCATTTATCAAGCCCGATCACGCCATCCACAGCCAGAGCCACGCGGCGGACAACTTCAACCATGTGAGGCGACGGCGCCGTATCCATGACCTCAGCCATGGCGGGAGTGAATAATTTGTAGGCATTGTAAGCGATAATCACCGATGCAAAAAGGGCGGCCCAATCATCGGCGCTTTCCCAACCCGAGCCTCCGATCAGCGCAATGGATATCCCCGCAAACGCCGCCGCCGAAGTGATGGCGTCGCTCCGGTGATGCCACGCGTCCGTTTTGACCGCCGTGCTTTGAACTTCATTGCCCACCTTGAAAACAAAACGGAACAACGTCTCCTTCACGGCTATCACGGCAACCAGAACGATAAGTGTAAACGGTTCCGGCGCATGATGTGGGGTAATGATCTCGTGCAGACTTTGAATGGCGATCGTGATCGCCGCTCCGATCAGCGCCAGGGCAACTACCGCCGCCGCCAGCGGCTCCGCTTTGCCGTGGCCGTAGGGATGATTCTCATCGCGCGGCTTGGATGCGATTTTCAGGCCGATAAGAACGATGAAAGAACTGATCACGTCCGACGCCGATTCGATCGCATCGGCGATCAGCGCGTATGAATTACCCAGGAATCCCGCCGCACCTTTGCACACGGCCAGCAGCGCATTGACTAAAATGCCGAGCGCTGTGGATCTCATTCCTTTGTGAGCGGGGTGGATGTTTGAATGACCGGTCAGGTTATCTTTTCCTTGTTATTAAGTCCTCTTCCTTGGCAAGGCTAGAAATTGCAGGATAATCCAATACTGGGAGAGATTATGAATCGTGAGTAACCGTCATATTGATTATTTTGTTTTATGGCTGAAATTTCACCGTTGATAACGAAAAGTTTCGAAAATGTCGTGTTGACTCCAATATTAGTAATGATACCCCAGCCTTTTTCGAATTTATCCGGATTATCTGAATTAGAATTCCGCCTTCCCCAAATAGGGCCAAATGCAAAATAGGGTCGGATGAGCGTCACCTGTGGAGCCCAAAAAACACCTGATAATGAAATGCCGGTTCCCTCGATATCACTGCCATATGTTGCAACGCCTCCTTGTGATGAGATACCCCAGTCCCACGTGTTCGAACTGTTTCCCAAGCGTATCAGCATACCGAGTGCATAACCTCTGCGCTCTTTGTTTTCGAGCTTTTCAAGAGCCTGCCAACCTTTCATATGAATTCCGATCCGGTCCGTTATTCCGAAGCGAATTAATCCGTCAACCCCGCCGGAAATTTCTCTATTTACACGATGGGGTCGTGTTTCCACTAACATACTTAATCCGCCATAAAGTTGAATATCATTTTTTAGCGACGGTTCTACCGGCAAATGCGCAGACGGACTGTATACCAAACTTCGCGTGCACCCGATTATCCCCAGGAACAATAATGAAGTGGAGATCCAAACGAATTGTTTCATAAATTAATTTATATTATAGTCGTGATCATAATTTAAAAACCATGCCGGTCTTGATTGCCATATCTTCAAGCCGCGTTTTGTGGGCGGTATGGAACACAAAATCTCCCCGATCATATTCCATATAGTTCGCGCGGAATAACCCTTCAAGTGTGAGATCCAGGTTCTGATTCAGGTGAAAGATCTGTCCTATACCGAATTGCAGGACCGTTCCGATCCGGGAAGCCGGGCGGTATGCCGCCATATAGGACGGCGCCGTAGGCGAATAACGAAGCTCATTGAGTCGCTTGCTGACGCCAAGCCCGCCGAAGATATACGTATCCGGCCAGTCCGTCGGCCACGGCATGTATTTGAGATTGGCCGTAAATGTCAGCAGCCTCAGATCGTCAAATGTGGATGCGGTTGAAAGACGAGGTACATAATACAATGTGTCCATAATATACCCGCCTTCTCTGTGCATACCGTTCCCGTTCTCGGAAAAACCAGAACTGTAGGAAGCCATTGCGATCAATTCGATCTTCTCCGAAAGTTTAAAACCGATACCGCCGTCAAAAAGCATTCCGTTGGTGCGGGTGTCATACTCCGTATTCTGAAGAAGCGGAGAATACAGACCCGCCTTGAGATGGAACGTTAAACGGCTTTTTAACTGCGCGGAACACGGCGCCGTTATTAATAATAGCGCCGACAAAAGGAACATGATCCGGGTTTTCATGATATACTCCTTTTTTGTCATAAGTTCGTTCATGGTCACTTCGAGTGAAGTGAGGAATTCAACCGCCCCCTGTCTCCCCCGCCTTAGCAAGGCGGGGGGACGTACTATTT
>CAZHUW010000316.1:0-2683 GCA_964535295.1 uncultured Bacteroidota bacterium
TCACCCGCAAACAATATCTCGACGGCAGTATTCCGACGGGATTTCAACGTACGGCGATCATCGGCGTCGGCGGCAAGATCCAATTGAAAAATAAAACCGTCGATCTTATTCAATTGAGCATTGAAGAAGATTCCTGCCGTGAAATTTCAGATATTGGACATGTAAGAGTATACAAGACCGACCGTCTCGGCATGCCGTTGATCGAAACGGTAACCCATGCTGATTTTAAAAATCCGGATGAAGTAAGAGAAGGCGCCGATTACATTCGCTTCCTAAACCGCAGCACGGGAAAAGTTCGCACCGGCGTCGGGTCTACCCGCGCCGACGTCAATGTGAGCTGTAAAGGCGGCACGCGCGTGGAGATCAAAGGCATTGCCCACACGAGCTGGATGCCGGAACTCACGCATAACGAATCATTCAGACAATTTGCCTTGCTGCATATCGTAGACTTGTTGAAAGAGAACGTTAAAGACAGCGGCACATGGAAAATGTCATCGGTCATTCTGAACCGGGATGAATTCAACTTCAGTTACGAGCCGCTGCAGCAGGCGAAAAATGCGAAACAGGAAATAGTAGCTATCTGTCTTCCCGGTTTCAAAGGTGTTCTATCGCATTTTACGCAACCGAAACAGATGTTCGCCGACGAGATATCGACCCGACTTAAAGTGATTGCCTGCATTGAAAAACCGAACATGATCCATTCGGAGAGCCTCCAGAAAGCTATTACGGACAAGGAGTCCGAGAAGATCGCAAAACTGCTTTCGTGTACGGATCGCGATGCGTGGCTCGTTCTCTGGGGCCCGAAAGAGGATATTCCTACGGCCATCGAAACGGTCGAAGAACGCTGCAGAATGGCATTCAAAGGCGTTCCGAATGAAACAAGAAAAGGACTGTCGGACGGAACGTCTGTATTTGAACGCGTCTTGCCCGGCGCCGACCGCATGTATCCCGATACCGACTCTGCGCCCATACCTCTGAAAGACGAAAGCATCGAAGAGATACGCAAACAAATTCCGATTGATGTTTTTGACCGAATACAACAACTGAAATCATGGAAAGTTCCTGAAGATACTTTTACCTACATCCTGAAAAAGAATCTCGTATCGCTTTTGGAAAAAAATCATGACGAACTCGGAATCAGCCATCGCTTCACAGGAACTTTCCTCGGCCATCAGATGAAGTTTATTGAAAATCATTATACCGCCACCAAGGATTTCAGTTACGAAAAAATATTTGAGCTGTTCAAATTCCTCAAAGAAAAGAACATGGAACTGAATATCGCCGGAAAGATGCTGATGGAATATTACGGGCATCCGAAACTGGACTTTGATTCCGTCCTGTCCAACATACGTTACAAGCAGGTTTCCCCGAAAGAGATCACCGACTTGATTCCGTTCATGATCACCAAATTTTCCCAGATCAATACGTCGAAAGACACGGGTGCCTGCGGGCGTTGGGTTATGGGGCAGCTGAGTCAAATGGCGCTGGGCAATATGAACCTGACGGAATTGAACAGGAAAGTGGCTGAGCATATGAAGATCTAAGAAACGTTCTAAAATACAAAGAAAGCAATCCCCCTAACCCCCTTTCAAAGGGGGAACGGTCTGTACGAATTTGTAATTGTCCCCCTTGAAAAGGGGAATACAGGGGGCTTAAAGAAACAAAATCATGAGCGACAACATATTCCAGGGCTACAAAGGGCGCGCCTTAGACATCCTCAAAAAATATACGGCGCGCGTATGGGCGGCTGTTGATATCCAATCCACCCGTGGACTTTTTCAGGGAACGATCCTGCCCCGCGCAGAGAATACGGACGACGAACATATCGTTCTTAAGATCGCTACCGGTTACAACATCGGCGTGGATGTGAAGACCATTACTGCTATCCGCGAAACCGGTTATAAAAAGGCCAACTACCAGATCCCTGAAAAACAATTTCCGAATACCGCAGGGCTGCCGCACGTCAAACTTTTTGGAACGGGCGGGACAATCGCCTCGCGCCTTGACTACCGAACCGGCGCGGTGATCCCGGCTTTCTCGCCGGGTGAACTCTACGGCGCCGTGCCGGAATTAGCGGATATCTGCAATTTAGATACGGAAAAAATATTTGCCGTATTCAGTGAGAACATGGGGCCTAAACAATACATTGCGCTGGCTCATGCCATTGTCAAAGAAATTAGGCACGGTATTGACGGGATCGTGATCGGGCACGGTACGGACACGCTTCAGCATACCGCCGCTGTGCTGACGTATATGGTGCAGAATTCACCCGTGCCTATTATCATGGTCGGTTCGCAGCGTTCCTCCGACCGGCCGAGCTCCGATGCAGCATTGAACCTGATGCACGCGATGTTCACCGCAGGCAATGCGGATATTGCGGAAGTCATGGTGTGCATGTTCGGTCCGACGTCGGATGAATATGGATTACTGCACCGCGGCACGCGCGTGCGAAAGATGCATTCGTCCTACCGGTCCACTTTCCGAACGATCGGCGACACGCCCGTGGCGATGGTCACGCGCAAAAAGATCACGCCAATAAAAAAGGAATACAACCACCGGCGCAAAGATAAGAACGTGGACATCTATCCGTTCTTCAGCGAGAAAGCGACCATGCTTTATTATTATCCCGGCATGAAGCCGGACGTGATGTTCGCCATGATCGACGCGGGTTACAAAGGGATCA
>CAZHUW010000317.1:0-2680 GCA_964535295.1 uncultured Bacteroidota bacterium
ATAATGAGTTCTGCTTTTTCTTTGGGAAGCGTACCAAGTTCCTGGTTTGTCATCGCAGCCGCTTTTTTGAGCACCCCCAGTGCACGGATGAGTTCCCGGGGAAATCGGTCGCCCCCGATCTTGAAATTGCTGAGCGAACGCGCCGTTTGCGCGCCGTAATATCGGTCTTTGGGAACTTTGACCTCTCCCATACTATCGGATTCAACACGGTATTCCATAATAGATACTCCTGCAGATTTTTCCTATCTAGTTGCATTTTTCCAGCATTTCAAACCATTCCCTGGTCACCATGCCGTTGTTGTTTTTGGACATATACAAAATATACAATTGGTCATTCAGACATGCTTCAAACCCGCCCGTCCCGGTCGTATAATAGTCGCGATCGCTGTTGGATTTTTCCATTTGTTTATCCATGATCTGATTGAGCGATCGGAGTAAAATATTATCCAGGACCTGCGACTTGATCGTGGTCGTCCTGCCGCCGGGATAAGTGAAGACCTGGCCGTCCCTGGTGATCGGAAAATATACCGCAGCCAACCCCATTTTCTTAAGCCGTTCCTTAACAGCGCCCAGTTCCTCCCGTTGTTTCTCCGATTCCGCTTTTTTCTTTTCCAACTCTTCTTTCGCCAGCATTTCTTCTTTTTCTTTAGCGGCTTTCTCCTCTTCCAGTTTCTTCGTTTCAGCTTCCGCTTTGGCCTTTACTTCAGCCAGTACTTGTTTATCATTTCTTGAGGTTTTGTCCGAAGATGCGCAACTCATAAAGGCTGCAAATGAAACCATCAGTGCGAACGTGACTACTCTCATAGTATTTTCCTCCGGTTAATGTCATTTAAACTCATTGCATTAAATGTATCTAAAATAAATTACGTATTCATTATTTTTTTTAACGATCCGATCACGTGGTCTACTTCATCATCCCGAACCGTTCTCATATCGAGATGAAATGCGTTGTCTTTGACAAATCCAACGACGGGAAACGGTTCGGCAAGGCGAAACTTTGCCGCCAATTCTTTGGAGGAAAATCGATCGGATGTAATGGTCAGCCGATAACTCGGAATTTTCTCAAGCGGTAAAGTTCCGCTGCCCGCCTCCGCGGCTGAAGGATTGACTGAAACCCGAACTTCCGGAGCATCACGGAAAGCGGCGCAAATTTTATCCGCACGGTTCCGCACATCATGGATATCTTGCGTCAACATAGCTAATGCCGGTGAAACCGTTCGTAACCTGTCCGGCTGAAGAAATTGTTTCAATGTGGCCTCCAGAACGGCATACGTCATTTTATCGCATCGAAGAGCGCGCATCAGCGGATTGTTCTGAATGGCATTCATATATTTTTTCTTACCAACTAATATACCCGCTTGGCAACCCCCAAGGATCTTGTCCGCGCTGAAAGTGACAACGTCCGCACCGGCGGCGAGGCTTTCACTGACAACCGGCTCATGCGGAAGACCGAATTTTCCCAGATCGACCATCGCGCCGCCTCCCAGATCGTATGCAACCGGCAATTTCCTTTTTTTCCCTAAAGCGCATAATTCACTAAGACCGACCGATCTTGTGAACCCGACCACACGAAAGTTACTCGTATGCACAGCCATGAGCAGACCGGTCTTCTTCGAAACGGCTTTTTCAAAATCTTTCAAATGTGTCTTATTGGTCGTACCCACCTCGCGCATGATCGCCCCGCTTTTCTCCATCACATCAGGAATTCGGAACGAACCTCCGATCTCCACCAATTCCCCCCGTGAAATAATAACCTCTTTTTGGTAAGCTAACGTATTCAATAAAAGCAGAACTGCGGCGGCATTATTATTAACAACGACGGCGGCTTCGGCGCCGGTGAGAAGACAAAGTAATTCCTCGATATGTTTAACTCGATCCCCTCGCTCCCCGCTTTCAAGATCCAGTTCGATATTACAATAATTTTCCACTGCCTGAGCAAGATGTTCTTTCGCTGCGTCTGAAATAGGCGCTCTCCCCAACCCGGTATGCAAAATGATCCCCGTACCGTTGACCACGCGCCGTAAACCGGACCGGGACAGGGACTCCAACCGCAGAGTAATTTCGTCAAAAAGGATTTTTTCAGTTTCTTCCCGTGATTTTATAGCGATCGCATGGATCCGCTTTTTCAGCCGCACCATTTCCTGCCGAATGATCCTGACAAGAATGTCGCGGGAAAAAGTGACGGACGGGAAAAGTTCCGCCATTCTTTGTACGGACGGTATCAATGACATTTTTTTATTCAGCACAGCCTTCACATTAACGCCTACTTCTTAATGGTAAAAAAAGGTTTGGACAAGGCATCAAACTTGATCTTGCGAACCGTTTCCGAAATGACTAATTGTTTGGACTGGTACAGGTAGTATACACAGCTGACCGTTATTAAAAATGCGATCAATCCCTGCTCGATACTGAAATAATCTCCCACAGCGATATTGCGGGACTGAGCCTCGACCATCAACAAAGAATAGGATGATCGTACGCCCTGCACCGGTGTAGAGAAGAAGAAATTCTGTATGAAATTCATCGAAAATTGTATGCCAATCCCGGTCCACAAGGCCCGCGTACGAAAATAGCAGATGGCAAAAACAAATCCCAGTGCGGCAACATTCAAACCAAGAATCAATTGGTCCGTGTGGAATTGGATCCGTATCAATGCATACATCAGCGAAACAAAAATAGT
>CAZHUW010000318.1:0-2678 GCA_964535295.1 uncultured Bacteroidota bacterium
TGACGTCAATGCGGTTAGGGTTCAAATTATTGAGGGTAAATCCGACGGCAAAATAAAAGGGTCCGATGATACCCTTATGTTTCTGATAGAAATGCCAGATCCATTTGAAAGGCGCAGTAAGCAGGTTCATTTTTTTTGTATTAGTTCACTGAGCCGCAAAAAGCGCAAAACGCAAAAAATTAAAAGGTAAGTGAAACTTCATCATACTTTTTCGTGCCTTTTTGCGACTATAGTGGGCGGATATTTTTAACAACGATGAAATCGTACTTAAATCGTTAAAGATAAACAAGGGAATTTTGATTTGTCCGTATAAGCAGTGTTGCAAGGCAAGAAAATTTTAATTAGATTAGGCGCTGAAAATTGATATTGTAAGGTGCTAAAATGTTTTTTGTACGTCTTGTCATATTTCTTTTTGCCGTTTGTGAAATTCGGGCGCAGGACGTCAGCGTGACCGCTTCGACGAATCGCGACAGCATGTCCATTGGCGAGATGTTGGTTTATACGGTCACCATTAGTCATTCTGCTACAACGAATTTGCTTGGCGAACCCCTCGTCGATTTCAGTGATTTCGAGCTGACGCAGATCAAGAAATACGAGCCTTCAGAAGAGAACGGTAAAAAAACAGAGAAAACGGATTTTGTACTGACCACTTTCAATATTGACACCTTTCTGATTCCCGCGCCGAAAGTGCTTTTCTTATTCAATAAAGATACCCTGATCGCCGAAGGAAGGCCAAAGCTTATTATCGTAACGAGTTCCATTGACACCAGTTTTAAAGACATTCGTCCGGAAAAACCGATCGTTGAAGGCAAAGTTAACTGGTGGTTGCTGGCGTTATACGCCGTGCTGGTGGTGACGCTTGCGTCTGTACTTATATATCTGATGGTCCGTCTTTACCGCCGGTACAAATCACGTAAACAACATCCTGCGCCGCCGGTTGTTCCGCAAATCATTCGAACGCCTGAAGAAATTGCTCTTGACGCTTTGGAGATATTGAAAAACAAAGGATTGATTCAAAGAGGGGAATATAAACAATTCCATGTGGAGGTCTCGGATATAATTCGGTTGTATATAGAAGGGAAGTTCCGCATCCAGGCTTTGGAATCGACGACGTCCGAGCTCATTGCAGAATTCAGGCAAAAGAGATTAATAGAAGAAAATTACATAAGCCTCCTGAGGCGATTTCTTGAGGTGTGCGATCTGGTTAAGTTCGCAAAATACAACCCCTCCAATGAAGAATGTTCAGAAGTATTGAATGAAGCCTATAATCTTATCAAATACCGTTCAACCAAAAACTGATGTTCATGCCGGCTCCGGCTCTACACGGTTTCACCAGCGAGTAAGTTATGACATTCGGAATCATTATTAATGTTCAAAAAGAAAACGTCATCCCGATCCTGCCTAAGTTTCTTTCCTGGCTCATCGAAAAACAATACGATTTCTTCGTGGACGAGGAAGCCCGTAAGATCTGCAAGGACCAAAACATCTTGAACAAGGTTCGATTCGAAGATGAGGAAGCCCTGGCAAAAAGCTCAGATATGCTGATCTCCTTCGGCGGCGACGGCACGCTGCTTATGACGGCTCGCCTGGCGGGCGATTCCGGGAAGCCGATACTGGGCGTCAATGTGGGAAAACTGGGTTTTCTGACGGAAGTGGAAACAAAGGAACTGGAACAGGCCTTCGAGCGCGTAAGTGAAAAAAAATTTCATCTTGAACAACGTATGGTGCTCGAAGCGCGGTGGGATTCCAACGTCGCATATGCGCTGAATGATTTCGTATTGGTGCGGGGTGAAACCGTTAGGTTCATTAAGATACGTACGGAAGTTGACGGAGAATTTCTTAACAATTATATAGCTGACGGGCTCATCGTGGCGACGCCGACGGGTTCTACTGCCTACTCCCTTTCTTCCAACGGACCAATCCTTACACCTACGCTGGAGGCGGTGATCATCAATCCGATATGTCCGCATACGCTTACTGCCAGGCCTCTGGTGATCAATTCCGACCGCACCATAAAACTGACCCTTGAATCACACGATACCGTGATACTTACAGCCGACGGGCATGAAGATGCACAGATAGTTGCCGGACAATCGGTTACGATCAGGCAGGCAAAACATAAAATAAATTTGGTTCGTTTCGGTGAACGAAATTTCTTTGAAGTATTGCGCAACAAACTGCACTGGGGAGAAGACGTCAGAAATCAATGACCATTTGACATAAATCACTGAACAATGATCAATGTTAAATGGTCAATGTGCTGAGGATCTCGTTCACTTTTTGTATCACCGAAGGTATCGCATCGGAAATTTCCGGTGACATTTCCATCTGCATCGGCTGGATGGTTGCGACAGACACCGTTATCAGATGCACTTCCGGCATGTGGTTAAGGAGTGCCGCAGATTCCACCAGATCTTTCAACCCGATGTCATGCGCGCTGAGTGCTTTCGGGAAATCGCTTGAGAATTTGGGTTTGATAAGGCGTAAGGTACCCGGCGGCTGCCCGTCCATCGTGGCGTCGATCATGATGATCTTTTTGTAATGCTGAAGATATTCCAGCAGATGAAATCCGCCCGTTCCTCCATCCAGAAAGTGTACGTTTTCCGGCCACGATTTTTTTTCTAATTCCTTAATAGCATGAACGCCGACGCCTTCGTCCCCCATGAGAACATTGCCGA
>CAZHUW010000319.1:0-2669 GCA_964535295.1 uncultured Bacteroidota bacterium
CTCTGATTTTCTCAATTCTTCTTCTATAAAAAGACTCTCACCGGGAATGTCTTCAGCAATGAGTATTCTAACTTGTTGTTTATACATTATTTTAGTTTCTCATAAAATTAGCGATCTCGTTAATATGCAAAAGATTAACTAAATTGCTTAATGATAGATACTACATGTTTGTGTAGTATTTCACGGAAGGTATAAAGGGGTTTTTGTGGATATTGTGCAGGGATCAGATGGTATTTTTTAAGAACTTGGAAATTACTTCGCCTTTGGAATTGACTTCAAGCTTCTTATAAATATTCTTTATGTGAAACCGGACCGTTTCCATCGTAATAGACATTTGATTGGCGATCATTTTATAGCTCAAACCGTCAACCAGTCCCTGAACGACTTCTCTTTCGCGATCGGTCAGTTTAGCGTTAAGCGTCTGGAATCGGTCCTTTGAGAAATATTCAGTAACCTTACGCGCGATCTGAGGCGACATCGGGGCGCCCCCTTTACTTAAGGCAATCACGTGTTCCTTGATCTCGGCCAGCGGCGTATTTTTCAAAAGATACCCTGTAGCCCCTGCACACAGCGATCTGAATATCTTATCCGAATCATGAAAAATGGTCAGCATCATGATATCGATATCCGGATATCTCTCCTTGATGATCTTGATACCTTCAATACCCGACATACCGGGCAGTTCTATATCCATAAGTACTACGTCCGGATGCGAATTGCCGCCCATGTGATCAAGAAAAGTTTCTACGGAATCAAATGAATATGCGCATGCCAGATCCTTCTGGGAATTCAGATAGGATTGGATACCGGCACGGATATCTTTGTCATCTTCTACAATAGAGACATTGATCATAAAGAAACTTTCTTTGGGCTAATTGAAAAATAATACGATTCCCTATTTTTTCAACCCCATGAACATGCGGGTCTAAATAATATTCTTAACCGTCAATTCGATCGTGGTCCCGGTTTGATTCAAAATATGGATCTCGCCTTTTACCCTCTGCGCCCGCACCCGCATATTCTTTAACCCATGGCCTGCTTTATTGGAAGCCGTATCAAAACCCCGTCCATTATCGTGTATGAACATGCGGAAAACGTTGTCATGCTGGGCTAATTCGATCACTACTTCATTTGCTCCTGAATGCTTGGCGATATTATTGACGGCCTCTTTAAATATCAAATAGATGTTCTGCCGAATCTCAAAAGATAACCGGCTGTCTTTAAGATCCTGGGTTTTAAAGTTAAGATCGATCTGCTTATTCGACAGAATACTGTGGGCAAAATCATTCATCCGGTCGATCATGTTCTGCATCGTATCGTTTCTCGCGTCAATCGACCAGACGATATCGCTCATCGTGGTAATGACCTCACGGCTCATGCCGGATATACTCTCCAATAAGCCTTTATGTTTCAGAGGATCGATCCCCGATCCGATCAATTCAGAATACATCGATATTTTGGTCAGCGTCGCGCCTACGTCGTCATGAAGATCGCTGGCGATCTTCGTCCTGAGCCGTTCAAGTTCCAGCAGTTTATTCACTCTGTAATGATAGGCAGCGTAAGCGATCCCGATCACTAATAAAAACGCACTGATCCGGAACCACCACGTCTTCCATGGCGGCGGAAGGACTTTTACGCTGACGGACGCGCCTTTCTCATTCCACAAACCGTCATTATTTGATCCTTTGACTTGAAACACGTAGTCCCCGGGATCAAGGTTGGTATAAATTGCAAACTGCCTGTTCCCGCAATAGACCCAATCCTTATCGAACCCTTCCAATTTATAAGCATAACGGTTCTTTTCCGAACTCACGTAGTTGAGCGCAACAAAATCGAATGAGAACACATTTTCGTTATAAGCCAATTCGAGTTCGTTTAATTTTGAGATGGGTTTATCCAGAACCTGTCTTTTGTTGAGTTTGGAAAAGCCGGTAATGACGATCGGGGGCACCACCTGATTATCCCGTACGCTGTCGGGATCGAAAGTAATAAATCCGTTGATCCCGCCGAAATACATCTGCCCTTTTGCATTCCTGAAGTAACCGCCTGTTGAAAATTCGTTGGCCGGTAAACCATCGCCGACGTCATAATTCCTGAATTTCGATGTTTGCGGATCGAAGACGGAAAGGCCATAATTCGTACTCATCCACAGACGGCCTCTGCGATCCTCCATTACGGCATAAACGCAGTTATTGGATAGTCCCTCGGTTTCCGTGAAACGTTCAAAACGTCCTTTCGGATCTGTCAGCCTATTCAGCCCGCCGCTGGTCGCGATCCACAGCCTTCCTGTCCGATCTTCACAAAATGAGAACACCTTATTGTTGCTCAAACTTCCGGGATCGTAGGGATCATTCTGATATGCAGTAAACAAACCGTCGGCTTTATTGAATTTTAACAAGCCGCCTTCCGTTCCAAGCCAGATCTGTCCGGATGCCTGTTGAAAAATCGACCAAACCACATTGTTTCTCAAGCTGTTCTTTTCCCCGGCCTTTTTTCTGTAGTTCTTCCATTGGTTGGACGCCCGTTCCCACGTATAAACGCCGGCGCCGTCAGTGCCTATCCACATGAGCCCGTCGCGGTCCTCCATCACAGACAAGATCAAGTTCCCGCTTCCTTTACTGAAAAAATCATCGGGCCCGGTATTCACAAGTCGAAATTTTTTTGGGATG
>CAZHUW010000320.1:0-2638 GCA_964535295.1 uncultured Bacteroidota bacterium
CGCCGCTCGGCATCGTTTTGATATTTGTTACCGGTTATCTCAAGACCACGATCGATCAAAATGGAATTTTCATTGAGATGAGAATTATTATTAAGTTTAAGAAAATTGTTCGTTGGGAAGAGATAGAGTCAATTGCAGTTGAAAAATATCAACCTATGATGGAATTCGGCGGTTGGGGTTATCGCTTGGGCATCGGCGGTACGGCGTATACGAGTAAAGGTAATGATGGAGCGATAGTCAGGCTTCGGAACGGGAGGCGCATAGTTATTGGGACACAAATACCTGAAGAACTGCGACGGTTTCTGTCTGAGAACGGAGTCTGAATTGACATTTTCCGCTACCACACATTCGACATCCCTGTCAGTCCTTTTTAGCTGAACATTTATCTTTCAAATTACGCGATCAAATATTATATTCCGCAGGTCAGCAACGGTTCAAAGTTCAAAAAAAAACCATGCTTCGTACTATTTTTAAAGGAAAGATACACCGCGCGCGCGTCACACAGCTGGATCTCAATTATCACGGCAGCATCACGATCGATCAGGATCTCATTGAAGCGGTCGGTATCTGGCACAACGAACGCGTTCAGATCGTCAATGCCAATAACGGCGCCCGGCTGGAAACGTACGTGATCGCCGGCAAGCGCGGCAGCAGAGTGATCGGACTGAACGGCCCTGCGGCCCGTTTGGCCATGCCCGGAGACATTGTTTCGATCATTGCATACGGCATTGCCGACGAACAGGAAGCGCGCACTTTGAAGCCGAAGGTCATCCTGCTTAACGCTAACAACGAAGTAATCGAAAAGCACGATATCCTTTCCCAGGACGAATCGTTGGCTTCACACCATTAGGCTTTTTCACTATTCTTTTTCAAATACCTTTCTGTTTTTGTCCTTTCTTCAAAAATGCTGTTTAAGTTTAGGAGTCCGTTATGCTCAAGAATACGAGTATTCTAAGCAAATCGTTGATCGGCTTCGGTATTCTGGTCATACTGGTTCTGGTGATGACCGTTTTCACCTTCACTCAGTTCAATTACCTTCTCGAAAGCTCCGAAAAAGCCATCAACGATATCCCGATCCACAATGCGCTGCTGGAAGTTCAGTACGCCGCAACCAAAGGCCATTTGAATTTCGAAGAGATCATGGCCGGCGACAAGGTTGAAACGATGGATAAAGTGTACGAACTCTGGAACGAAGCGATCTCCTATTGCGACATCATTCTCAACGGCGGATTAAAGAACGGACGCCTGTACATTGCCGTACGTAATAAAAAGGAAATCGAGACCGTATCGAATATGCGGATGGCTATGGAGGAAATGGTCGCTGCCGCGAAAGACCGTCATCACAATGCAATCACAGGCCGGGCCGGAAGCGAGGCCGACCAGCAATTTGACGCTTCTTATGAGAAGGTCATGACCCTCGCAGAAGAAGCCAAGATCATTGCCGCCGAAGAGACCAACAATAGTTACAAAACTTTGTTGGGTGTCTTCGCGCGGGACAAGATGATCCTGGTCATCGGCAGTCTCCTTTTATGTGCCGTTGCCGTTGCGATCGGTTATTTTATCTCCTCGACGATCGTGGTCCCGATCAAAGCCTCCGCGGCTCATATTGACAAGGACGGCATCAATACGGTTTTCAAATCCGGCCGAAAAGATGAGATCGGTCAACTGACCGATTCGATGAATAATTTTCTCTCATCATTCAGAGATATTCTCATCGATGTATTTGACGCATCGCGCGCGTTGGCAACTTCAAGTAAAGAAATCTCCGCCAGCACCGAAACCATGGCGACCAGCGCCCGCGAACAGAGTTTACATACTAACGGCATCACCGCTGCGGTCGAAGAAATGTCAAAGACCGTATACGAGATCTCCCATAACGCGACGAGCACCAAAGAAATGGCGCTTCATGCGCAGGCCAGCGCAACGCAAGGCGCCCAGGTGATCGACGAGACCGCCGAGGGGATCAGTAAAATGGTTGCAATGATCAAACAGTCGACGGATGTGGTCAATTCGCTCAGCGATTCCAGCGGCAAGATCGGAAAGATCCTCAGCATCATCGAAGACATCACCAAACAGATCAACCTCATCGCGCTCAATGCTTCGATCGAAGCGACAAAAGCGGGAGAAAAGGGCAAAGGATTTGCCGTGGTCGCCGACGAGATCAAAAAACTGGCGGAACGCACTTCGCATTCCACGACCGAGATCAGCGAAATGATCGTCAAGATACGAACCAACGTTTCCGATGCGGTCAATCTGATGGCGCGCACGCGCGAGAAAGCCGACAACGCGATCACGCTTTCGCATGACGCCAAATCGAGTCTGAAAGAGATCTCGGAAGTATTCCAGGAAGTCACGCAGATGGTATCGCAGATAGCCGTATCCAGCCAGCAGCAATCCATTACCAGCGACCAGATCGCCGAGAATATCAAGATCATCAATCAGTCCACGCAGTATATGGCGACCGGCATACAAGAGATCGCCAAGTCTGCGGACTATTTCAAAACGCTTACCGACAGCATGCAAAAACGGGTCAACGTGTTCAATGTCAATGACCGCCGTTCATGACCCTGCTACGGTTGCAGTAAATTCGTTTTGCTAATCTCTCGGCAAATCTCTACATTTGAAAAAACGATTCCAC
>CAZHUW010000321.1:0-2599 GCA_964535295.1 uncultured Bacteroidota bacterium
CTCCTTTTTCTTCTTCACCCTATCCCGTTACTCCGGATGCCGCTTCAATTCATACTCATAATGCCGGTATAACGGGATCAACGGCCGTCCGAGTTTATTCTGATCTGCAGGAACCGGCACCAAGCCATCTCTCGCATAAAGCTCTTTTGCGGTCTTGGCCTGCGGTTCATCGTTGATCAGAACATGATACAATATTTCCGTGGTCAATAACACCGGTAAATTCTTATTGGTAAATTTCTGATCCAGTTCTGCAATAAGTAAAGGGATCCAAACTGCCGAAGCTTGCTTCCAAACATCTTTATTGTGATAAGTGATCTTATGAAAGTAATTCCGGCAAAGGTTTTCAACATAAACAGTGTCTAGCCCCAACCCTATCGACTCGAGATTGTGCAGGGTCGGATCGAAGTATGGATTGTTCCTTTTCTCCTTATACGCCTCAAGTTCAAAAACATACTGGATCCTTCTGAATTCTTTTCCCTTTTCCGGATAATAACTCGGATCCGTGCCCAGTACGATGGCTTTGACATGGGCAGGGTTTTCGCAATAGGCCTTCGGCCAGGGATGATCCGGCTTCACGGATTCGGGGAACATTTCCGTCAGTTTCTTAAGTAATTCCTGATCGCTCATAAGAACCTCATATAGTTAAAAGTATGTTTATTATTCCACGTATAACCGGAACATTTTCTGGCTGAAACTGAATAATATGGCGATGTGTGGTAAAATATGGAGAAAAGATTATTTGGAATCAAGAAGGGAATTCTTTATGTGGATCATAAGCAACAAAAAATCCCGATGATAAACATCGGGATTTTTTATTCTTGTTATGGTATTCTTCCAAGAACCCCACAGAGCTTTAAAAAAGGTTACTCTTACCAAAACGTGTCCTACAATTTCCAGTCAAAATAGGTCCCCACCTTCAGGTAAAATCTGTTGTCGGAGAGCTTAAAATTCAGATTTTCCGATTGGCTTCCGGCGGATGCCTTGGACAGGATCGTACTTCCGAAATTCATGCCCGCTTCAGCCGATAGGCCGACGCGCGATTTCTCCGGCAATCCCTCCACACCAAAACTGATCCCGGGAGACACCTCGTTGTCAAATGACATTTTCACATTGCCTTCCGAAAAATACGACTTGCCGGTATATTTTCTGAAGTCAAATCGGCCTTTGACGAACCAGTACGCCTGTGAGAAATCATTGACCTTCCAGCTGTATCCGCCAATGACGCCAAACGTACGAATATTCAGTTTCTCTTCGTACGGAGAACCTGAGGAAGACGCCAGAATCGTTCTGCTTCCCGAGTTCTCCAGCGATTCATTATTGAACTCCACGCCGATGGTGAAGCTGGAACTCTTGTCAGGAATGACCAATTCGATCGACGGCGTAAGGAAAAAAACGTCCGTAAAATACCGGTTCACCGATGGATGCGTCTGAGGATTCTCATATTCGTTAGGAATATTCGGATCGTCGGCATCCTTGCTGGGAAGATGGAAATTGACCTGTCCGTTCAGTTTGATCCGGATGGACACGCGCGTATCCTGCTTACCTGTGGTTACCGTGTAGACGGGCGAATCATCCTGCACCGTTAAACTGTTTCTTAATTGCGTTCCGAATGCCGTCACGGCCGATGGAAGCCCTGCTTCCGTTCCGGCCGGCGTAATACACCGGATCGTGCCGTAAGCGGCAATAGCACGCATCGCGTCGTTCCACAAAAGATATTTGCATTCCTGCACCAATGAGTCCCCGACCGTACGAACCTTCATATCCTGCAGCCATAAAACAAATTTTGCTCCGGATGTCGGGGCGCCCGCCGTTCCCAGCGGAACGTATAATCCAAGTAACCCGCCCGAAGTATACAGCATCTGCTTATTCATGCCCCCTTTTGTCCGGTACACCTGCACCGTCACGGATGAATAATCAGAAAAAACCGATGAGCCGTTCTCCTTCCATGCTTCAAAATACGCCGGTTCATCAAAACCATTTCTCTCGGCCATGAATACAGGATCCAATACCAGCGGCCTGATCTCCAATGTCTTATCCGGCGCCTGCGCAAAAAGAGCCGATGCGGATAAGGCCAAACCCATGAGCGCGGTGATGAATTTTTTCATATCATTCCGGTTTCCAATTAAGTTTTAGTATGCCATCGTATAAAATGGGCTTTTCGACAGGATCGTCTGCATAAAGCCCATGATGCCGTTTTCCCACGTATTTCGTGTCATGGCAAAGATAATAGTAGCCTGTGACGAAAACTGGCCGTAACACACGACTTTACCCGCTTTATTATCCCAAATGGCATAGGTGACATCATGAACTAATGCCGCAGGCGAACCGCCCGTAAAACTTCCTCCATTCGGGCCGGGCATATACATTCCGGCCTGGCCTGCGAAACGGCTCACATTGAGCCGGCCAATGATCAACGCGAAATCAAACGTGCTGTCAAACGCCGCAGGTTTGCCTTCGGCCGGGAGCGAGATCTCCATCGTCTTGTCCGAACCGATGGTGAAGGTGGTCCTTTCAAATTCCGTCCTGTTCCCGGGTTCCGCTACGCGGACCTTCTTAAATGCGCCGTACATCCGGGCGGACTGAACGGCCTGCGAATCAA
>CAZHUW010000322.1:0-2592 GCA_964535295.1 uncultured Bacteroidota bacterium
AGTCCGGCGCCCGAAGGATACGGGAACATGTCTAACACATAATAACGCTTTTCTTTCGGGAAAGAAGGGTCTTCGGTAGTTTTAAAGGTTTCGTTCTTTTCCCAATAGTCCTGCCATTTTTTTTCGATCACTTTGAAGTCGTACCTGGCGGCGTCCGATCTCTGTTCCGGTTTATCTGACATGGTCTTTCCTGTAGGTTATGGCGTTAACGGTCGCACGAATTATAAAAAAAGCCTGAGCCAAAAGCAACCCCTCGCTGGTTTCCAGACCAAAAAAAAAGTGAAAAATCATGACAAAAGTCATGGTTTATGGGGATTTTTTTTACTTAAATTAACCTGAAAATGTCCTTTCTTTTCAGAACCATAGAATATTAGATAATTCATTAATAATTCAATCTTACAGTCAGATATCTAAACATTGTCCAGGAGACCATTTATGTACAAGAATATCCAGGTGCCGAAGGACGGCGCAAAGATCACGATCGATAACGGTAAACTCAAAGTTCCGGACAACCCTATCATTCCCTTTGTGGAGGGCGACGGCACGGGACGCGATATCTGGCGCGCGTCGGTCCGCGTATTCGATGCGGCCGTACAAAAAGCCTACGGCGGAAAACGCAAGATCCATTGGATGGAAGTATATGCCGGTGAAAAATCATTTAAGATGTTCCAGAGCTGGCTTCCCGACGAAACGACGGACGCATTCCGTGAATTCCTGGTCGGCATTAAAGGCCCTTTGACCACCCCTATCGGCGGCGGCATCCGTTCGCTGAATGTTGCCCTGCGTAAAATTCTCGACCTGTATGTCTGCCAGCGCCCGGTTCGCTGGTACAAAGGCGTGCCTTCTCCGGTAATTCACCCCGAATATGTGGACATGGTCATTTTCCGTGAGAATACGGAAGATATTTACACCGGTATCGAATTCCAGTACGGCACGGATGAAAATAAGAAATTCAAACTGCTTTTTAATGAAGCTTTCCCGAAAGAATATGCCAAGATGCGATTCCCCGACACGGCCGGGATCGGCATCAAGCCGGTTTCCGTCGAAGGAACAGAACGCCTCGTACGCGCCGCGATCAGCTGGTCGTTGCTGAATAAACGCAAGAGCGTGAACTTCGTTCATAAGGGCAACATCATGAAGTTCACCGAAGGCGCATTCAAGGATTGGGGTTATACTTTGGCGACGCGCGAATTCCGTAACCAGATCGTGACCGAGCGCGAGACTTGGATCCTTGGCAATAAAGAGAAGAACGCGAACATGAGCGTGGAAGAAAACGCCAAAGCGATTGATCCCGGTTTCGACATGATGTCGCCGGCACAACAAAATGATATCAAGAAAGAAGTTGAAGCGGCGCTTAAATTATGGGATACCCACGGCAACGGCAAATGGAAATCGATGCTGCTGATCAAAGATTCGATTGCGGACGTCAGTTTGCAATTTACCCTTATCCGCCCGCGCGACTACGATGTGATCGCCACGCTCAATCTGAACGGCGATTATCTCTCCGATGCGCTTGCCGCGCAGGTTGGCGGTATCGGTATCGCACCGGGAGCGAACATCAATTACGTAACCGGCCATGCGATATTCGAAGCGACGCACGGAACGGCGCCCAAATATGCCGACTTAGATAAAGTGAATCCGGGCTCCGTGATCCTGTCGGGTGAAATGATGTTCCGCTACATGGGCTGGACAGAAGTTGCCGATCTGATCGTTAAAGGCATGGAAGGCGCAGTGGCCGCAAAGACCGTGACCTATGATTTTGCGCGCCTTATGGACGGCGCGAAAGAGATCAAGTGCAGCGAGTTTGCGGATGCGATGATCAAGCACATGTAATAAAAGATCTCGTTTTTTGAAAAAAGTCATGGTGAGCCGGTCGAACCATGACTTTTTCGTTTTTGGATCCAATTTAATTTGCGGTTTGTTTTCGGAAGAAATCCTATATTTCCCTTGTCCTAACTTACTTAATGTATTATTCATTTAGAGGAAGAGAGACCATGAATGAAGAAAGTAAAGCAGGCGTTCTCACCATCGGTGGGATCTTTACGAACGGGATACAGATCGGATTAAAAAATGCCGCCTCTCTGGTCGGCGCGGTGATCCTGTGGATATTGACCATATGGATCCCGTATCTCAATGTCGGAACGACCATCGCCATCTACGGCATGGTTGTCGCAATGAGCAAAGGGCATATCATTTCGCCCATGGAAATATTCGACGGCAAATATCGGAAGAACATGGGTGAATTTTTTCTGCTGGCCGCTTTTCTCATGTTCGGGATACTGGCCGGATATCTATTCATCATCATACCCGGAATTGTTATTGCCATCGCATGGGGCCAGGCTATTTATCTGTTGATCGACAAGGGTCTGAATCCAAGCGAAGCGCTAGCGGTCAGTAACCGTATCACCTAGTGGAAGAAATGGACCATCTTGTTTCGATGGTTTGCCAAGGTGCGAAAGCTCCCGTAGGCGTCGTCCCCGATGTCCTCACCCGCGACATCACGAATCCGCGCCCTTGCTTCCTCCAACGTGACCGATGTGAAGTCCCCGGCCATGAACTTGGCGAGGTTGGCCTGATCGGGCTTGGAGACGA
>CAZHUW010000323.1:0-2577 GCA_964535295.1 uncultured Bacteroidota bacterium
ACATGGACACCTTACATCACGCCGGTATTCATGAAGCGAAGATCGTGATCTCGACGATACCGGATACGGTATTGGTCGGAACCGATAATCTAAAAATGATCAAACAAATTCAAAGTATTTGTCCGCATGCGAAGATCATCGTCACGGCAGAAAGCGCCGCGCGCGCGCTAAAAATGTACGCGGAAGGCGCCGATTATGTGTTTCTTCCGAGGATACTCGCGGCGCAGCATTTGATTCCGGTCATCAGCGACCTGCTGAACGACAAGGAAAAAGCAAAAACAATTAAACAAGACCAGATGATCTGGCTTCAACAAAGGGAAGAGATCATCAGTTAGAAAAGACAATGACAAGAAAAAATCAATTGTACTTCAGAATAATCTTGCAAGAAATGAGAATCTTGTGATGTCTCCGCCACGCTACTTGGCCGGGTCAGCAACCTTCGCGCTGAAAATACCGGCTACAGCCGTAATCGGGACAACATAGGCTACACCCATACCCGGCACTTCCAAATTAGCGGCTTTTACAACCGCATTCATGATAACCGGTGTGCTTTTCTTATCACAAATAATGGTTATCATTTCTTTTTCAGGAACTATGGCCAGTCCAAGCAGGCCTAAACGTTCCCTAATTCCCATACCTCGTGCAAACCAAATCGTCGCACCGCCAGCCCCGGCTCCTATAGCAGCCTTCGCGACTTTATCCGCTTTACCTCGTTGAACAACGCAGGTTATTAATTCCAAGCCTTCATATTCATATGAGGAGCTGTTATTGTTAGACATTGGTTTTGACCTCCACCGATTTAGGCACTTGCCGTGCCTTTTTTAGTTCATATTGTTTCACATATAATCCTAATAATAAAATATTCAATACCGGATACGCAGACGCCAACGCAATGATCCCAAACCCTTCGGCAAAACCCGTTGCATGACTTAAGGCAAGACCTATGGCGATCTTCAAAGGTACCGTTACGGGTCCTGTTGTAACCGCACCGCCATCCCATGCAATGTTGACGTATTTTTCTTCGTTGAATATGGTAAGAATAAATAATAACACATAGGGTGGAAGCAGTAAATAGATCAAATCAACTTTGTAAACGATGGATAAGATTCCAAGTCCCGCACCAACGCCAACGCCGATCGCAACGGCTTGGCTGAACAGCCATTTCTTGAATGCCCCTTGTGTAACATCTTCCACCTGTTGTCCCAAAATGTTAAAAGCCGGTTCAGCCAAAGTTGCGCCGTAACCCAATATCGCGCCAAATGCTACTACAATTATCTTGCCAATTTCAGTTGGATAAATAGAGACTTCAGGCGGATAAAAGGAGTTTGGAAGCCGGTGGCCTACTTGATTACCCAATTCGGAAAGTCCGGTTGACAATCCGAGATTAAAAAGAAACAAACCTACAATGGCAAACAAAGCTCCCAGGATTAACTGTGGAAATGGAATACTTTCCTCCTTCAGCTTAAATCTTAGAAATAAATATAAGAAAATGAAAATGGGTAAAATCGCTCTTACCGCAAGTGTGAAGGATTCAAGGATAGTTGCTAACAACGATACAGCTTCTACCTGATGTGAGCCTGTCGTTGCCCCTGAAACTTCAAAATTCATAGTGAACGAAAGGATATATGTGAGAATCATCACAGCGGCAATAGGGACAATTGAGATCAATCCGACCATTCCAAAGCCGGCCATACCGGCATCGCCTTTTCCTGTTGCTCGACATACCCCTAATCCTAACGCCAAAACAAGCGGACACAAAACGGGTCCGACAATAACTGCACCGGTGTCCCAAGCCAATCCAACTGAGTTATTCAATAATTCGTTTGTAGTAGCAAAAAGAGTTAATGCAATGGAAATACCGACGAGAGGCAACACCAATGATTTTAAACTCCATCCGTAAATAAATCTTAGCAAGCCAAGTATGACGGCGATGCCAACGCCGATTGAAACGACTAAACTGAGAACCAATGGATTTTCTACCAGCAAATAATAAAGTATGGGTGCTTTTTGGGGATTTACTCCGGCCCCGGCGATTTGGAGGCTACCTAATACGGGCTCACCAAATGCGCCTAATAGGCCCATAAGAAATCCAAATGTCAGGATCAGCGTAAGTTTACTTTTTTTGGGAAGTTCATTTCCGATGGTCTCTCCGATAGGCGCCAGACCAATTCTTACGCCTTCAAGAAAAAAAACCAATCCAAAAATGACCATGACGATGCCGCCCACGATCCAACCAACCTGATGAAGTTCATATTTCAATATCATGAGTTGAAACAGAACCAGATAGAAACATACCGGGGCAACGGTAACCAATTGTTCTTTGATCTGATGCCACGAATACGGCAGCAGAATTTTCATCGCCAGAATGAAATTGACTTTTATTTTCGTTTGTTCGATATTCGGAGTGGATTCATCGTTCATGTGCAGGCATTCAAGCGTTGTAATAATTGCAACTTACTTACTAAATATATTTTTATTTTTAAGTCTAATCAAGTTAAAACTTTCACTTCCTCAATTTCACAGATCGGTCTTCATAATTCATGCAAACACATGACACTCTTATATCCATTCTGACCC
>CAZHUW010000324.1:0-2574 GCA_964535295.1 uncultured Bacteroidota bacterium
TCTTCATGTATCCGTGGGCGGTCATTTATAAACAGTGGATCTCTACAAGCTTATTCATCCTGATCGAAGGATTGGTGTTCATCGGGATACTATTGGTGGGCTATATTTACGCATGGAAAAAAGGGGCATTGGAATGGGAATAATACGATTGTAAATTGAAGATTTACGATGAGGAATAGAAATTTTATTAATTGGAAAATGTTATGGCAAATAGTACAGAAAATAATCCGACGGTAGAAAGACTCAAATCCAGATTTGGTGCTGATATTCTGAAAACAGAGGTTTTTCGTAACCAGTTATCGGTGGTTGTGAAGCGGGACAACATACTGAACGTCATGAGATTATTGAAAGACGATGCAGAACTGGCATATGATTTTCTCGTTGATCTCACGGCAGTGGATTATCTGAAAATGGAGAAGAGCCCGCGGTTTGAAGTGGTGTATAATCTGCGTTCGATGAAACATAACCGGCGCGTGCGTATCAAAGTCCCTGTTCCCGAGAACGACTGTAAGACCGAAAGCGTATGCGGGATTTGGAAAACGGCCAACTGGATGGAGCGCGAAGCTTACGAGATGTACGGTATCAAGTTTGAGAATCATCCCGATCTGCGCAAACTGCTGATGCCGGAAACGTATGAGTATTATCCGCTGCGTAAAGATTATCCGCTGCGCGGTAAAGGCGAAAGGGATGTGGTCCTGCCTGAAGGCTCTTAGGAAGTTTTAAATTTTGAATTAAGATCGTATAGCGTCCGCTAATGCGGACGTGATGGGAATATAAGAAAGGGTTGACGGCATGGAAGTCGATCGTTCAGAGGCTGTAGAAGAATTTACGGTATCCTCGTCTGACGAACTCAAAAAGAAGGTCAAAGAACGCAACAAGAAATTCTTTATTGGCGCGGATGATGACGAGTCCGTCGAAGCCTGGAAAAAATCGGATACGATGGTGCTGAATTTCGGCCCGCAGCATCCGGCCACGCACGGCACATTGCGCATGCTGCTGGAACTTTCCGGCGAAACCGTGGTCAAGCTCGATCCGCGGCCGGGTTATCTGCATACGGGGTTTGAGAAATTAGCCGAACACCATACGTTCAATCAATTCATTGCGGTCACCGACCGTATGAATTATCTCTCACCGCTGTCCAATAATGTAGGTTTTGCATGTGCCGCGGAAGAATTGCTTGGCATCAAGATCCCGCCGCGCGCGCAATATATCCGTGTTATTCAGGCGGAACTCTCACGCATTGCCGACCATCTTGTCAATATCGGAACGCACGCGCTCGATCTGGGCGCGTTTACCGTGTTCCTCTACGGGTTCAGGCAGCGCGAATTCATCTATGATCTTTTTGAGGTTTCCACCGGTTCCCGTCTGACCACCAGTTATACCCGTATCGGCGGCGTTATGCGTGATTTTCCCGACGGCCATGAGGAGCAGCTTGCCGGATTTTGTAAACAATTTAAGATCGTGTTTGCCGAGATCGAAGGTCTTCTTAACAGCAATAAGATCTGGCAGAACCGAACGCAGGGTATCGGAAAGATCAATGCGGAGGATGCGATCAATTGGGGTATGACCGGCCCGTGTCTGCGCGCGAGCGGCGTGCCGTATGATATCCGCAAGGACGAACCCTACCTCATTTACGACCAACTAGATTTTGATGTGCCTATCGGCGTTGAAGGGGATGTGTTCGAAAGATATCTCGTGCGTCTTGAAGAAATGAAGCAAAGTATCCGCATCATCGAGCAGTGTCTTGCGAATATGCCCAAGGGCCCTGTGAAAGTGGACGATCACACGATCGCGCTTCCCGACAAAAGCAAAGTGTACGGCAGTATCGAAGGCCTGATCCATCATTTCAAACTTATCATGGATCATCACGGCATTGACATGCCGAAGGGCGAGGTCTATCATGCCACCGAAGCGCCGAACGGTGAACTCGGATGGTATATCGTGAGCAACGGGGAAGGCGTGCCTTATAAAGTGCACGCCCGCGGGCCCTCGTTCATCCACTTTTCCATGATGCCGGTTTTGGCGGAAGGCGGATTGGTCGGCGACGGCGTGGCCGTTTTAGGAAGTTTGAATGTGATCGCCGGAGAGTGCGACCGATAATTTTTTAAAACACATTTTTCTTAAGGTTAGAATATGGCGTTAGAATTTTCTCCAGAGAAGAAAAAAGAAGTTGAATGGACCCTGACACGGTATCCGAATAAACAGGCGGCCATGCTGCCCGTTCTGCATATTGCGCAGTACCAGTTCGGCCACATCTCGCACGAGGTGATGGAACTGGTGGCGCGGACGCTTGAACTGCCGGTGACGCGCGTGCAGGATGTCGTGACTTTCTACACGATGTTCCATGAAAAGCCGGTAGGGAAATTTCACATCCAGGTCTGTCATACGCTTTCATGCGCTATTCGCGGCGGAAGCCAGGTGGTGGATTATTTGGAAAATAAATGCGGCGTGAAATGCGACGACGGTATATCCAAAGACGGGAAATTCTCGATAACGAAAGTAGAATGTTTAGGCTCCTGCGGAACGGCTCCCATGATGCAGGTGAACGATGATTATTATGAGAATCTGACCAAG
>CAZHUW010000325.1:0-2573 GCA_964535295.1 uncultured Bacteroidota bacterium
AAATACACGGTGCTTTCAGTTTCATTTTTGGCATAACCGAAAGGAGTCAGCGAAACCGCATCGGTTCCCAATCCGGCCAATGCGGCAAGAGACTGTTTTGATTGTAACGACATGTATCCGGTAGAAATACCGTTGGAATGAGCGTAAGAAAATCCTTTGAAATACGGGATAGCGTGTTTTCTTAGTGGCGACACTGATATCGGCGGTATATCCGGATTAAAATCCCTGATGTACGCGGCCGGAGAATTAAAAAGCGATCCGACGTCTCCGTGAATTTTTGACCAGAATAGAACCGCAAGATAGGTGTACAAGAATGTGTTTTCGTTCTCCTGCGGCTTGGACAATAGATTCTGTTTATCGATCAGATGGAGCAAGGAACGTTTGGATTCCCACCACGTAAAAGGTTTTCCAAAATAACTCTGCGCGTAGTAGATCCCAAGCCCTTCCGTCAAACGCGGCGCAGCATTGCCGTAGATCTGAAGGGCAAAATAAACCGAGACGATCTCCCGAAAACGCATTTCGGTAAGAGAACAGTTCACGAGATGGATCCGGTTCGCCGGAAGATCGTACGAATATTCCATCACATTGCTGCAGATCTGCGATTTGGTCTCGTAATCGGGATACACATAGATCGTAGGCAAGAATTTTCTTAACAGATGCGGAGGATAACGGGAGATGGTTTCATCCATGGCAACGGAATCATACCGGATCGATCCGCCGTTGAATCTAAAAAAACGTTGATCGGCGGCCGGCTGGGTTTCGTACAAACGCCGTTTTTTAAAAACATTAAGATCGTCCTGCCAGCCTGAAGATGTTCGGTACGATTTCAGAACCATCTGATTTCCCGAATGGATCAACACGGCTTCCGGACGATCGGAATAATTCTCGAACAGTTCGAACAAAGCCTCGAGCAGAAACCATGTGCGCACCGATCCTGATGAGACCATACGAATATATCCGTCCGCTTTGACAACGATCAGAGTGGAATGCCGCGGCAAATGTTCCTGCCGGAAATAGATCGTATCACCCTCAACCCGAAAGAGAGAGTTATGAAATTCGGTACTGTCGTTGATCAACAAGGAATGTGAAGCCGTATCTGAAAAAGTAAAAGGCAAGTCCTGTCGTTTGTTCCATCGTTCGTAGAATTTCTCCAGGCCGGTCTTTATGCGGGAGAGGGAATCCGGTAAAACGATCTTGTATGCAACCGGGTTTGTTGAGCGGTCGGAGGGCAGCTGCGTTTTACATGCCGCAAAGGCGAAAAAAAATATTACAATGATCGTAGAACGCAACAAATATCCTCCCAACGCCGTTGTCCGTTAATCCAATTTTTTAATGCCGTATCAGCACATCGTAAGTGTATGAGATTTTTTTCTGCTCGCCGGCTTTTACGGCAACATCCCACACCAGGGTGTTTTCAGTATTGACCGCGCTGCGGATCTGCGCCAATTGGGAAATTTTTGGCTGTTCAGCGGCGGAAGTGATCTTTCCCGTGACCGGGCGCGTTACGTTTATGCGGATATCCTTATCTTTGAAATTATTGATCAATATCTCACCGGTGATCGTCACGAGATCATAATAGTAGCCGTCCTTTTTGCTGACCTCATCCTTTCGTCCGGTCTCCTTTTCCTCATCCGTTACGCGGATATCGGGCGATTGCGTGATCTTCACGGTGTTGGTCGATTTAACGGCCGTATATTTTAGGATATCCTGCCCGAGAGGTTTTCCGTTTTGAAATGTGATCGCGCTGCCAGTGGTCCAGGGCTGCGTGGATTTGTTCTCAAGCCGGATTGAATGCCACACTTCATTCGGTTCTTTCGTTTCCACGGAATACCCGTCGGTATTCAACGCGTTCGGCAGATTTACTTCAAAAATATGCGCATAGGGAACGGAGGCGGAAAAAATATTGTATTGTCCGCGTTCGCCCTTCTGGAGCGTCACGTTGGCCAGGTCGTAAAAGAAGAGGTCGCCTTCCGCCGATCCTTCGAGCGATTTAAAACTCCCGTATTCCGGTTCCGGCGGCGCCGGAGGGGCCATGGCCATTTCATAACTCATGGACTGGTTCATCAATGCGCCGCGGTACCTGGAAGGGGAATACGAATAATCCGATCCGGTCAAAGCCTGCAGAAATTGCGGCAGCGATTGATTCATCGTGAGAGGCGATTCAATATCGGAATATAAAAAATGAGGAAATCCGACTACCAGGTTCAGCCGGGTGCCCTTGAGATCATGAACGTCATTGACAAGCGTTGCCGACAAAACGATCTGCGCATTTTTATCGTCCGTCAGGTCGATCCGGTAAGACGGCGTCCAACCGATCCCTGATTGGAAATACACCATCTGAAAAGCGGCGTCATTTCGGGTTGAATTGGTCTTTATTTTGAGTGCAACGGACTGCATCGTGTCATCCAGCTGACTGATGAATCCTTCAGGAAATTCAAAATAGTCATAATAGGCCGAAACCTGCGCGGTGATGATCTGAGCGCCGTTCTTGAAAGTAGCCACGATCCGGTCATCGGTACCGGAAACGGCTTGAAGGACGGCCGTTGTGGAAATGCCTTTCTCCGTATTATGAT
>CAZHUW010000326.1:0-2555 GCA_964535295.1 uncultured Bacteroidota bacterium
GGGTTTAGGCATTTTTATCACAGCCGATGTTTTCTTTGGAGCTTTCTTTTCAAAAAGAAAGCGGCAAGTGTTTATAAAATACAACAAAAACCCCTTCTTCTTTCTTTTGCTGGCATCCCGCCGAATGGCGGGACAGGCGCCAGAAAGAAGGAAAGAAAAGTGCCTTTGGCTTTTGAAAAAATGCCTAAAATCTCCGCTCAAGCCCTAAAAGCGGCTACCATCATTCAAGGGAATTTTCCTGTTTGACATAGCTTCCCGTTAATATTGAATTGAAAGCGATGCCGAAACCGAATGATGCGCCCCTACTTCCTTAAGATCTTCTCCATCGCCTTTCCTTTGGCCAATTCATCGATCAGCTTGTCCAAGTAGCGGACCTTCTGCATAAGTTTATCTTCGATCTCTTCCACACGATACCCGCAGATGACGCCGGTGATCTTTGAGACGTTCGGATTCATGGCCGGCGCCTCGGCGAAAAATGTTTCAAGATCGGTTTTCTTGTCGATCTGCTTCTGCAGGGTTTGTTTATTGTAACCCGTCAGCCAAAAAATAATGGCGTCTACTTCCGCTTTGGTGCGTCCTTTTTTCTCCGCTTTTTGAATATACATCGGATAGACGCTCGCAAATGTCATTCGATATACTCTTGTATTATTCATTTTACCTGATATTTATTGTTAAGATTACTTTATCATGGTCAATCCGGTCAATCTAACTGTTTTGCTTTATCTATCTTGTCAAATACCTCTAAAAAATTCTCTCCGTTTATTTTTTTCAGCTCTTTTTCCGTCCACCCTCTTTTTGCCAGTTCAAGCAATAAGTTGGGAAAACAGGATACATCTTCCAAGCCCGGGATAGGATAATCCATGCCGTCGTAATCGCCACTGATACCGATATGATCTACGCCTATTAATTTTTTAACATGGTCAAAATGGTCGGCGACGTCGGCAATTGAAACTTTCGGCATCGGATTTTGGTTTTCCCATTCTTTCATGATAAGATCTGATTTTTCCTTGTCTCCGGGAAATTGTGCCCTGGTTCCGAAATATAAAGAATCCCCTTCCCGCATCCATTTGCCAAAAGCGTCATGGCTGTGTTCAGCGACCATATCAAGCATGATCAGCCCGCCATTGGATCTTAACCTTAATAAAATATCATCCGGAACATTTCTATTTACGTTACAAATTGCCCGGGCATTGGAATGACTGAAAATGACCGGCGCTTCAGTAATGTCCAGGATATCGTTCATGGCTTCGGCAGATATATGCGACATATCAATGATGATGCCCAGCCGGTTCATTTCCTTTACCATTTCCTTACCCAATGCAGAAAGGCCCTTATGTTTTGGTGTATCGTCACTGCCATCGGCCCAGTCACCGGTATAATAAGTAAAGGTAATACAGCGAAGCCCGAGCTTATAGAAGATACGCAGGTATGAAGTTTTATTTTCCATACGTATGGAGCCTTCAAGCATGGGTAATAATGCGATCTTGCCGGATTGAATAGCCGCTTTCATATCGGCGGCAGAACCAACCACTTCTAAATCCTCTTTGTAAGTATTTTCCAAACGGTATAGTAAGTCGTATGCGTCCAAAAAATCAGATAAAGAATCAGCAAAAACGTTCATTAAAACGCCGCCAACTCCGCCTTTTCTCCAACGAGGAATATCGGTCTGGCCATGGCTGATCGTATCCAATGGGTAATCGGAAATATCCTGCGGACATTTCGTGAGCTTTTTGTAGTTACAGCCAAAATACCAGGCAAATAGATCGTTGTGTCCGTCAATAACGGGAGAAGTTTTCAAAACTTTTTCGACTATTTGTTGAGCTTCTTTTTCAGTGCGCAGATATTTTTGTTGAGTACTGGCTGAATCGATCCATAGAAGCGTCAGCGCCAATAGAAAAATAAGCATGGAACCCGTTGACTTCATAAGGATATTACCGTTAACGTTCTGTAACCCGTTTGAAATGAGCCGGTGCCTGCGCTCGTTGTATTCTCGTTAAATTCCAAATCCCATTCAACTTGGTCATGTTTGTAGTGCTGGCTTCGCACTTTTTATTTGTCTTACTCAATTCGGCCTTCAGTAACCTCTCTTTATTGGCTCTCAATTAATCTTTTGAAAAAAGACCAGTTTATCTTTCAAGGAAATTTTTTCCACCTTATAACCATATTGAAGCAATTCCTTTTTATAATTCAAAAAGGAGTGGTCTATTGCAATTCCAGCAATATTCTTAATTTCATCAAAGGATAATTTAAATGATTGCTCATCATTTTTACCAATATACTTCCACAAGGCATTATATTTACTCATATATTTCTGCTTTTGTTACTGAATTGTATGCGCACTCTTAAGTTTGGAATTCCGATGTTGCCAAAGCGTGGCGCATAATTTCCCTCGGCGACATAGCGAGAAGTGGGTTCAGCGCCGGTATTTGCTAAACAAACAGGTATGCCGCACAATCCCCCTGTATCCCCCTTTCCAAGGGGGACAAATACAAATACGTACAAACTATTCCCCCTTGAAAAGGGCCTGTCCTGATCCGCCTTTGGCGGAGAAGGAG
>CAZHUW010000327.1:0-2552 GCA_964535295.1 uncultured Bacteroidota bacterium
CACCCTGAAGAATAAGCGCTGGATCGTCTTTACGGCGGTTCTAATGATAACCCACGCGGTCTTTTTCACTTATTATTATTTGCAAACAAGCCGTTTCGGCGTAGTGACAAAGGTTACTATCGCGGGTGATTGGATCTTTGCAGAAGGCCTGCTTACCGACGTTGGATACGAAGACAGAGGGGTTGGCGTAAGAAGGTTCCATGAAGATCCTTCAACAACTACCGAAGCCCAAAAAATATTCATCCTGGATAAACACACCGGTGAAACTCTGAAAAGAATTGAAGACTATCAGTTCGCACATTATATGGATAACAAAGTCCTTTTGGTACCGACCACCGTTACTAAGTCATTCGCTGTTTTTAATTGCCGTACGCTTCAATTTGAACGTTTTTTTCAATCCGGCGAGCTGTTGAGCGATCTGCCGGAATACGCAGAACGAATTGAGAAGATATCTTATGATCGTTCCTGGCTGACTGTTCCCGGGTTTTCATCGCAGGGAAAAATTGCAAAACCTTATTTCCAGGTTAATCTCACCGATGGATCTCAATGGTTTTATGATGTGCTGACTCAAAAGATGATCCCGAACCCCGATTCATATCAAACTGCACAGATAAATGCAGCCCTGCCCAAAAAACCTAAACGCGAAATGACCATTGGTACGTTTGGAAAGTTAACCGTAACGGCTAATTTCGCACCAAAAACCGGATTTATTCTGAGCGGCGGATCTGAGGATCAAAAAAGATGGACTCTTACGGCAGATGAGATGTTTCCGATGATCAAAGAGAAATCAACTTTTTTTGCCGAGAATCCAAATTGTTTTCTATCTGACGATCGATATCTATATTTTTTTACTACAGACCGCGCTGCCGCTATCGAGTTTGAGACAGGTAAACTGCGGTGGATGAAAGGAATTTAGCCATCATAGCTAATAAAAAATAATTTATTATTCATATTTCAAGGTTAAAAACATGCTTCAAATAAAAAATCTGCACGCCTCTGTTAACGGCAACGAGATCCTGCACGGGGTCAATTTAACCATCAATGCCGGGGAAATCCACGCCATCATGGGCCCCAACGGTTCCGGTAAAAGCACTCTCGCACAGATCCTTGCCGGCCGCGAAGATTATGATATTACTGACGGCGAAGTGATCTATAAGGGCAAGAATCTTCTGGAGATGTCTCCCGAGGACCGCGCGGCGGAAGGGGTTTTTCTGGCTTTTCAGTACCCGGTTGAGATCCCGGGAGTTAACAACACTTATTTCCTTAAAACCGCTCTCAATGCCATCCGGAAATACCGCGGGGAAGAATCGTTGGATGCCATGGACTTCCTGGCGCTGGTAAAACAAAAAATGAAATTAGTCGAGATCGACGAAGATCTGTTGAAACGCCCGGTCAATGAGGGTTTCTCCGGCGGTGAGAAAAAACGTAATGAGATATTCCAGATGGCAGTTTTAAATCCGACACTGGCGATCTTGGATGAGACCGATTCAGGGCTCGATATTGACGCTCTGCGCATCGTTTCCAACGGCGTCAACACACTACGTTCAAAGGATAATGCGACGATCGTCGTTACGCATTATCAACGCTTGTTGACTTATATCGTGCCGGATTTTGTTCACGTTCTGGTCGACGGGCAGATCGTTAAGTCGGGCGGCAAAGAACTTGCCCTGGAGCTTGAGGAAAAAGGTTACGACTGGACACGTGAAAGCGAAGGAGCGGCAGTATAATGTCAAATATCACTGATAAAAAGAACTGGTATCAGAAACAGTTCCGCACATTTGAAGAAAGCCTCAACGGCCAGCGAAACTCGCCCATTCACGATCTTCGAAAACTGGCATTGGACCAATTCATGTCTCTGGAATTTCCTGATTCCAGAAATGAGGACTGGAAATACACAAGTATTGAGCCCATTCTGAGCAGAACCTTCGAACTCGTAAATTCGAACGATCAGAACAAGGTCAATTCAAAAGATATTGACCCTTTCTTGATTTCGGATACTTCGGCCCGGCTCGTTTTTGTCGACGGACGGTTTTCTCCGTCATTGTCGCAGACCGGCAATTTGCCCAAAGGTATCACGGTCAAAAATTTATCCCAATCACTGACCGATGACGTGGGCGCTATCCAGTCGCGATTAAACGATCAACTGAAAAAGAATAAAGATGTTTTTACTGCGCTGAATAACGCTTTTGCCTTGGACGGATTTTTCATTGACGCCGCGGACCACGCAGAAGCCGATCTGCCTATCTACATTTTATATCTTAATTCAACAGAATCAAAATCAACTTTAGTTCAGCCGTATAACCTGATCACGGTCGGTAGAAATGCCCGTATTGCCGTTGTGGAAAATTTTGCCAGTCTGAGTACCGGCAGCGCGTTAACGAATTCCTGCACCAATATCTCCATCGCAGAAAATGGATCGCTGGACCTGGTAAAGATTCAGCAGGAAAATATTCAGACGTGCCATATCGGGTCAACCGAAATCCACCAGGGCCGCGGGAGCCGTCTCACTCATCGCATCATCACATCCGGCGGCGCTTTGGTACGAAATGTGG
>CAZHUW010000328.1:0-2551 GCA_964535295.1 uncultured Bacteroidota bacterium
TCAATCAATTCAACTGGGCCGGCGGAACCATGTCGGCAACGGATTCTACGATCGCAACTGTCATTCAATCACAGGCTTTGTTTAGCGTTAATAACCGCGCATTGCGGAAACGTACTTTGATCAATCAAGGCGCGATCACATGGACGGTAGGCCATTGGGAAAATTATGATGGAGCGATCATACAAAATGACCCCGGAGCCCTGATCGATGCGCAGAGTGATTATTGGTTTTACCACAACGGTGGAACCGTTTCGAAGTTTATCAACAATGGAACATTCAGAAAATCCGCAGGTGCGGGCACCAGTACGTTACAGATTCAGGCCTCCCATCTGAATGGACAAATTCAGATCCAATCGGGCATTGTTACCTTTAATCAGACCGGCACGTACGCGAATACGGACTTTACGATCACCAATCACGCCATCCTGCAGTTCAACGGCGGCACACAGCAACTTGACGCCAATTCCGACATCACCGGCACGGGAGCTGTGCGCATCTATAATGGAAAGTATTTCATCGGCGGAATCTACAACGTTTCGGACAGCACGCTTTTTGGCGGCAATGACACGACATTCTTTACAGGGGGCACAAATTTTCTGCAAAATGTGGGAACTAAACTGCGTGTAGATAATGGAATCGTTAATTTCGCGAACGGGGATTCGATCATTGTACCTACATACTGGCAGTTGGGAGGAACTCTCACCGGCAATTCCCCGATGCGCGTCACATCCGAATGCCGTTGGGAAAGCGGCACGATCATGGCTACGGATTCACTGGTCACCATGGAGATCCCTGCCTATGCGTCACTCAACATGAACGGCGGATTGTTATATCTGGCAAAACGAACGTTTAATATTTACGCCAACATGAACTGGAACAGCGGTTGGTTCCGTGTTTACACCGGCGCGATCATCAATAATTACGGAACCTGGGATCACCGAGTCAACAACAATATCGAGTGGGTCGGAGGAAGTTTACCATACTTCAATAACTATGCAACCTATATCAAATCGACAAGCGCGACAAACAACTTTATCGATATCGGATTCAATACCACAAACAGCATCGTTCAAGTCAAGAAGGGTACACTCAATATCAATAACATCAGCAACGCTGTACGGACACGATTCATCATTGATTCGTCTGCCACATTGCAGTGGGATGGTTTCGGACGTACACACACAGTTGATTCCCTATCGAGCATAACAGGTGCGGGTAATATGGCTTTCTACGGCGGCACAACCAATATGAAAGACACAATCAATATCAGCGGAGAAACATTTGTCTGGGGAGGAACTGCAAACTTTATGGGACCGCTGGGAACACTAAAAAGCCTTGGAAAAAAATTGACCCTTGGAAATGCCTCCGCATATTTTTATGGGGATTCGCTAAAGATCGATTCTCTGGTCACGAGCGGTACGCTTGGCGGGTCATCTCCAATTTATATTAAATCTAAACTTGCGATCAGCGCAGGCACTATCACTTCACCTGATTCAGCAACTACGATCACGATACCCGTTGGCGCCATATTTTATTGGAATGGGGCTGGCAGCATCTCCCGCCGAACGCTCAATAACTACGGAACTGCGATCTGGACATTCGCGTGGGGATTGGATCAGAATGCGGTATATAATAATATGCCCGGGGCTCTGACGGATTGGAAGAACGACGATAATTCAAATTGGTTTGGCGGCACTTCGAATAACCTTAATAATTACGGAACATTACGAAAATCCGGCGGTACCGGCACATCAAGCTTCGAGTACTATGTGAATAATTACGGCCTGATCGAAGTTCAGTCCGGAACTCTCTTTTTTGGAGCGGGTGGAACGCATGCAAATGGATCTTTTGTTTTGTCACCGGGTTCGACCATTGATTTTGCAGCAGGAAATCACACGTTCGACGCGTCCAGCAGCGTTACAGGTACGGGCACGGTACTTATCAGCCCAACGCTATTTGCAATGGATGGTATCTACAATATCATCGGCAACACCACAATAGGCGGCGGAACGATCAACTTTGACAGTACTTTCAGCACGACTAACCGTACGACAATCAACGGAGGCACAACCAACTTCAGAATGATGCCGGGTCATTTGCTAGGCGTAGGAAATCGTTTGAATGTTGCGGGCGGAACATTGAACTTTGTTACAACTGACTCTTTGAAAGTTGATACCCTCCTTGTAAACGGAACTTTAGGTGGGAACAATCCGTGGTTTGTGCGACATTATCTGCAATTAACCGGAACCTTGAGCTCCACAATTCCTGCCAAAACTCTAACCTTACCCGTTGGCTCTATATTTTATTATAATAACGGAACTCTCTTTCGGCGCATCGTCAATAATTCTGGAACCGCATTCTGGAATAATCCGGTTATGTTCGATGATGGAGCTGTTTACAACAACCTGACCGGAGCTACAACATTCTTGACATCAGATGTCAATTCCAATTGGATGTTCGCGTCAGCAGAACCTTATTTTAACAATTATGGATTACTCCACAAATCCGGCGGCACAGGCGTTTCAAGTTTTGAATATCAGATCAGCAATTA
>CAZHUW010000329.1:0-1354 GCA_964535295.1 uncultured Bacteroidota bacterium
AAGAACTTCGGTGGTCGCCGTCGCCTCAGGGAACGGGAATTGGCCGTGCATATCGGAAACAAAATACTTTCTGAACGGGATCAAAAATAATATACCGAGGAAGCCGCCGAAGAGGGATGCGAAAAAAACCTGATAAAATTCTGCATTCAATTCAAGAATATACAGAGCCGGTATCGTAAAAATTGCGCCCGCAACAACTGCGCCTGAATTAGCGCCAATGGATTGAATGATCACATTTTCGCCCAGTGCATTCTTTCTTTTAGCCGCAGCGGATAATCCGACGGCAATGATCGCAATAGGAATCGCCGCTTCAAAGACCTGTCCTATCTTAAGCCCCAGATAAGCTGCGGCAGCGGAGAAAAGCATGGCCATTAATAGACCCCAGAATACCGAACGAAAATTAACCTCCGGATAAACCTGTGTGGGTGACATGATGGGTTTGTATTCCTCACCGGGCTTCAGTTCCGTGTACGCATTTGCCGGCAGTCCCTTAACAACTTGTGGTGCGTGATCGCTCATAATCGTAACTCCTTGATGAATCAGATGGAATGGATTGCTTTGTTTAATGAAAGGTAATATAAAGCATAGGTGGCAGACCTCACCGATAGGTTCAATTAGACAAAAATATAGAATGACCGGATTCGATAAGCAAGACAAATGATAATAGTTTTATAATTTCTGAATTTGTTTGGACGTTTTTACATCCTTATTTAAGTTATGGAGCTGCTGTGACGCATATTTTTAAAGCAAGGAGGCCTGTTATGTTTGATTTAATATTTCTGGGGCATTCCGGATGGATGATCAAAAAGGATCCGTTTACTATACTAATTGATCCTTTTATTGCGGGAAACCCAGCTGCTGTGCACAAAGTGCAGGATATAAAGGCCGATTTTATTCTCATCACTCATGCGCACGGCGACCATCTGGGGGATGCGATCCCTATTGCAAAAAGGACCGAAGCGACCATCATTTCTAATTTTGAGATCGCCCAATATTGTGAAAATCTGGGAGCAAAAACTCACGGGATGCATATCGGCGGTTCTCACGAATTTTCTTTTGGCAAACTGAAACTGACGCCCGCATGGCACGGCTCGTCATTTCCTGATGGGACTTACGGCGGAACCCCGGCAGGTCTTCTCATTTTCATTGACGGGAAGATTGTTTATCATTCCGGCGACACCGGTTTATTTATGGATATGCAATTGATCGGCGAGATGTATCCGTTGGATCTTGCTTTACTCCCGATCGGTGATAATTATACCATGGGAATCGATGATGCCGTCAGGGCGGTCAGTCTGCTGCGGCCTAAGATGGTCATTCCGATGCATTATAATACGTTTGACGCGATCTCAGC
>CAZHUW010000329.1:1454-2535 GCA_964535295.1 uncultured Bacteroidota bacterium
GCTTGGAGTGAAAGCGCAGGTTTTGAAGCCGGGTGACAAAATAAGCCTTTGATCCGATTATAAAAATCGCTTGACTGTGTTTTCTAATGAAGGTAATATTAACGGCGTTTTATCAATCTTAATCACAGGATTTTAAATTATGAAAAAGATTTTTTTGTTCGTTATGTCCATAATCATTTGCTCATTTCAGCTGTTTGCACAGTCAACGGGCACTCTGATCGGGTCCTCTGAGAAACATTTCAAGAGCCTGCGTCAATTGACATTCGGCGGTGATAATGCGGAAGCTTACTTTAGCTTTGACGGAAAAAGCCTGACCATGCAAAGCAACAACGCAAAGTGGGGATTGAAATGCGATCAGATCTTTGTACTGGATATCGAGAAGGCTGCAGGTGATTCAAGCTATAAACCCAGCCTGATCAGTACCGGTGAGGGACGCACGACCTGTTCGTATTTCTTAAAAGGCGATCAGAGGATCGTGTATGCTTCCACGCATCCGGGCGGTAAGGACTGTCCGCCGGCTCCATCCCCGCATCAGGGAGGGAAATATCTCTGGTCGATCTATGATACGTATGACATTTTTGTAGCCGATCTTAAGGGTAATATCGTAGGGCAACTGACGAACGCTCCAGGTTACGATGCGGAAGCAACGGTTTCACCTCAAGGAGACAAGATCGTTTTCACTTCCATGCGTTCCGGTGATCTCGAACTGTGGACGATGGATATTGACGGAAAGAATCTGAAACAGATTACGTATGGATTGGGTTATGACGGCGGAGCCTTTTTCTCTCCGGACGGTAAACGCCTTGTATTCCGGGCATCACGGCCGAAAACCGATGAAGAGATAAAAGAATACAAAGATTTTTTGGCGCAGGGTTTGGTTGCTCCGACACAAATGGAGATCTATACCTGCAACACGGACGGATCTGAGCTTAAACAGATCACGAAACTCGGTAAAGCCAATTGGGCGCCTTTTTTCCATCCATCCGGGAAAAAGATCGTTTTTTCGTCCAATTATAATGCGCCGCGCGGATACAATTTTAATCTTTTTATGATCAACGATGATGGAACAGGTTTGGAGCAG
>CAZHUW010000330.1:0-2527 GCA_964535295.1 uncultured Bacteroidota bacterium
GGAGGCGAGATTTTAGGCGATTTTTCAACTGCCAAAGGAACTTTTCTTGGCTTCTTTCTTTTATGCCAGTAAAAGAAAGAAGAATGGTTTTATTCTTTCGTTTTAAACATAAATTATCGGACCCACTTTCTTTTTGGAAAAGAAAGTGGCAAATCACGCCGAGGGCAGATCAGCCTTCGGCTGAGAAAACTTCGGCCGGGAATACCAAAGCGAACTCCTTAACATATTTGAAGACATTATGTTATATTGCAACAGCTTCCTTAGGAGTAAAATCATGATCAGATGGATTACAGTTTTAGTTCTCGTTTTGTGTTATGCCGATCTCACGATGGCGCAAACCGGAAAAGCGGCGCGCGTGGTTCTGATCAAACCTAAAGAGGACAGGAACAGGGATTTTGAAATGGGTTATAAGCGCCACCTCGAATGGCATAAACAAAACAAAGACACATGGGCTTGGTACGGATGGCAGATCGTTGCCGGTGAGAATTTTGGTTATTTTATGGATGGGACCTTCGGTCATAAATGGGAAGACTTCGACAACCCGGTCATGCCTGCCGCCGATGCTGCGGATAATAATGTCAACGTTACACCTTATGCAAACTTTGTTTCGAATAGTTACGTTGTGCTGTTAGATCATTTGAGTAATTGCCGCCTGCTGGAAACAAAACAGCCGTCTGCCATGATTGAATTTCACAGGTTCGAAATAAAACCGGGTTTTGAGAATGATTTCGAGGAAATTTTATCCATTTGCCACAAAACATTTGACAAACAATCCCGCCGCCATACGGTATATAAAATGATAAACGGCGGCAGTGTACCGCAATACCTCATAATGTTCCCGATGGACAAAGTATCGGAACTACAACGGGCCGAAATTTCAATTGAAAACACCGTCCTTAATTCGTTGTCGGCGAGCGCATCGGTCTTAATGCAGCAGAAAATGCAAACCGGTGTTGTATTCCACGCCGCCAGTATTCTGAGATACCGGGCCGATATGAGTTATTTCCCGGAGTGACGGCATAATCATATAAACGAAACCGGAGATTTACCATGAACGAATCACGTTTGAGATCATCCGTATTACTTCGAATGGTCCTGACAGCCATCCTGACCTTACTTCTGCTGATACCGACGATCATTGTGGAATCCGTGATCGAGGAACGCAGTTCGCGCCGGGATTCGGCTATTCAGGAGGTCAGCGATAAATGGGGATCGCCTCAGACCATCACGGGGCCGATCCTGACCATTCCCGTAAAGCACTACGGAAAAGATGAAAAAGGCAATGAGATCACGTTGATCGATCATCTTCATATTTTACCGGACTCTCTCGTCATGACCGGCCGGCTCACAACGGAAACGCGCGCGCGCGGCATCTATGAAGCGATATTGTACAACAGCCGCCTGGATATTTCCGGCGGATTCGATATCGGCAATATCCCCATCCTTCAACAGGAAGGCTACACGCCTCTTTGGAATGATGCCGGGATCACTGTGGGTATTTCCGATCCGCGCGGGATCAAAGATGATGTGTTGATGATCTCAGAAGGCCGTTCTTTTCCGGCAAGTTCCGGCGTCCATTGGCAGGATGTTGTTACCGCAGGCATTACCTTTATGCCGCCGGTCGATCAAAAAACAAGATCGTTCCCTTTTTCTTTCGCGCTCAACCTCAACGGAAGTTCAGAGATTCGATTCTGCCCTTTAGGAAAACGAACCGACGTAAGTCTGAATTCGTCCTGGCCAAGTCCGAGTTTTACAGGCGCATTCCTTCCGGACACGCGGCAAATGAATGAAAGCGGTTTTTCAAGCCGATGGAATGTGCTTGAACTGAACCGCAATTTTCCCCAGTACTGGCTGGATAAACAGCATACTGTTTCGGAATCCGCATTCGGAGTTCGTTTACTGCGGACCGTGGACGAATACCAAAAAACGATCCGGACGGCCAAATACGCCATTCTTATTATCGCATTAACTTTCCTGGCGTTCTTTCTTTCGGAAGTTCTCGCAAAAGAGATCCTGCATCCGATCCATTATACGCTGGTCGGACTGAGTCTCGTCCTTTTCTACCTGCTGGTGCTGGCGCTGTCCGAACACCTCGGATTCGACCTTGCCTATCTTTTGTCCGCGGCTGCAACCGTTGTAATGATCGGCCTGTACACACTGGCGATAGCCGCAAGAAGACGGACTTCGGCCATTGTCTCGTTGGTCCTTTTTGTGTTGTATGCTTTTCTGTATATTGTTTTGCAGAACGAGGATTACGCGCTGTTGATCGGCAGTATCGGGCTTCTGGTCATCATGTCTCTCGTAATGTACCTGACGCGCAAGGTTGACTGGTATTCGATCAAAGCGTCTCAATAAGTAATGTCATCAAAGCTCTGGAAGCGCGCGGGGAAATGAGTTCGGCGGCGATCGCAAAATGGATGAAGAACAGAAGATGAACAAACCGCTTTTGAATAACAAAGACGAATTTCCCGACGATAAAATTTTACTGAAGGTTCTTGATAAGAGTAAAGTTCTTTGGGATGAATGG
>CAZHUW010000331.1:0-2492 GCA_964535295.1 uncultured Bacteroidota bacterium
TGTGCACCATTTCATGGGCAGTAACGCTTGCAAGGGACTTCGGATCACGATTTCCGGTAATGAAAACGATATTCGGGTATTCCATTCCGCCGTCTCCGCCCTGCGCAATCGTAAAATCCTTGTAAGGATAAGATCCAACATGATTGTTCATGTAGTCCAGGATCTGGACTGTCCATGTTTTCATTTCCTTCCATTTTTCGGCAACATCGGGTTGATACAACAAATGGATATTGACGCCGCCATGTTCCACTTTTTCGTAGATGTAATCGGGATCGGCGCACCATGCGAAATCATGAACGTTTTCCGCGTGGTACAGCCATGTACGACGTTTTACGGCCGGCGGGTTTTCCTTCATGAGTTTTGAAAACTCTGCAAGTACGGATTCAAGTTCCTTATTTGCAGATGAATCCGGGAGTGTCGTTGTTTCCTTTGTTACTAACAAACGATCCGGTTGCGTTTGGTCGGCGTCTTTTTTCATCATCGCATCGATGTCAGCCGCATTCACAAATTGCCCGCTCGCGCCGATAACGTAGTTCTCCGGCAGCGTGATGCTGACATCAAAGGTCGCGAATTCACCGTAAAATTCACGCCCTAAATAATAATTAAGATGCCAGCCCTTTTGATCATAGACACAAAGCTTTGGATACCATTGCGCCATAGAGAACTCGATACCTTCGCGGTTCCTCCACCCCATTCGACGCATCAGCCATGGTATCTTCAATTCAAAATCGAGAGTAAACGTCCGCGTTTCACCCGGGACAATAGGTTTGTCCGGTACGCATTTTAATAATGTATCGTCGATCTCGAAGTCCAGAAAATTCTGATCTTCGTCACGTATATTCTTCACTTTATTATAACCCAGATAACGGTCGTTCAGTACCGAGATAAGACTCCCGCCTTCATACTTGTTGCGTTCAGTCTGATACTCTTCCATCCGGCTGTTTTTCTTAAATGCATTCACATAGAGATTCAGGTAAAGCGCCTTCAATGTGTCAGGGGAATTATTGGTATAAACAATTTTTTGCTTACCGTAGGCGATTCTTTGATCCGGGTCCAGTTCCACATCGATCAGATAATGAACACGCTGCTGCCATGAAGGCTGATGGGTTTGAGAGAATGCGGGGGCGGCGCTTCCGCTTGTTAACAATAAAAGAACTGCGATATAGGTCAGTTTTTGCATATTGGATTTTGACAATAAAAAAGCCTCGCGTTCAACGGGAGGCTTTTTTTTAAATGACTTTTCTTTAACTCGTAAGGGACTAACGTTTGATCGTCTTGAGTTTTTTTCTTATTTCAAACCACCCGATACTCGTATAACTATACTCGGATGTATTTAACAATTTCTTCAACTGCCAGGCGCCCAAATGCGGATACTTGTCGACAGCATGGCGTATTTTCTCATCTACGCTCATGTCATCCACATCCACTTCTTTATCTTTAAGCATTTCCGCTTTGGCGTCTAATTCATCGTCTTCATCTTCCTCAGCCGGCTGCGACCTTTTTGCAGCGGCGGCAGGGGTTGAAACCGACGCGGTAACCGGAGTCGGAGAAGGGACTGCTGTAGGGGTTCCTGTTTCTTTAACGGCGGCGGCTTTCGGAGCCGATGTCAGCGAACCTCCGGATTCTTTGACGAAAGCGTCTACCGCATCATCGATCGTATCGTACGCTTTTAAAATGTAATGGAATTCAAGTAATTCGAATACTTCATATACTTCAGGAATCATGCGAACTAATTTCAAGTCGCCGCTGTTCTCTTTTATGCCTTTGATCTCACTGATAAATATACCCCAGCCTGCGGAACTGATATAATCCACATCGCCAAGATCCACAATGATACGGAACTGATTTTTCTTCAAAAGTGAACTTAATGCTCGCTCCAATTCGGAAGAGGTCGTCGTATCAATATAACCGCCCACTTTGATCACACCGATAGAATCGCCCGGGCCGGTATATTTGATCGTCGTTTGAATACCTTCCATAATTTTTTAAACTCCCTAAGTTGCTGTTAGAAAAGTACTATTCTAAAATTTAAATGGAAACGAACAAAATGGCTTGAAAAATAACGGATTAAACATAACAGAATTTTGATAAAGACGCAAGTTTTTTATTATTTAAGACGTTACGTATCGGCTTTCTAAATTTCCATTTGTCTTTTTACAAAAAATTGACTAAATTTTCGCCGTTATTCACTCGTGACCATACCATGATTTTCTACTTCCAAAGGATATGAATGTCTGAATTGCGCAAGGATCCGATCGTAAGTCGTTGGGTGATTATTTCAGAAGAACGGGGCAAACGCCCGTCCGATTTTGTTCCCGATGAAAACAAGAGAAAACCGATGCATTGTCCTTTCTGTGAAGGCAATGAACACACGACACCGCAGGAAGTAATGGCCTATCGGCCGCCCGGTTCACCCGGCAATAAACCGGGTTGGTATTTGCGCGTCGTGCCCAATAAATTTCCCGCTTTGCAGATCGAAGGCGAGATCAATC
>CAZHUW010000332.1:0-2481 GCA_964535295.1 uncultured Bacteroidota bacterium
CATTGCCATGTTCTATGTCATCTATAAGATCCTTCCTCGAACGGATATATTCAACCGCGCTGCGCTTTTGGGCGCTTTAGTGGCGGGCGTTTTGCTGGAATTGTGTATTCACGGTTTTGCGTATTACGTTCAGAATTTTGCAAAATACAGCGTTTTTTACGGCTCCGTTGCAGGTGTGGTGATCACTATTTTTTCCATATATCTGTCGTCGATCATTCTGCTGATTGGCGCCGAGATCACGGAAATTGCCAATACCCGGATCGAGAACAAACGCGAACTGAACCTGACCATCAAGGAATTCGAATGACGATGGGCAAGAACGTCACATCATTTCCGAAATTGAATGCCCGATACGAGATAGGGGAACAGATCGGCGAAGGCGGCATGAGTACGGTCTACAAAGCATGGGATCGAATTGCCAATAAATGGATCGTTCTGAAATATGCTTTGCCGGATGCTGCCGACCAAGCTTTGTTTTTTCGTGAATATGAGATCCTTTACAAGCTGAATCACCCGCATTTACCAAAAGCCTATGATTTCTATTCTTCGGAAAATACCATGTTCTTCACAATGGACCTGGTCGAAGGAAAGAACCTTAAGGATCATATTCACTCTGAGAGCTTGATCTCTTCTGATTTTTACTCGTTTTTTTTTCAATTACTTTCTGCTCTCCAGTATTGCCACAATCACCGTATTGTCCATTATGACCTGAAACCTGAGAACATTATTATCCGCAACCAGGACGGCCCGGCCCCTCCGGCCATAACGCTGATTGACTTCGGCCTTGCTCAAAAAGAAGACCAACCCCGCTCCGATACGCTGCAGGGAACCATCCAATACACCGCGCCGGAAGTGATCAAAAAAGAAAAAGGCGACCATCGAAGCGATCTTTACGCTTTAGGTGTCATCCTGTACGAAATGGCGGCGGGCAAGAATCCGTTCGATGACGGAAATGTGGTCAATGTGGTTGTGAATCATCTTGAAAAAAAAATTCAAAAGGTCGACACCGTCCACCCTTTCGTCACCGAGGAAGTTCAAAAAATTATATTGAAATTGCTGGAGAAAGATCCGCAGTATCGGTATCAAAACGTGGAAGAGATCTACCGCGATCTCAAACCGATCCGTACGCAATATGAACCGGTCGAACTTGAAGATCGTTTTGTGCTCCATTCCTGTTTCGTTAACCGCGACGATGATTTGGCAAAACTTACCGAAACGGCCAAACAGTTTTTCAGCGACACCAAAACAGAAATAAGTTCAGAACTCTGGGTGACGGGCGACGACGGTTCCGGTAAATCTTCTTTGCTCAACCAATTCAAACTCAATCTTGAAAAGGACGGTTTCCCCGTTATTTCTTTTCATGCGACAACTTCTCACCGTCAAGACTGCGTCCGTTTATTTCTTCAAGAGCTTCTTTACCTGTCAGCTGATACAAAATTAAATGAGGAATTCACTCATGAACAGGAATGGATTCAGAATGAATCTGCTGTCACAAATGCGGCGGAACGTGAGGATATTTATTCCGGCCTTTCCGATCTGGTATTGAATTCTCTGGCAGGCATATCCCGAATTTGTGTTTTGATCGACGATGCGGACCGGTTGAATGATTTTGAAAAAGGTTTTTTTGAGTATCTATTCAGAAAATTGACTTACCGGGCGCCGCGTAAGGCCCTATTCTTTATGACCGCTCAACATCATGATGCGTTTTTTCTTGAGCTTGATAATTTTGATGTTTCCGGAACGGGTCATTATGTAAAAACGCTGCTCAATGAGGCCCCACTGAACGACGATATCCTTTCGGTATTATTTGATACAACGCGAGGAAATCCTTTTCTCATCAACAGTTCGCTCACGTACCTCATTCAGACCGGCGCGCTTGTAAAAGCCGAGGGAGAATGGCGTCTGCTGAAAGAGACAATTACAGCGCTTCCTTCTACTATCCTGGACTTTGTCCTTGCAAAGATCAAGAGCCTGACCTTCGAAGACAAAGTGACATTGGAAAATGCTTCCGTTTTCCCGACCGCATTCACATTTGAAGAGCTCAGGATTCTGGATCAAGGTACCAATTTGCGAATGAGCCTTCAGCGACTGGTCGCCGGCGGGCTGATCGATCAAATCGGAGGCGCTTTTATTTTAAGTAACAGCTATTTGAAAGATCATGTTTACCAAAATATTCCTGTCGAATCGGCGCGTACCCGTCATTTAACTTTGGCGCGCTTTTACGATTCATCAGATCAAAAAAAGAATATCCCTGCACTGGCATACCATTATTTTTATTCTCCCGATAAAACTAAAGCTCTGCCGTTCCTGCTTGAACTGGCAGAAATTCACAAGACCGCTTTTCTGCCGAAAGAAGCGCTTGATAGTCTGCGCCAAGCCGTTCTGATACTCCGCCAATCGGATGAAGAGAGCTTGCTGCCGGATGTGCTTTTCAAAACCGAAGCTTTATACGACCAGTTGGGCCAGCGCAAGGAACAAGGG
>CAZHUW010000333.1:0-2472 GCA_964535295.1 uncultured Bacteroidota bacterium
GTATCGTGCTGCCCATCTGCCGCCTTTTCTTTAATATCATGCTTTGGACGGTACCGTGGGGGTGGATCGAAGCTGGGTTCAACTGCCTGATACGGGTCTTCGTATTCGTCGCCTTTGCATTTCTGATCAATCGTGTTGCCGAAGACAGGCGCAAACTGACTCGCGAAGTTCATATGCTGAGTGGACTTCTGCCGATCTGTTCCAATTGTAAGAAGATTCGCGATGATGCGAATCAATGGCAGCCGATCGAACATTATATCACCGAGCGGAGCGCGGCCTCTTTTACGCACGGAATGTGCCCGGATTGCGTGGAGAAGCTTTACGGGGCATATCTGAAGGATAAATGATATAAATACCAGTGACCATGACCGTCAAAGAACACTACGACCGTCATCTTGGCAATTTCTATTCCTGGATGATCGGTGATTTTGAAACTAAACGAAAAGAGTTTCAGGAATTCCTTTCTTCACACGGTATTTTGTCTGGATCAACCAAAAAGGCAATCGACCTCGGGGCGGGGCACGGGGTACAAAGCGTGGTGCTGGCGAATCTCGGTTTCGATGTGACCGCAGTGGATTTTAATGAGCAATTGCTGAAAGAACTCGACTTTCACACGACGGGTATGCGCGTGAATATCATTCGCGACGATATCCGTTCCGTATCGCGGTTCGGAAAGCTCCGGCCGGAATTGGTCGTTTGCTGGGGCGATACGCTGACGCATCTGGATGATAGAACCGATATTAAGAAATTTCTCAAAGACGTGTCGTCCTTACTCGAACCCGGCGGGAAATTTCTCCTGTCGTTCCGTGATTATTCAACGGCACTGAGCGGCGACAGCCGTTTTATCCCGGTTAAAAGCGACGCATCGAGAATTCTGACATGCGTGCTGGATTATCAGGAGGAATTTGTAACCGTGACCGATCTGCTTCATGAGAGAACTGAAAACGGATGGCAACAAAAGGTAAGCTCCTACCGTAAGGTCAGGATCGCGCCGGAGGATATCCTACAAGTTCTGGAAAGCAACGGCCTGGCGGTGCGTTTTCAGGAAACGGTGCGGGGGATGGCGACGGTTTTGGCGAAGAAAATGTAGAATCTTGAATCGAGTGTCGTATTCGTGTCCCCCTTGAAAAGGGGGCCGGGGGGATTTCTATAATAGGCGCAAGTCTTCTGTTTTTTGAGATATAAATTTAATTTTGTGTTTGAATATCGTTTGGTCCTACTTGCAACGGGGTTAAATCCCCCTAACCCCTTTACAAGCGGGAATGAATACTCAAGGCCAAAAACACAACGTCTAAATAAATATAAAAGTGGAATTTTTTAACATTAGATTAGTATGCCCCAAAAACTCGCGCAGATCGCTATCGTCGTCAATGATTATGATGAAGCGATCGACTATTACACGAAGAAATTAGGGTTCGTTCTTGTCGAAGATACCAGACTCAACGACGTGAAACGCTGGGTGGTGGTTGCGCCGAAGGGAACGGACGGATGCCGGTTATTGCTTGCGAAAGCGGCCAATGAAAAACAGCAGTCGCGCGTGGGCGATCAGACCGGAGGACGCGTATTCCTGTTCCTGCACACGGATAATTTCAGCGGCGATTATGAAAGGATGAAAAACGCCGGCGTGGAATTTACCGAAGAACCGAGGCACGAAGAGTATGGCTGGGTCGTTGTGTTCAAAGATCTTTATGGGAATAAGTGGGATATGATCGAGAAGGAGTCCGTTTGAAAATTGAAAAACATATAACAAAAAAATGAATAATGTAAAAGTAAACACTCAGACATTTTTTATTAATTGTTTAATGTTATTCTTTAAAACCCGGGAATTAGCAAAATGAAAAAACAAAGTATCTTCTTTGGAATTATGATAGCTTCGATCGTTCCTCTTTTTGCGCAAGAATCGCCAATCGATCCGGCTCTGGCGCATCAATACTTCTCGGAAATGCAGGCTAACGGCGAGAAGGATGGCGGCGTCTTGTGGGGCGTCAAGTTGAACGGGCCGATGCTCTTTGTTGACCCGCAAACGCGCAGCATCATTGCCAATATGCCGGATAAGGAAGGATTGCTCTCAAAGCAGGGCGGGGTTTATACCGGGAAATTACCTGCGGACAAGATCATTGCCAATACATCGATCACCTGGGCGGGCGTGAAGTGGACAATGGTCATGTGGCCTTTGCCGAAAGATAAATATAACCGCGGGCGCCTGATGGCGCATGAATCGTTTCACCGTGTGCAGGACGGGATCGGGCTGCCGATGACGAGCCCGTCGAACGTTCATTTAAATACCGGCGACGGAAGATTATGGATGCGGCTTGAATGGCGCGCCCTTAAAAAAGCGCTGGTATCAAGCGGCGACCGCCGTACGGCCGTTGAAGATGCGCTGATATTCCGCTCTTACCGGCAATCCTTATTTCCCAACGCGGCGGAGGACGAACGATTGCTTGAAATGAACGAAGGGCTTTCCGAATACAC
>CAZHUW010000334.1:0-2446 GCA_964535295.1 uncultured Bacteroidota bacterium
AGGCTTTACGGAAGGCCAGTATCGTTTCCTTGACCATCAGCGTGGTGTAGGAATTAAGCTGCGTCGGATTGTTAAGTATGATCCATGCGGTGTATAATCCTTCGACGACTTGGCCGGAGGATCTTTTGATGGGTTTGAGTTCATACCGGATCTCTTTAAAGCTGTAATCCGGGACCAGATCGTGATTTTTGAACATAACTAAACTCCTCTAAATTGACAGTAAATACTGTTTTTGATCTACGATTTTCGATTAATAATTACTCATGATTCATTAATCATTATTTTAAAATCGTTGATCCTTGTTCTTAAATTTTTCAATGTTTAGAAATCAGGAATGAGAACAGGACGTTTATCAATTTCTTTCTTATGCGAGCGTTCAAATACAGAATTGATCTCGCTCATCGGGAAGGTTTGAACGAAAGGAACAAGCTGGATTTTGCCGCTGCGAACCCATTCCAGCGCTTCGGGGTAATAAGCAACGTCACATCCCCAGTTACCGATCGCCTGTGCGTCAAAGGCCATGAGGTTGCTCAGGCGCACATTCACGCTGTCCATGGTGAATCCGACCACGCAGAGTCTAGAACCGAAGGTCAGCAGGCTGAATGCCAGTTCCTGTCCTTTGGACGTGCCGGATGTTTCAAATATCTTCCATTCGAATTGGTTATAGCCGTTCTCTTTTACCCAACTTTGGATGGATTTGCGAATAGCCTTGGTGTCCGTTGTTTTTGGATTGAGCATAAGCGATGCGCCGAAACGGGAATACATTTCGAGTTTTTTGTCGTCGACGTCGAGCACAACTACATGCGCGCCCATGGACGCGGCGATCTGGATTCCGTAGCCTCCGACCCCGCCCGCGCCGATGAATATCGCCACATCACCGGAAACAAGGCCCGAATTTTTGATCGCCTGCAGCGGCGTTGTGACCGCATCAGCGATAACGGAAAGCTGAGCGAGTGTAGCGCCGGAATTTCCAAATAACACTTTTTCGTCCGCTACATCCACCGCACAGAGGTATTTTGAAGGAATGACCACATGGCTTGCAAAGCCGCCGTCAATATGATTCCCCGGCATTTTCTGATTACGGCAGATACGAACCTGTCCTTTTTTACAGAGTTCGCAGTTGCTGCAAGGCATGACGGCAGGAATGAGAACAGCTTTGCGCAGCCAGTAAGTTGCTGCCGAACCGGCCTCTTCCACTACGCCGCTGATCTCGTGCCCGAGAGTCAAAGGCAGAGGTTTAACGGTATTCACGCCGTCATAAAAGAATCCGAGGTCGGTGTGGCACACGCCGCATCCGGCCACGCGAACAAGCGCTTCATCCGCCTGCAAGTCCGGCGCATCGGTTTCAAACAGCCGCATGGGTTTTCCAACGGCTTCCATTTTCCAGGATCTTATTTTTGCCATAGGTGGGTATATTTAAGACTATAAAGTCTGGAATAACTGAAATAAGTTATCGAACGCTCGTTCGAAAATCAAGAGAAAAAATTATTTTTTTGAAACAAGTCGAGGAAGTGTAATAAGGAGTTTACGAGATTGGATTTAACTTCCGAAGCCCATGAGGCGACCGTTAACCATTTTTATAAACAATACAAGATTACTTCCCCACCTTCTCCCATACCGTCGCGATACCTTGCCCGACGCCGATACACATGGTGGCGAGGCCGAATTGAACGTCTCTGCGCCGCATTTCGTGAGCAAGCGTTCCGATGATACGCGCGCCTGAGCATCCGAGCGGGTGGCCGAGGGCAATTGCGCCGCCGTTGACATTGACCCGCGCTTCGTCAAGCCCCAGTTCGCGAATGCACGCCAATGCCTGCACTGCGAAAGCTTCGTTGATCTCAACGAGGCCGATGTCCTTCCATGAGAGCCCGGATAAAGCGATCGCTTTACGGCTGGCTTCGACGGGGCCAAGCCCCATCACATCCGGATGAATTCCCGACACGGCCGCGCTGCGTATCTTGAACCATGAGGTATAGCCGAGTTCGCGGGCCTTAGATTCAGACATCATTAAGGTCATCGATGCGCCGTCACTCATGGGACAACTGTTGCCTGCCGTGACCGTTCCGTCCTTCTTAAATGCCGGGCGCAGTTTGCTTAGCGTTTCCACCGTGGTGTCGGCACGGGGGCTTTCATCGCGGTCGATCATGGTGGTGCCGCCTTTGACGGGAACCGGAACCGGAATCACAAAATCCGAACACTTTCCGTCCTTCCATGCGGCTATCGCACGTTGATGACTCTGTGCGGCGTAGCGGTCCTGTTCCTCCCGAGGAACTTTGTGTTTGGCGTAAATTTCCTCCGCCGTCTCACCCATACTCAGCGGACGGACGCGGGCCTCGATCTTAGGGTTTGGGAATCGCCATCCGAGAGACGAATCGTATGTGGGTATCGATCCGAATGGGAACGCTTTATCCGGTTTGGGCATGGCAATAGGCCCGCGCGACATACT
>CAZHUW010000335.1:0-2442 GCA_964535295.1 uncultured Bacteroidota bacterium
GATCGTTCCGGGAAAATTATTCTGGAAGCGGAGAATCAAATTCATACAGCAAAAAATAATTTGAATCACGCTGAGATGGTGCTTTTGTATGAAGCAAACTCAAAATATACATTTGAAGAAATGAATTCGTTCAGTGTGTATGCAAGCGCTGAACCTTGTCCGATGTGTGCCGCAGCCGTCTATTGGTCAGGAGTCGGGCGATTAGTGTTTGGTATGAGTAGCAGTCGCAAGAACAAGTACAATGAAGACAGCGGCAATATTTCCATGAACATGTCATGCAGGGATGTCATAGCTTCCGGCAACAGAAGGATGGAAATTATTGGACCTTTATTAGAAGACGAAGCATCTAAATTACATGAATGACTATTTGCCTAACATAAGTTAACGAGCGGCTTACAGCCGCACCATTTTTCATTTAACACTGATTTTATGAATCCGCTTCGCCGCATCGCCTCTATTGATATCGGAACCAATACCGTGTTGCTTCTCATTGCCGATGTGGACAAGGACGGACGCATCACTACGGTTCATGAGGAACAAAGGATCATCCGGCTCGGCAAAAATGTGGATTCGAACCGGAATATCGGTATCGAGGGATTGATGAAATGCGTGGCCGTATTGCAGAGCTACCGCGCGATCGCAGAAAAATATGCGTGCAGTGAATTAACGGCATGCGGCACCAGCGCGTTGCGGGATGCGCATAACCGCGATTGGTTCGTGCGGGAAGTCAAAAAGCAGGCCGGGGTTGAAATAGAAATATTGAGCGGCGATGAAGAAGCTCTTTGGACGTTTCAGGGCGGCCGCCTGGTTCTTCCTGACTCTGAAGCCGAGGACTCGGACATGCTGGTCATTGATATCGGCGGCGGCAGCACGGAATTTATTGTCGGCAGCCGAGACAACATTACCCATAAGATCAGCCTGGATATCGGCGCGGTGCGTATGACGGAGATGTTCATCAAAAGCGACCCGGTAAAACCGCAGGAGGAAACCTCTCTGAAACAATATGTCGCTTCATTGCTTACAGAAAAACTGGAACACTATACGTTGGGCAAAGATATTCGATGTATCGGTGTTGCCGGAACGGTCACGACGCTGGCCGCGATGGAACAAAAGATGGAAAAGTATCAACCGGACAAGATCAACCGATACGCTATTTCTAAAACAGGACTTCAAAAATTGCTGGATGATCTGCGGCCTATGACTCAGAGTGAAAGACAAAAGATCAAAGGACTGCAGCCTGAAAGAGCGGATGTGATATTTGCCGGCGGACTTATTTTGTCGGAGGCATTGAACTATTTTGGCCTTGACCGAATCACGGTCAGCGATTACGGGTTGCGGTACGGATTGATCTTAAGGAAAATAAAAAACCCTCCGGCCGATTAATACCGAAGGGTTTTTTTAATAATTTTCTGTCGCGTTAGCGGTTGGTCAGCCACCATGTTTTGAATGCCAACTGTTCTTTGGTCGGTGCGGACATGGGTTTGATAGCATGTTTCTCGACCACTTCGGTTTTTCCTGCAATTCCCTTGAGCAACATTTCCTGTCCATCCCTTTTGACTTTCCAGGCGAATTCTTCGCCGGGCTGCATGGCGGCTTTCATATGCTGATACTCCGGATCGGTCAGAGGTTTTTCCTTGCCGTTCCAGACCAGCGCGATCAGTTCATCGCCCTTTTGAATTCCTGTCTGCCGGTTTATCTCGTTGGTCGAATCCGCATCGGTAACCATGATCTTTCCGTTTACAAAATTCAATCCAAGCAGGCCCCTGGTAGATATGAATTTTCCGCTGTTGAATTCTGGCTCATACTCGAAACCGGCCTTGGCCAGATATTCTTTGATCGGCAGGCGTTCCGTTCCTTTGATATATTTATCAAAAAACTCGCCGATCTCCGGATAAGTCATCTCAACAAAGATATCAAAGAATTTCTCTTCAGGAAAAGTCTTGTTTGGTCCGTATTTTTTGGATAGTTTGCGGATCACTTCACGCAATCCCATTTTTCCTTTAGATAGTTCCAGCAGGCGCATGTCCAGCATCATCGCCGTCAGGGCGCCTTTTTGATAGATGTTTATGTAGTCGTTACGCAGGTCTCCGTAGGAACCCAGCGCCAGGTCGACGAGGCTTACGTTCGGGTTGAATTGATCGCTGAACTGCATTTTCTGCGACATGCGTTTTGTAAATACGTTCTCATCGACGATTCCGCTTCGCACTTCCATCATCTGCGCGGCCCACTCGGTACAGCCTTCGTAAAGCCACAGATGTCGGGAAGGATTCGGCTTTTCAAAATTAAAGGGTTCTATGTACTCGCTGTGAATGTTCAGCGGCGTTACAATATGAAAGAATTCATGTGCTGCGACATTGCTGACCATCGAATACAATTGCGGGCCGACCACGCCGTTCTGCGGGCCTACAGGTAAGATGTAGAAGGAAGAATAATTGTGCTCAC
>CAZHUW010000336.1:0-2423 GCA_964535295.1 uncultured Bacteroidota bacterium
CGCCTTCACCGATCTTTTCAAGTATCTTGTAGTGTGAAATCGTTTGTCCGAGCATGATATGCTAATCCTTTTTTTCTTTTGTGATGGCTTCGCGGCATCTATCCAGATGAATCATGGTTGTTTTATCATCCGGACAATGTTCGGCACAATGTTCAAATAACTTTATGGCTTTTTCGAATTCATTATTTTTGAACGCGTCTAGTGCCCGGGAGAAATGTTCCGCAATATCCGTTTTCTGTTTCCTGAGATCCGGTGGCAGAACGTCGAGTATTTCGTAAATAGTAATCGGTTCATTTTTTCCTCTGATTTTTACGGTATCGATCTGACGAATGGCGTATTTATCAGGATGCTTCAGATTGCGAAAGGTGTTTTCCGTGATCAACAGAAGCGCGTTGTAGGTCTTAGTCAGACTTTCCACTCTTGATGCAAGGTTGACCACATCGCCGATTACGGTCGTGTCCATGCGGTCGTCCTCTCCGATGGTTCCCAACATCATCGGCCCTGAATTAAGTCCCACACCAATGGAAACGGCTGCGTAACCGGCCTGCTGACGGCCCCGATTGTACTCAAAGAGATTTTGTATCATCAGAATAGCCGTAGCAAGCGCCGTATCCGCATCTTCAAACAAAGCCATGATCGCATCGCCGATATATTTATCGATAAATCCGTCATTTTTTCGGATGACCGGTCCCATGAAACTGAAATAAGAATTAATGAAGCGAAAATTCTGCTCCGGCGTCATGTGTTCGGAAAGCGCCGTAAATGAACGGATATCAGAGAACATGATCGTCATGGTGCGTTCCACGCAATGGCCGAGCCGGATGCTGTCATAATTCTCTTCTAGATGCAGCACTTTTAAGAAATTATTGGGTACGAATTTGTAGAACACATCGACTTTTCGTCTTAGCTCATCGGTGATCTTTTCCAACTGTTGGTTCATGGTCAGAAGTTCATGATTCTGTTCCTCCTGTTTCCGCAACAGGGATTGTTCCTGCTCATACAACCTTGCATTTTCGACCACCTGAGCCGACTGTGCCGCAATAATGGCCATCAGGCGCTGATCGTCGTCCGTGAAGTTCTTACCGTCTTTTTTGTTGTACGCCGTAAGGATGCCGATCATTTTGGACTTGATCGTCAGCGGCACGCACAACACGCTCTTGACGGCTGCTTCCCAGCGAATGCCGCGGAAGCGGTCATCGTTCAGCGGATCATTGATCATCAAAGGTTTTTTATTCAGATGCATCCATCCAAGGATACTTTCGGTGAGATGGAACTGAGGGTGATCGCCCGAACTTTGCATGCTGCGCACCAATGTCCGCATAGGTTTATTAGCCTCCTCATCCACAAGCGTAATGACGCCTTGTTCCGCATGCACGGCGCGGAGAGAACGGTGAATGATAGTCTGCATGACCTCCTGCGAATTCATCGATCCGCCGATGAGGCGTGCCAGATCATTGAGAATGGATAATTCCTCGACGGCACGACGCAGGCGCAGATTCTCTTCTTCCAGGGTTTGTAGTGATTTGGAATTTTCCATTTGTCAAACCTCTTTGAAGGGCATGTCTGTTATGACGAACATACGGCTTATTAATTAACGGGTATGGTACGCCGAAGTTCTTCTAACCAATTTATGATAACATTAAAATAAGTTACATTAGCGCTAACCGCATAATTTCGGACCATGATAAAACGTTTCCCATCCGGAGAAATATCGTAGTTGTTGAGCGGGTTGTTTGGGAAGTACATCTGAGTTACGTCGAACAGTTCTCTCGGCTTTTCCATTGAAAAAACCGGGTCGCTTTTTACAGGAACGGACATCATTTTTCCGGTCGTATTCATGTACAGGACTTCTTTGCCGTCCGGTGACCAGAAAGGTCTTGCGCCGCCGTTTGTTGATATTTGCCATTTTCCATTCAGGTCGGGAAATGTGCGGACATAAATTTCCATGCCTCCGGACTCATTGGAACCGTAAACGATATAACGGCCGTTCGGAGAGATGTGGCCGCCGTATTCATAGGCTTTTGAATTCAACAGAGGCTTTGACTCTTTGTCTTGGCTAAGGTCCATCGTGAAAATATCTCCATCGGTCGGGCCGCCGATCGTATTGACGATGAGGTGTTTACCGTCGGCAGAAAAGGCAATAGGAAATTGAGGCGTCTTAGCGGTTAATCGTGTCGTTCCGGGTGAACTTCCGTCGGCCGGATGTTCCATGATTCGTCCTTCGTCCAGTGCCGAATTAGAATAAAATATCTTTTTGCTGTCGTTGCTCCAGATCGGGTCGAATGCTTTTTTATCGAAGGTCAGCCGGTTGAAGCTTCCGCTGCGAAGGTCGTAGATCCAAACGTCGTTATCGCTTCCTGCGACGAGGCCGATTGAAACGGCCAGTTTGGTCCCATCGGGAGAAATTCGCGGGGTATTATAGG
>CAZHUW010000337.1:0-2415 GCA_964535295.1 uncultured Bacteroidota bacterium
TTTTTGTATGGTCTCGCGGAAATTATCCAGTTTGGCTTTTTCTTTTTCGATCACCTGCGGCGGCGCTTTGGCTACAAAATCGGCATTACCCAATTTCTTATTTATGCCTTCAACCTGACCTTCGAGACGCGCGATCTCTTTACTCAATCGCGTGCGCTCGACCTCTACGTCGATGATCCCTTCAAGCGGAACATACAACTCAATTCCGGCCACTACCGCGCTGGCCGCATGTTTTGGTTTTGGAACGGATGCAGCCGCCGTAAAATTCTCCACTCTTGCAAGGCTCTTGATATAAGTTTGAGCCGTATTGACCAGACCGAGCAATTTAGCTTCTCCGCAAACAACGATCAGGTCGGTTTTCTTTGCCGGCGAAATGTTCATTTCGGAACGGATATTCCTTACCGCAACGATGACATTCTGAATGAGTTCAAATTCTTTATCCACCTCCGGCTTGATCCAACTGCGTTCGGCGTTTTCCCATTTCTGCACCATAATGCTTTCGCCGTCTTTGCGCGGCGCAAGACGCTGCCAAATTTCTTCGCTGATGAAAGGCACGATCGGATGCATGAGTTTCATGATCCCTTCCATGAGATACAGCGCCATAGAAAGAGTTTGTACTTTCACGTCATCCGAACCGTTATACATCCTTTCTTTGATCAGTTCGAGATACCAGTCGCAGTAGTCGTTCCAGAAGAACTGGTATACAGAATTCATCGCGTCGTGCAGTTTGTAATTCTCCAATCCGTCGGTAATGCCGGCCACGGCGCTGTTATATCGGCTCAGGATCCAGCGGTCGGCGAGTTCTGTGATCTTGGACGCATCCGGCAATACCGGCCGCGCCTGCGGGCAGCTTTCCATCTGCATGGCAATGAAGCGGAACGAATTCCACACTTTGTTGGAGAAATTCCTGCCGATCTCAAATTGTTTTTCACTCAGATTGATATCCTGGCCCTCGGCGCTGAGATCAACGAGCGTGAAGCGTAATGCATCGGCGGAATACGTTTCGATCACGGCGATGGGGTCGATACCGTTTCCGAGCGACTTGCTCATCTTTCGCCCTTTTTCATCACGCACAATGCCGTTGAAATACACTTGTGTGAACGGAGGTTTGTTTGTGAATTCCAGCCCGGCCATGATCATACGCGCAACCCAGAAGAAAATGATGTCGGGGCCCGTGACCAATAAACTTGTCGGATAAAAATAATTCAGATCTTCCGTTTTTTTGGGCCAGCCCATCGAAGAGAACGGAACGAGCCAGGAAGAGAACCATGTATCCAATACGTCGTCATCCTGACGGATGTCTTCAGTTTTGAATTTTAAATTTTGAATTTCGAATTTTTGGATCGCTTCTTCTTTCGATTTAGCGACAACCCTCTCTCCGGAAGGCAGGTAATACGCCGGGATCCGGTGCCCCCACCATAACTGACGCGAGATACACCAGTCTCGGATGGTGTTCATCCAATGTTCGTACGTCTTGACCCATTTCTCGGGATGAATCTTAATGTCGCCTTTCAATACGGCTTCCAAAGCCGGTTTGGCGAGATCATCCATTTTTAAGAACCATTGCTCGGAGACCAGCGGCTCGATCGGAACATTGCCGCGCTGGGAATAGCCTACGCGATTCAAATGATCCTCTATCTTGACGAGAAAACCAAGCTGCTGCATTTCCTCGACAACTTTTTTGCGCGCCGTAAACCTATCGAGGCCTTGATAGCCTGCGGGTACATTTTTATTCAGCGACGCATCCGTATTCATGATATTGACAAATTCCAATTGATGCCGTTTGCCCATTTGAAAATCATTGGGGTCGTGCGACGGTGTCACTTTTACGGCGCCCGATCCGAATTCTTTGTCAACATAAGCATCAGCGAATATCGGTATTTCACGGCCGACGATAGGAAGTATCACTTTTTTCCCGATAAGATGTTTGTAGCGTTCGTCCTCGGGATGAACGGCCACGCCGGTATCGCCTAACATCGTTTCCGGGCGCGTGGTTGCAACGATCATAAATTCGTTAGAACCCTTCACAGGATATTTGAAGTGCCAGAGTTTCCCGTTCACTTCCTTATATTCCACTTCTTCATCCGAGATCGCCGATTGAGAGAACGGGCACCAGTTGACGATGTAATTTCCTTTGTATATCCAGCCTTTTTCATAGAAATGTATGAAGACCTCTTTCACAGCTTCGGATAACGTATCGTCCATCGTGAACCATTCCCGTTCCCAGTCGCAGGAACAGCCCATTTTCTGCAATTGCCCGATGATACGCGCCCGGTAGACTTCCTTATGTTTCCATACTTCTGCAACGAACGCATCGCGCCCCATTTGACGCCGATCCTTGCCTTCGGATTTCAATTGTTTTTCGACCACCGTTTGCGTGGCGATACCCGCGTGATCCGTTCCCGGCGACCACAG
>CAZHUW010000338.1:0-2397 GCA_964535295.1 uncultured Bacteroidota bacterium
CGGGAAATCGTCATCCCACTGATGGAGCATATAATACATCATACTGCGGCCGATAAGGATCACCTTGATGTCCAGCGGGATCGGCTGCGGACGGATCGTCTTGGTCGTGGTAAGGCCGACGCTTTCACCGAGTTCTTCGATTTGGATAGAACCCGACCTAAGCGCACGCTTGAGGCCGTCCCAACTCATGAAGTGTTTTAACACATCTTCCACCTGCAGAACAATATATCCGCCGTTTGCGCGATGCAGAGCACCCGGTTTGATCATCGTGAAATCGGTATATAAGGTACCCTGATAAACTTCTTTCTCGATGCGGCCAAAAAGATTGTTGTACGTAGGATTGAGTTCCAATACCACCGGCAAACCTTCTTGTTTACTGTTGTCAACGAATAAATTGACTTGATAGGTATTGGATGGAACGTCTTCGGTCTTCTCTTTATCATCCGGCGTTTGTTTGAATGACTCGATATTTTCCAGGATGTCGCTCTCGATGTCGTCAAACCAACCGGATGCATCGCTGAGATTCTTGTATTTTTCCTTCAGGTCTTCCAGTACCCCGCCTACCAGATAACGCACCGCCTGCTGATCGAGTTCCATGAGGGATGCCTGCGCGGCTTTTTCCATCAGGCGGATCTCTTTCAGAACAACTTTGAGGCGCTCTTCCATTGCTTTTCTTTTTTCGATCAGCAGATCCTGACTTGTTTGCGGAATGGCTTTCCATTCCTCTTCCGTCATGGCCCGGCCGTCCTTTGACGGCAGCAGGACAACGCCTAATTGCGTGGCCTGCAGGGAAAATCCTTCGCCTGCGGCGGCGTTACTGAAATCCCTCATCAGTTGGTCACGCTTATTCTGCATGACGCCGATGATCTGATCGCGTTTGGAACTGTATTCGTCGCTTTCAAAAAGTTTGCGGATCTCGCGGCGGATGAATTCCACGAATTTCTTTACGTCCTGCTGAAATTCTTTTCCGCGGCCGGCGGGCAAGCGTAATGCTTTCGGCTGGCCGCCGTCGTTAAAATCATTGACATAGCACCAGTCCGAAGGCGTCGGTTTGTTCTTGGCCATTTCCTCAAGAAAGGATTTAACAGCGGTCATTTTTCCCATACCCCGCGGGCCGGAAACAAACACGTTGAACCCGACTTCCTGAATACCCAGCCCGAACCTCAGAGACGACACGGCTCGGGGCTGTCCGATGATCCCATCAAGGGGCGTGAGATGTTCTGTCGTTTCTAAATTCAGTGATTCCGGATCCGTAATTTTGCGAAGCTGCTTATAGGACAATTCCTTAACCATAGTGCCCTCCGTTTGCGTATGCTTATAAGGTACAATCAAAAAATCTTATAACAATGACCTGCGTCAGGTTTTATTGATTTTTTGATTTTATTGTGATACTGATGCCATCAGAATATGCTTCAGAACACACCTCCTGCCATAAAAGTATGGCATTGTGATTTATTTCAACATGAAAAATTTCCAATAGAAATATCTAATTCGTTAAGAATTAACAGATCGAAAGTTTGGCAAGGTTATTGGATATCATGTAATCAAAGTTCATAAAGAAAATCCAAACGGAGGATTTATGACACGGATCTTATTCAATGACAAATTACTCATCTACGTTTATTGTCTGATCAAATTGAGCGCATTAATTCTCCTGAGTTTAAAATAATATTTAGCCAACTCCTCCTTCTTCAGGCAAGTGCAGAATGAACTTCGGTTTGTTCTGCACTTTGCTTTTTTTGAATATTGACGCCATCACACTGTCTTATTTATTCACGCAATCATCTCCAGATACCTTTGTTTTTAAACAGTTTATGTGTTGGCATTTGAATTGCAATAATCTAGGTACAACCGTGATCTTAATATGAAGAACAACAAAAAGAGGAGTTCTAAAATGAAAACGATGTTGATCAGCTTAATGGCACTGGCGCTCGGTTTGAGCCGCGTTAACGCGCAGGAAAATGCGGGTTTGGAAAACAAAGTGGACAGTGTGCTTATTTATCAGAAGCTTTTGATGGATTATCAGCAGCGCATGTATGCGGAAGTGAAATACGACGACCCCTTGGAAAACAAAAAAGCCGGTATTGAGATCAACCCGGTTTATACATTGGTAGCCAGCGCAGAAAAACATACGTTTGCGCTGAGCGGAACGTATTCACGATTTGACATCGACCGTAAAGCCGAAGTTGCTTTCCCCTTCTTTTACGGAAAAACCGATGACAATAAATTGTTTACGCTGGACGCGCATTACCGGAAATTCCTTGGAAAACACCAGAACGGTTTTTATCTGAGCGGCGCAATGCGGTTTGCCCATGTCGAAGGCGTGGATCGGGATTATTATTATGACAACAATTATAATTGGTATGAAGTAAAGAACAAAGTCAAAACCAACAAGAT
>CAZHUW010000339.1:0-2378 GCA_964535295.1 uncultured Bacteroidota bacterium
AAGAAGGAAAGTGGCTGTTTTTCGTCGTGGTTTGTATTTGCCTATCAATCAGCGCGATGTACGAGTTGATAGAATGGCAATATGCCGTGATCAAAGGCGGGGAATCGGCGGACGAATTTCTCGGCAGCCAGGGCGATATCTGGGATACGCAAAGCGATATGGCACTGGCGCTGATTGCATCCATTATAGCGTTGTTATCATTGAGTAAATTGCACGACAAATTGATAAAACCTTTTTTAGCCGAACGACCATGAAGGCAATGGTGCTTCAAAGGCTCGCTTCTCTCAGAGAAAATCACGAGCCTTTGGAAATGCAGGTGGTGCCTGAGCCGGAACCGGCTGATGACGAGATCCTGGTGAAGGTTTCTGTTTGCGGGGTTTGCCATACGGAACTGGATGAGATCGAAGGCCGAACGCCGCCGGCCAGACTGCCTGTGATCCTTGGACATCAAGTAATAGGCCGTGTAGAAAAAAAGGGCTTAAGAGCGCAGCGATTTGCTGCCGGCGATCGTGTTGGCGTAGCCTGGATATTTTCGTCTTGCGGTACGTGTTCTTTTTGTAAATGCGGCATGGAGAATTTATGCACGCATTTCAAAGCGACCGGGCGCGATGCCGATGGAGGTTATGCCGAATACATGACGGTGAAAGAAGCATTTGCGTTTCCCGTTCCAAATAATTTTTCAGACGAAGAATCTGCGCCGCTTCTTTGCGCCGGAGCGATCGGATACCGTTCTCTGCGCTTAACGAACCTCAAAGACGGACAAATTCTAGGACTGACAGGGTTCGGCGCCTCGGCGCATATCGTGATCCAGCTGGCGAGGTATCGATTCCCCAACAGCCGGGTCTATGTATTCGCGCGAAGCAAAAAGGACCAGGATTTTGCTCTCGAACTCGGAGCAGCTTGGAGCGGCAAAACCGAACAGACGCCGCCGGAAAGACCGGATGCGATCATCGACTTCACGCCCGCGTGGAAACCCATTGTGGAAGCCCTGCGGTATCTGAACCCTGGCGGCCGGCTGGTCATCAATGCGATCCGCAAAGAGGATGATGATAAAGATCATTTGATGAAAATGGATTACTCTAAACATCTGTGGATGGAAAAGGAGATCAAGAGTGCGGCCAATGTCACACGCGCCGATGTTGAAGAGTTTCTCAAAGTTGCCGCATCCATTCCGATCCGCCCGGAAGTGAGAGAGTTTCCGCTGGAAGAAGCCAACCGCGCTTTGGTTGAGATGAAACAGGGAAAAATGCGCGGAGCAAAAGTTTTGAGGATAGGTTAATATAACTCGGAAGTAAATGAAAAGGATTAATGAACAAAGATCAACGATTTGTGATCTTTGATTTTGTTAAAAATCCGCGTCATCGCGTATTCAATAATTTTCATTTAGGCAGTATCAAACCATGATCACAAAAACCAAATGGACCGACCGAAGTTTTGAATTGAATTATCCGCTGGGAATGTTCCCTAATTTTTTAGAACGCGTTCGCGGAACGCCTTCGAGACTGGAGGAACTTATTCACTCGTTTCCCAAAGACATATTGACCATAAAACCAGAACACGGCTGGTCGATCCAGGAGCATGCCGGACATTTGGTGGATCTGGACGAGCTGCACTGCGGGCGGGTGGATGATTTTATTTTCCGCGCCAAAACGCTGCGGGCCTGGGACGGAACCAACCGCAAAACGCATGACGCGAATCATAATGCCCATTTGATTGAAAACATACTCAAAGATTTTCGGGCCGTGCGAACCCGTTTTGTTCACCGGCTTGAAAGACTGGACGACGAGACCCACCAGGTGATCGCGCTTCATCCGCGCATTCAGAAGCCCATGCGGGTTGTGGATATGGTGTACTTTACGGCAGAACACGATGATCATCATTTATCGAGCATCACGGAACTGGCTCGCAAGTTACTCAGGAAAGGCGGATCATGACATTTCAGGAGATCATGACGGAATTGGAGCGGGTTGGAACGGAGAAGCTGCGCGCAAGTTATGCTTTGCACGGCGCTACAGGAAGTTATTTCGGCGTGAGCCCGGCGCAATTCGTCCGTCTCCAAAAAAAGGTCAAAACCGATCATGCGCTTGCGATCGAATTATGGAGTACCGGGAATATCGACGCTCAGATATTGGCAACCGTGATCGTCGATAAAGACGCCGTTGACGAAAAATTAATCGACCGGTGGGTCGGCGATATCCGTTATTATGCGCTGGCTGATGCGTTCGTTTCCAATGTGGTTTTTCCTTCCCCTTTCATCACGCCGAAAATGAACGCATGGATCGCGTCGAATGAAGAATACGTCCGGCGATGCGGATATACGATCATGATGCTTTTAGCGGGCAAAGAAGAAAGCCTTTCCGATGAGGAATTTATCCGTC
>CAZHUW010000340.1:0-2365 GCA_964535295.1 uncultured Bacteroidota bacterium
ACGAGCAGCAACAAAACCGCCACGATCCACATCATGACCACATGTTTGCTCGGCGACAGATCGATCGTCAGCCCGCCGATATGAACAGGATCGAAATGAGGGAGTTTAACGACGCCTAAAAACGGCAATTCAAGTTCGTGGGAATTGGTAATGTGATGGAGAATGGTTCCGCCGATGTCTACTTTGCCGGCTTCTTCGGCCGCTTTGCCTGCAGCTTTTGCTGTCTCCTCATGTACGTGCGGATCTTGCAGTAAATGTAATAGCATGCTTTCTATATTCCTGTTTTAATTCCGCGAATGCGGGTCCATTAATAAACTTCTTACGATATCAACTCTTAGTCACCTTCTTCAACTGGAGCCCACGATTAATAAAATAGAGCTCGACCATTTGAAACAGGAGATAATAGATACCAAATGTGACAATGAACAATTTAATGTCGATTTGTACTACTTTTGCAAGAATGACGATCAGTATGCCGATAAGCAGCATACGGATACCCATCCCGCCCATTACGATCCCAAGGAACAGCTTCATCGATTTCTTGAATGCCCAGCGTGTCATATAAAAACCCGACACGACATGCACCAAGGCAAGTCCGCAGGCGCTGAGAACAATAGTGATTTCGCTGTTCTCGGTCAGGAAAGCATTGATGATAAAGAACACAATGCAGGTGATGGTTAAGACCGTCATTAAAAAATATTTCTGACTCACAACTTCGGCTCTTCTTTTTTTGTTTTACCCGGTTTAGGTAAGTTGGAGACCATTCTGAACATATTATAAAAACCGCCCGCCAACCCTAGAAAAATACCCAATAAGACAAACAGTACTTTCGTATCAAATTTTCCATCCAGCCAGTGCCCAAACCATGACAACAATCCCAAAGTCACGGCAAACTGCCAGCCCCATGTCAGAAAGGGCCCTAATTGTTGGGCCGAATCGGCAAATTGTTTTAAAGGCTTTTGATTCCCATCGCTCAAAGTCATCCTTTCGCGATCTTCATTTCGCCTACGCCCGGATTATCCGTCATGATCAATGATTTCTCCTTGATCTCCTTCATCGAACATTTTCCTTCAAACGTGGCGCCTTCATCAACCACGAGACGCCGCGCACGTATATCCCCGGTCACTCCCGACTTAGCTTCCATGACCAACTTGTCCTGTGCCGATAAATTACCGTTTACACGTCCGCCGATCACAAGGTTCTTCGCATCGATATCGCCCTCCACACTGCCCGTTGACCCCACGGTGACCAGGTCATGGCAAACTACTTTGCCCTTGATCTCTCCTTCGATGCGGATGCTAGAAGAAGCCGTAATCGTGCCAACGATCATCGTTCCGCGCCCGATCAAATTAAGATTCATCCCCGACTGTATGTCATTCTCCTTTGCCATAAACTTCTTTCTAATGTTTCGCAGTAGAAATTTTCATAACATCCTGCAGTTGTGGAATAAACTCCGACGGATCCTGCGGCAAGCCGTCTTTCCAGATCTCAAAATGTAAATGCGTGCCGGTGGCGAGTATACCGGTCTTCCCGACCGTAGCGATTACTTCACCGCCCTTAACAAAGGCGCCTTCCCGGCACAAAAGATATTGCGCATGCTTGTAAACGCTGAAGTAGCCGAAACCGTGATAAAGTATAACCGTGTTGCCGTAATCACTCAGCCAATCCGCCATTACTACCCAGCCGTCAGACGTCGACATGATCGGAGCACCTTCCTCTGCTGCAATATCGTACCCCAAATGCGGACTATTTCCAAACAACTCGTTCATTTTATTTCCTTTTGAAAAACCCTGCGTGATAAACCGGCTGTTCACCGGCATGATCGACGGAATAATTTTGGAATACATCAGATAATCCGTGGGGATCGATCTCTCCTGATCCATCCCGATCAATGGGTTCCGGGATAGATTTTCTTCCGTATTAGAATAGTTTTCGGTATTTTTATCCGAATTTAACGACTGCCGCATCGACTGGGACCCCAACGTGTCCTGAGTTTGGCCCACGAGCCCGAATACCATTCGGATCTTTTCATTTTCCTGCTTGACCTGGCGGTATTGTCTTTCGATCAATTTGATTCGCTTATTGTCTGCAGCCAGCTGTTCGTATTTTTTTTGAAGATCGTCGTAATAAAATATCTTATAGGAATAAGCATAATAGTATATCAAAGAACCAGCAAGAAAAAGAAGAATGATACTAAAGAAACCGGCCAAAAGCTTCAATCGACTGGTTCGGATGCGAAAACTTTTTGGGTCCGAACTGGCATCGAACATCACCAGAATTGTGATGTATTTATTAGAGGTTTTTTTGGCACTCTGCAAAATATTTTTCTCACATTCACGGAAATCCGATTCCGCATTAAGCCAAC
>CAZHUW010000341.1:0-2360 GCA_964535295.1 uncultured Bacteroidota bacterium
TGCGGGGGAGGGACAATCCAATCGCGCCCCAAAAAAAGTAACTGAAAGTGATGTTATCCCAAGGCTGCATAAAAACATTCATAATACCTATTACGGCACAAAACAACACAAAAATAAATGGGATAAATCGTTCAGTTCGTTCTTCTTTTGCTTTTATCCACAATAAATTCCCTGTCTTATACAGAAAAAACAGCCAGACTGTCAAGCCGATTATTCCGTTACGTAATAACCAGGCAATGTATTGATTGTGTGAACCGTATGAACCGCCGGATCCGATAGCTTTTGATATCATGTCCAGCTTGAGAAAGTGCTTCCTTGCGTCATTCCAAAGCCAGATGCGTCCGGTTCCGAGTTTTTCGATTTCTTTGTAATTTGTGAGGTCGGTGCCGTTTTCGATCCATGATAATTCTCTTTCAAATCGCTTCTGGGTCAGAGGAATGAGGGTGAAGATGACCATCGCAATAAGTATTATCGTCAACATGAAGTTATATCTTTTTTGAACCAGAAAAAACAGCACAAGAAACAACGTAAGACATATCCACATGGTCCGGCTGAAAGTGAAATACAATATCGTCGAGCACAGGAAGGCGTATAAAATATATAGTATTTTCAACCATCGTGAGGCATCGATAAAACTCAGCAGAATAGATAAAAGGATGCCTGTGAACATGACAATGGATAACGTACCGGAGTCGTGGTAGGTCGCATTCAAACGCTGGAATAATGATACGGAGTAAGGCTCCGAAACATTGCGTATCATCAGGTCAATTGAAATCGTGCTTAGCTGAAACCAGCTGATGACACACGGAATTATAGTTGAGATCAAGAAGGCACGAAAAAACAACAGCTTGTCCATGGCTTGACCTAAAATATGGGGAACGATCAGAAACGCAGATGCAAGGTTAAGAAATCGTAGATTCCAATCCAGGATGTGTTTTATTGTTAAAGGGCTGTGCGGGAGCGGCAAGATATGAAAATGACTGTTCGTCATGCCCCATAAACCGGCCAAGCCATTTAGAATAAATAACGTCAACAGCAACTTCCAAAATGGGTGCTGTATAACTGCGGGGCGTTTTACAAGCAAAAAGACAATACAGAAGAGAGGAAATAACACGCCGGTTATCTTAAGAATATTCAGTTCGTCAACGACGGCAGAACTCCAAAATATATCCATTGTGAATTTAGTTGAAAAAAAGAATAGTATTGCCCAGCGGGGTGAGATAAATGACAAAATGATCAGTGCGGCAAGGTATGCAAGCAGCAACGGTTGCAGTAACTCCATTTTATCTAACCGATCAATTTGATTAAAAGATCGTTCATCGCATCTGCCGATTTTTCAATGTTATGATTCTCCATGGCGAATGCTCTGGCATTGGCGCCCATTTGTGTGCGTATTTTGTCATTTTCAATAAGATACCGGACGTCTTTGACCAACTGGTCAAACGTTTTGGAATGAAAACCCAGCCTGTTGGTCTCAATAACGCCGTCCGGATCGCACTGGAGGGTTACCACCGGAGTTTCACGCATCCACGCCTGAATATAGGTATTCGAAAATCCCTCATAGACGCTGGTGTTTACCAGCAACGAAGATCTGCCCATAATGTCATTTGCTTCATCGATATTTTTTTCTCCAAGGATGGTCATGTTAAATTGTGTGGTAAGGCTCTGCATGAATGCCGAATTTTGATAATTTATTATATTCTTACCCATGACCATAACAAATGTGACTCCCAATTTTTTTGATAAGTCCTCACATTGTCTTGCAAGTTCAAGAAATAATTCGGGTTGTTTAACATTACGGGCGTTGGCGACCCAACTTACTGAAACGGGAGTATCTTTTTCGTAAGATCCGGATGGCGGGACCGGGTGACAGGATTTGATAATAACGCTGTCTCTATGATACTCGTTTTTGCATGCGGCTCGCTGAGAATCATTCTGTGAAATAATCAAATCGGACAAAAAGAAATTGTTTTTGAAAAGAAAGTCTTTGATCAAGGTATCGACGGAAGCCAGCGATTTTTTGAATAATGAAATAGGTGATTTCCAGAGGCTTCGCGTTAAGAACATAGGTACCAAGTCGTCCGGGCTTCCGATACTAAACACATACTTTAAATTATTTTTCTTTGCGAAACGCAGTCCGATATTTCCCGTGCTAAATACGGTGCGGGAACGTTGATACACAATTGCAACGGAGTGATTACGCAAGATGCGGGAAATGGACGGATTAAAGAAACTAAAATAATGCCTCTTCGGCACCGTATACACTTGAAATCCGTTAAATTCATATTCTTGTCTCTCAATGCCTGCAGCAATGTAGATAACCTTCCAGCCTCTCGCTATAAGCCGGTGAAACAAGTTGT
>CAZHUW010000342.1:0-2337 GCA_964535295.1 uncultured Bacteroidota bacterium
GGCTCCGCGGATGACTATGTGAACTCGCGCATTCATTTTTTTATTTGCGATTCGAGCCAGGCGCACCATTCGTTCATACCCTGATCCGTCGTGCAGGAGGTTTCGAAGATTTTGAGCGACGGATTGATCGACCGCGCATGACTTTTCATCGTTTCAATATTGCACGGAAGATAAGGAAGGAGATCGATCTTGTTGATGATCAGCACGGAGGCGTTACGGAACATTGCGGGATACTTCAGCGGCTTGTCATCGCCTTCGGTTGTGCTGAGTACGACGATCTTTGTTGACTCGCCAAGATCATAGCCGGCGGGGCAAACCAGGTTTCCAACATTCTCGATGATGAGCATTTGAATATTCGAAATATCCAATTGTTCAAACGCGTCGCGCACCAGCCCCGCTTCGAGATGGCAAGCGCCGTTGGTCACGATCTGCACAACGGGAATACCGAGCGCATGCACACGCTGCGCATCAAGATCGGTCTGGACGTCGCCTTCTATGACGGCGATGGAGATCTTACTTTTTAGATGATGAATGGTCCTTTCAACGAGGCTCGTTTTACCGGAGCCTGGAGAACTGACCAGGTTGAAAGCAAATATGTTTTGTTGAATTAACTTTGTACGTATCGTTTGCGCGATCGCATCGTTCTTTTCGAGAACTTTTCTTTCTAAAGTGATCAGGCTCATAATAACTCCCTTAATCTGAAATTTCGATCTCCGAAACCTGCAGTTCATCCCCTGCGGTCATTTTGATATTTGAACTTCCGCACGACGGGCAGGCGAAGGCAATACCTTCGATCTCATGTTCCGTATGGCACTGCTGACAATGTACCGATACAGGGATGCGCACGATTTCGAGTTTTGCGCCGTCAAGCGGCGTTGACCGGATCAGGGCATCGAAGCAGAATTCCAGCGAGTCCGGCAGGATATTGGTCAGCTTTCCTATCTTCAGTTTGACCGACTTCACGGCATGCCCGTTTCCTTTTGGAAGATTTTCCTGAACGATGCCGATGATATCCTGTGCTATGGAAAGTTCATGCATATCGGCGCTCCCGCGTCAAATAAATAACCAGATCCCGCCGATGAGAATGGAAGCGGCGCTGAATCCGACTAACAATCGTTTGTATAATTGAATCCCTCTTTTTGCGAATCTGACGGCAACGGCCCCCATGAATGATGCGAAAGCCATCATCGCGCATATCGTTCCTGCACCGAAAGCAATGAGGTAGATTACGGCCTCGGTACGCGTGGGCAATGCCAGTGCCGGAAGGATGCCAAGGAAATGTGAACTTCCTGCAAGGCCGTGAATAATGCCCACGAATAACGCAGCATGCGTGTGACGATGGGCGTAATCGGAGTCGTGCTCGCCGGAAACATGGGCGTGTACATGCACATGTTCGCTGCCGTCGTGTGCGTGACGATGCGTATGGATTTTCTTGGTCAGCGCTTTATGAATGCCCCAGATTCCGATGGCGATCAGAACTAGGCCGACAAGGCGTTCACTGTATGAGGAGATGAGTTCGACCGGAATGAGTTCACGTCCGGCAAGCGCAAGTAAGCCGACCAATCCGACGCCAGTGGTATGGCCAAGCCCCCAGCGAAAGCCGATATTCCAGCTGGATTTTTTCGTATCAACGGCAAGGGGCGAGATCGCGGCGAGGTGGTCCGGCCCTGTCAAAACATGGATGGAACCGGCTGCAAATCCGGCAATGGCTGAGATCATATATTCACCTAACGATTCAGCGAAGAAGAGATTGAGTTAAAGCCGTTCATTTGACCGGCTTTGCTTAATTCAGCGGTTTTAAGGTAAGCAACTTTATAGCATATTTCTATGACAAAAGTCATATGTGGACATGATTTTATGTAATTTCCATCATGAAACGGGCGCCTTTTCAGAATGGTTGGCCGATTTCCACAACCCTGCTATGCCAACGATTGAAAACAAAATGCCGATGCCGATCATGACCGGTTCTATGTGATGTTCATCGCCGTACCATAAAAGAGTTTCAGGTTCAAGGTTATTGAAGACGATAACGATAAAATTATTCATTCCATGCATGATGATCGTTGGAACGATACTTCCGGTGCGCCACGCGATCAAACCCAGGAAAACGGCAATGACAAAAATCTGAATGCCGCCCCAGGGATTTATGTGAATAAACGAAAAAACCAGGCTGGAAATTACGACCGCGTAAACCGCATTCATCCGTTTTTCCAAAGCGCCCTGGAACATGCCCCGGATCAACATTTCTTCACATATACCCGCTGCAAACACCGCCGCCAGAATGAGAAGCGTTCCGCCGAGAAAACTGTCGATCTTGAATTCTTCTTTCATTTTTTC
>CAZHUW010000343.1:0-2264 GCA_964535295.1 uncultured Bacteroidota bacterium
CGGTGCACACTTGACAGTGATCAGGGTTCCAACCGGATTACTAAAATAGTCATCCAACAGAGTTGGCATGAGAGGCAATGCATCAGGAAATTCTTTTTCAAAGAACGTCTGCACATCTTTTTCTGTTTTCATGCTTTCAAAACTGTGCTCCCCTTCCATCGGGTAGAACAGCGTGCAGGTAAAACTCCCGTCCAAATTAGGCAATGCGATCAGCATATAGGTCTTCCGCGGCCAGATATGCAGTGCATTCTTCTCAAGGCGAAATTGGCCGTTCTTTCCAGGAGGAATCGCAAGCTCTTTATATCCGTGTTCGAGATAACTCTGAGAAAAGTTAAACTGCCCGATCTTCAACATGTCCATTCTTATTGCGGACGCTGATCCGTCGGTTCCTATGACCGTGGCTGCTTTTTCCGAGTGTTTTTGTTTAAGATCCTCATTTGAAAAATGAACTTCCCCGGTGGCAAAATTCATCCCCGTACAGCGTTCATTGAAAAAGATGCTCACATTGTCATATTGTTCAGCAAGATCCATCAGACGAATATTCAGTTCACCCCGTGAAACGGCGTTGATCACTTCGGAATCGTTCGTGCCGTAGGGCTGAAAATTCAAATTCCCCGAGTGATCGTGGATCATACGCCCTTTCATCGGAATTGCGATCTTCATGATGTCATCATAAAGCCCCACCTCTTTCAGCGCATGGATACCCCGCGCCGATAAAGCAAGATTGATCGATTTGCCTGCTCCGATCTTCATCTTTCGCATGTCAGGGCGTCGTTCGTAAAGATCCACCTGAAAACCTTTTTTGGCCAGATATACCGACAAAAGGGGCCCGGCTAATCCCGCGCCGATAAGGATGACTTTGTTTGACATTTTTTTATAAAGTTTGTTTTAAGATTTGAACAAAAGTATAAACATCAAGAAATGAATTGTACAGTGGAACCGGCGCTATGCGTATCACATCGGGTTCCCTCCAATCGCAGATCACGCCGTGATGAATGAGATTTTTGAAAATCTTTTTACCGTATTGCCCGAATCGGATAGACAACTGACACCCTCGTTGATCCGCTTCGTATGGCGTAATGATTGAAATATGACGGTTATTCAATTCGTTGATCAAAAAATCAAGATAAGCAGTCAGTAATTCCGATTTTCTCCGCAGCGCCGGCATTCCCGCCTCATCAAAAACAGCCAGCGACGCGTTCAATGACGCAAGCTGCAGAATCGGCGGATTGCTTAATTGCCATCCTTCCGCCGTAAGTATTGGATGAAAATCAGGGCCCATGAGGAACCTTGTTTTCTTATCATGTCCCCACCAGCCGGCAAATCTGTTGAGTTTAGAATTTTTCGTATGCCGTTCATTGACAAAGCACCCCGCAATCGATCCCGGCCCTGAATTCAGATATTTGTAAGTACACCATACGGCAAAATCCACCTCCCAGTCGTGCAGTTTCATAACAATGTTGCCCGCCGCATGCGCCAGATCGAATCCAGCCACGCAGCCTTTTGCATGCGCGGCTCTTGTGATTCGTTTCATGTCGAACACCTGGCCCGTGTAATAGTTGATCCCGCCAAAAAGAACTAATGCGATCGAAGCGCCCTCTTTGGCGATTTTTCGCTCTATATCTTCGGTTCGAATGATATCTTCACCTTGCCTGGGTTTCATTTCGATCAGCGACGTTTTCGGATCGAATCCGTGGAAACGGATCTGCGAAGTAACAGCGTATTGATCCGACGGAAATGCGCTCTGTTCTATCAATATCTTATGGCGTTTCGCCGTCGGTCGATAAAAAGTTACCATCATCAGATGCAGATTAACAGTGAGAGAATTCATGCTCACCACTTCGCCGTTTTTTGCGCCGACGATCTTCGCGATTTTTTTGGTAAGGTACTCATGGTAGGAAAGCCAAGGGTTCTTTGCATGAAAATGCCCTTCCACGCCTAGCATCTCCCAGTCTTTGAGTTCCTGCTCAACATACGCCCGCGTAGTTTTTGGCTGGAGACCAAGGGAATTACCACACAAATAAACGCACGGTTTACCGTTCTTATGTTTTGGAATGTGGAATCGGTTCTTGAAGCGCCTGAGAGGATCTTTTGAATCCAGAATTTGCGCAAATGATCGACTGTTTTTGAATTGTAAGTCCATCTCTCTAATTGATTTTGTAAAGTATTGGGCGGCTGGGTGCTGCGTCCGCAACAAAAGCCGGTATTTGAATGTTAAGAAAATAAGTCCCGTCTGCAACGTCATCGGGAACAAAAATCATTTC
>CAZHUW010000344.1:0-2246 GCA_964535295.1 uncultured Bacteroidota bacterium
CTGGCTCGACCCGGAACGAAAGACCTACGAGGATATTACTCCATTCCTCAATCCCATTTCGGAAGAACAGATCATACAGTACTACGCCAATCCTGCGGTGAATAACGTCAGGAATAATGCGGAACATCTGATCGAGGAATTTGATTATTCGGATTTGGGGCTATGATCCATTGAATATTTAATCCTTTAATTAAGATCAAATACCCATAGATATTGCACCGCCTAAACGAATCCCATTCCATTGAGGCTTTATATATCTTCTGTAATACTGGAACATGGCAATCTGGAGTGTGCTACTATGCCTTGTGAATGCCGAATTTGAATCGGCATGGTATCCTGCAAGAAAACCCACATCAATATGCTTCATTACCCGAACCATTATTCCGGCACGCGGTTCGATCCCCCAGCCATCAGAATTCCAATGGTACTTTTCCTCTTCCGCTTCATCCCAAACCCGAAACGTCCTTTTCCATCTGAGCTTCGACCACTTGTTTACGGCATGCAAAGACAGCTGAAGTTTGAATCTGGATATTGTAAAAACATCGTAGCTGAATGCTAAACCAAGTGAATTCGACGTGAGATTCAAGTACTCAGCAGCCGATCCCGAATAATCCGAATAAGCCATCTTCCCGCCTGTGGAAAGCCGACCATAGACAAAACCCGCATATAAGCCCGGCCTGATCGATTTCATCAAGGTAACAGAATAGCCAAAATAGTCCGGAAAGTTATCGACGATCTTCATGTAAGAATTTCGATAAATACGTACATGGTTTTGATAAGCTTTAAGGTCGGACATCGAGTAGCTGTTTTGGGTCATGCTGAATTCAGCCTTCACGCTCTGACCGAGAACCGGCAAAGAACTCAAAAGGAAGTATATCGTGAGTAATGTTGTTCTTAACATGATCATTGAACTACTTTCAACCAATAGCCTGCTTTGAGATACAGATTCCCATTTAAGAACGTCCACTCTGTATTTGCGCCGAAGTGGTTCCATATATAGTTTCCGTTGGTATGGTCATACACAAAATATCTGTTCATATTACGAAAACTCGTTCCCGTTAACCCGGTTACCGGATCATATTGGGGTGTTGCCGGTATGTCGGGCATGTCTATGCGACGAATGATATTGTGATCCGGCAGACTGCGCACATTGAGGGCCGGAGCCGACAGATCGAACACAGTCTCAAAATATTCTGACCCCGAACCTACGAAAGACAACATAGGAAAATAATAAGGTTTTTCCATGATCAAGGCCAGGGAGTCGTTCTTATATTGATATAATTTGTTGTCAACTATGAGCGCGGTTCCGTCGCCTGAAATACTCATGTCAGCAAAAATGGCCGGGCTCCTCATCGTATCAAGGAGCCTTCGGTTCACATAATCATAAAGAATTATCAGGTCTGCGGATACCGAATAGGGTTGCGGGAAAGTCAGTGTTTGAATGGCGAGCACGCCATTACCCGACACGGCAATCGACCAAGGATAACCGGTTCTCCCTATGATGTCCGTCATCCATAATGTGTCCAATATATTAAGCCCTGCCGGATCGATACGAACCATGTCATTGCCGTAGGTTGCAAAAGCGTACGCGCCGTTCGTACTGATGTCAAATCCAATATTCTGCGAGGCCGGTTCCTGGAACTGAAAAATGGCTGATGTCAAAAGGTTATGGCTTGCCGTTTCAATTACGCGCACTTCATTGTTATTTGAAAAATACGTCCTGCCCGTCGACGGCACCGATCTGATGGTATTAAATGCCGGTAAACTCTGACCCATAGTTGTTTGAATAAACAATTGATTCGTAAGGTAAGATCCATACGAAACTTTCGGCTGAACTTGGAGCAAATAGTTTCTTGGTGAACCCAGAGTAACGGTCGTATCATAATACACCGTATCATTGATATTTGTCAGAGCTACTGTGGGCCCGAAATCAAGGAAGTATTGTCCAAACGCAGAGTCTTGGAGACAACGACTCCATGATACCCGCCTATTCGCGCCCTCTAAACTTGTGTGAAGGTATAGCGGAAACGGGTCTTCAATATCCGTTACCGGTCCGGATGCTCCGACACCGGACGCCACGACATGCAGTCTATACGTGTAATCCCCGCCCACGTATTCCTCGTCCGTCCAGGACGTGCAATCCTGAACGGTGGTGGAAAAGATCGTCCTGGCCATATTCAAGGGTGGACCTTTTTTTGTAATAATGTATTGTTGAAAATTGGGCTCATCATATTTGGGCCATGTGA
>CAZHUW010000345.1:0-2184 GCA_964535295.1 uncultured Bacteroidota bacterium
GGTCACATGGGGAAGAAATGAGATTAAGTATGAACATAACTGCCAACGAGCGGGGACTTTCGATGATAGAGATCGTAACTACGATCGTTTTTATCGCAATCGCTTTTCCCGCCATACTTCAGTTATACTCTTACATTTTCATAAACAATTCCATTTATCAGACAGAAACCAGAGCCATCATGTTATGTAATCAAAAAATGGAAGAGGTTATAACCGATAAGACCTCGCCGTCCCGCGGCTATGGTTGGATCATTACATCCGGGAGATATCCGGCCGAAAATTTGACCGGCGGGTTTGTTCGTACAGCGGTGATTGATACCGCGGGAAAATATTTTTCCGGAGTATCGTATGCTGAAGTTGTGGTGACGGTTACGCATGATCTCATGCCGACGGTTCAGCTTAAGAGCTGGCTTACACGTTATTGACCATGAAGAATAATCCACTACATAAAATCGTCAGAAATACCTCCGGATTCACTCTGATCGAATTACTCACTTATATGTCACTTGCCGGCGTTGTATTTCTTGGACTGGATTATTTGTTCTTAAGATCAACGGATATCTATGTGGATGTTCTTAGTTCGTCAACCCTGGTGCAAAATGCCCATACGGCATCGGAAATGCTGGAGCGCGAAATAAAAAGCGTTCGTAACAAAACCAGTATTGTCACCGCAACAACAACGCAATTCAAATTCACCAATTCATCCAATTCGCTCATCGATCTGGTTTATTCCAGCGGACAGATCAAAAAAAATACCGTCGTGTACGGCAGCGGCATTACAAGTTTTTCATTCAGCTACTATAAATGGGATGGAACTGTCTGGACATCCACATCACCTTCAAGTCAGATAGCCAAGGTTCGTTTTAATTATACCATTACGTACCAGAGCCGCAATATCACAAAAGACCATTATATTCTTTTAAGAAATATGCGCTGATTTTCCTGCTGCAAGTAACTATGGTAATATGCCATAGCTGTAGCTATATACCCCAATTGCCTCATCCTGGTCCCACATAATTCTAATATTTACAATATACATATTTGAGATTTTCTGTCCGTAATTCGGTACAAGGATTGCGTTTAGTTTAGTCGAACTATGAAATCAGGTGCAATTATGAATATCTCAAAAACTTTATACAACGAAAAAGGGTCGACGCTGATCGTTGTAATCTTCTTTGTAACGACTCTTACCCTGGCCGGGTTGACACTGGTGAACTTTGTTCAGAATAATTCTAAAGTGGTCGCCGTTGATTCTCAAACCGCAAGAGCCTTTTACACCGCCCAGTCAGCGATCGAATTTGCCGTCAGAAAATCATTGAATACGAACAATTGGCACTGGACTGCCAATAATCAGGTCATTGCAAACGGTTTAGCTACGATCAATGTAGAAGACAGCACCGTAGTCGCTTATTTGAAAGATACTCTGCAGGTTCGGGTATTAGCCACATCCAACAACATGGCATCGAGACAAACGTACCGTTTGCGGTTAGCCGATATCTCTAGTTTCGCCGTTTATGTCAGCGGTAACTTGAATGACGTTACTATCAACGATTCAGCAGGCAACGAAAATCCTTCATTGGCACAAGATTATGCGACGGAACTTCCAGAGATGGATACGGAGCGTTTGAAACAAATGGCGATCGCTCAAGGGCATTATTTCAACGGAAGCCTTTCGGTATCTAATGGTGTCTCGTACCCTTCGGGCGCCGATGCTAATTTTTATCATCCTCGTCCCAACGGCACGCCCAGCGATACGCCCAACGTCGTTTACGTCGAAGGTAACCTGGAAGTAAAGAACAGCGGGCAAATATTCGGGATCATCGTGGTGAACGGCGACGTGTCATTAAAGAACAGCCAAAAGCTTGAGGGTATTCTCTATTTGCCGAGCCCGGTATCCGTTGTTCAACAAGACGTGGATCTTCACAATAAAGAATCCGTGTACGGCGGAATTTTCGGCGGAGCCAACGTGGAAGGACTGGGCAATGAAGATAAGATCAACGTGTATTACCGCGCTTCGTACGTCAAAAAATTCTTTGCGCTCTATTCAACCACCGGATCGTCTTACATCACGTACTGGCGCAATTGGAAACAATTTTAACCGAGCGGAATCATGAGAAGATTTTTTTCAACTATCAGACTTATTTGGGAAATGACAAAAATTCAAGACGAACTGCTGGCCGTGGA
>CAZHUW010000346.1:0-2183 GCA_964535295.1 uncultured Bacteroidota bacterium
CCCCACGTACCATGATATCGGGGTAAAACTCTCGTTTTGCAAGTGCCAGCTCCGACTTAAACATCTCAATATTATACCCCATCGCTTTCAGTTCGGAACGGTTCTCTGCCGCTAAGGAGGCCAATTGATCAAAGCCAAGCTTAAGATCATGGATTTCAAGATCCTTAATTGTTCCCAATGGTTGATTAGCCGGCCTGCTGACTAATGTATTAATTATGGATTCAATGACCCCGTTTTCCTTTTTCAGTACAATACTTTCATTGTGCAATTTCGTTAACTCGGTTTGCGCTCGCAAAACATCGGATTGACCACCGGTGCCTACTTCATATTGATTTATCGCAATATCGATGATCTTTTGCATGATGAGAATATTTTCTTTGTTGATCTCGATCTTTCGCTGTATCAAATACAATTCATAATATGCTGATTTGAGATCACGAATGATTTTCTTATCTAATGCTTTTGTTTCTTGTTCTTTCATCGAAGCATTATTGGCTGCTATTTTTCCCATTCCTGCTAATTTTCCGGGCCATGGAAACATCTGCTGTACGGAGTAATCAGTTTCCATACTGTTTTTAGTAACAATGGGAAAGGAACTAACCGGTGTTTGATAAAACTCTATAGCGATTTGAGGGGCTTCAAAAGAAGTTACTTGCTTCATTTGCTGCTTAGCCGCTTCCGTTTGATGGCGCGCAGAATGGAGTTGAGGGTTATTATTTAAAGCCTCCGTAATTAACTCATCCAGATTCAACACACTTTGGGCTTGTGCCAATACGGACTGGGATAAAAATATTGTGCATAACACGGTCTTTAAAGAATAAAGCATACCGATCTTCCTCTTTTTTTGAAGTCCTTATTATGTTTCAGAAAACCTAGCTTTCCAACATAATAAAAAATGGAAAAACAGCATTTTTGATAAAATCAAAATGCTATTATCAATGATAAGAAAAAGTGAAGATCAAATAAGGAAGGATTGGAGGAGCGAGAGACGTTCTTTTGAAGACAAATACGAATGTACATAAGCGGTCGAAACTGAGTTCAATACTGAACTCATGTAAGATTCTGAAAACGCATAAGTAAAATCAGAAGAATGATCTTTTGTGTCTGCTTTTCCCGCATTTGGCAATATTTCGTCGAAGCTCTTATCCGGCCCGGATTGCATCGAAGGACAAGGACATTTGTGAGCAGATTTGATTGATACGTTATCTGAATTTTGTGAAGCACAACCCAAACCGGTCTCAGATTTACAGCACGCCATGGATCTGCCGTTATCCAGCGAGCAGAAAACCTTGATAGCCGGACTCAGATATACTACTATTAGTGCGGTTACAGCAGCCGCTGAGATACTTTTTCTTACTATATGAAACGATCTTATCATAAATATTCTATTAATTCTACTCAACTCTTAACGCACTATCGGGCAATAAAGTTCCATATATTATATAAAAAGTTACCGTGGAAAGAAATGACTTCCGTCATGTTTCAAAAATAACTTAATGATCAACGGCCAATCTGTTCAGAATATTCGATGTGCTTCTGAGACTCTCGCACCATTTCCATTTTATCAAAAATCACAGCGTAAAATGTTTGTACAACCGGATTGCGGGGTTCAACCGTGGCAGCAGCGTTCAAAACATTTCTGCACTCTTCATATAATTCGTAAGATATCAGCAAATTAGCATACAGCAAATGAAAGGCCACGGAAAGCGTATCATGTCGCATGATCGTTTGAAGAGTATTCTTCTCGGCATTAAGTTTTTCGATGTTCCGCGCGCTTAAGACACTGAACCACACAGCGGGCGGCATTTCAGACAGATCTGCGTCCGTCTTGTGAACGAACCAATAATATTGTTTTTCAGGAAAGATCGAAACGTCTGTTGCGAGAGTAAAACTATCATTTTGCGTCAATGCATCATATGAAAAATCAGTCTCATAGCAACGCAGCGACACTGCGAATTTAGCATCGGAGTCGTTAGATGCCTTCCATGTCAGTCGTTCCGGCGGTCTGGTTAGTTTCGTATTTCTCGGAGACAACATGAACAAATCGTTATCAGAGGCTCCCCTAATATTGTTTCGCATTCCTTCCTTTGCGGACGCAACCCAGTCCGAGTGTTTTATACTCTGATGCATTAATTGTTTTAATAATTCATATATTCAACCTGTAAAAAATCTTAAATGCTTAA
>CAZHUW010000347.1:0-2166 GCA_964535295.1 uncultured Bacteroidota bacterium
CCCTCCTTGAGAGGGCGTACATTCCTCTTTTCCCCTCCTTGAAGGAGGGTGTAGATCCCTCTTTTCCCCTCCTGAAAGGAGGGGTTAGGGGTGGTTAAGTATGAAAACACTTCCTTATCATCTCCAAAACCCCATCCAAATTTTCAAACACAGCCCTGTTCTCCAAACGGAACAGCCGAATTCCATTCGATCTCAAATATTCTTCTTTCTTGTTATCATTCATCGCAACAAGCGGATCGGCATGAATAGATCCGTTAAGTTCGATAGCCAGGTTTTCTTCGTAACAGAAAAAATCAACGATGAAGTTTCCGATACTATGCTGTCGCCTGAATTTTCTTCCGTCGAGTTGCCGTTTTTGAAGGGATTTCCATAATGTGGCTTCAGCGGAAGTCCCGTGATTTCTTAATGATTTTCTGTACGGCTTTAGGTGTTTCAGATTATGTATCGTGTCATTTGGCATTTTCAACCACCCCTAACCCCTCCTTGCAGGAGGGGAAAATGCAGTCCGGTAATTGTGAAACAATGGAGTTGATTATAGGTATAATAGCCTACTTTTTCAAAGGCTTTTTGTGAACGAATCCGCGATTGACTTTTGCTGTAAGTTTTGATATTTTTTTATGCTACAATAAGATACGTCATATATTCAGATGGCGGCAGGAAAGGTGCATGTTTCGAGAAAAAATACTGATGATCGACGACGAGCAGGATAAGATTTTCATTTTTACCACCATATTGCAGGACAAAGGTTTTGAGGTCATTACAGCCTCAAGCGGGAACGAGGGGGTTGATAAGATCCGGTCCGAACATCCAGACCTGGTATTGCTCGACATCAATATGCCGGACATCAATGGACACGCGGTACGTGAACAGTTGAAAGAACGCCCTTCGACACGCAATGTGCCGATCGTTATGTTCAGTTCGAGCGATCAGGTGTCCGACAAGATACAGTCGCTGAAAAGCGGCGCAGACGATTATATCACCAAGGACGTAGATCATGAGGAACTGGTTGCGCGGCTGGAAGCGCTGATCCGGCGATATAAGGATAGCCTCGGCGCTAATCCTTTGACAAAACTTCCGGGTAATTATGCGATCGAAGACGATATCAATTTTCGTATAAAATCGGCGTCGGTTTTTGCGGTTTGTTACGCCGATCTGGATAATTTCAAGGCCTATAACGACAAGTACGGATTCAAAGCGGGCGACGATGTGATCAAAAGAACCGCGGCCGTGATCGGAGAAACGGTCAGCGCAATGGGAACTAAAGAAGATTTTATTGGCCATATCGGCGGTGATGATTTTGTTTTTGTTCTCTCAGCGCCCGAAAGCATCGATCCTGTGTGCCGGACGATCATTGATAAGTTGAATGAGTTATATCCTGCTATGTACAGCGAAGAGGATCGGCGGCAGGGATTCATAGTCACTAAAAACCGCAAAGATGAGACGGATCAATTTCCGTTGATGTCCATATCGATCGCTGTTGTGAGCAACGAGAATAACAAACTGACCAATGTTGGCCAGATCGCGCAGATCGCAGGCGAAGTGAAGAAAGCGCTGAAAGCAAAGCCGGGAAGTAATTACCGGATCGATCGAAGAAGTGCAGTTGTAAATTAAAAACAGCACACGGATAACGCGGATTTAACGGATATCCACCGATAAATAGATTAAAAATAAATCCGTTTGAATCCGTCTTATCAGTGTCATCCGTGTTCTATATCCACGTGAAGTCTTACGAAAAATGAAAGGATACTATGTTCAAAAAGGTCATGATCGCCAATCGCGGTGAAATAGCGCTTCGCGTGATACGGGCGTGCAGAGAACTGGGGATCAAAACGGTTGCCGTCTATTCCGAAGCCGATGCCAACTCGCTTCATGTGCGTTTTGCGGACGAAGCGATATGCATAGGGCCGCCGCCCAGCGCGCAGAGTTATCTGAATATTCCTCAGATCATGAGCGCAGCGGAGATCTCCGGCGCCGACGGCATTCATCCCGGATACGGTTTTCTTTCGGAGAATATCAAATTTGCCGAGATATGCGAATCCGTCGGGATCAAGTTCATCGGCCCCAGGTCCGAAATGATCCAGAAAATGGGTGATAAGGCCTTTGCAAAAGATACGATGAAAAAAGCCGATGTACCGGTGGTGCCCGGCAGCGACGGAATTGTTAGGG
>CAZHUW010000348.1:0-2162 GCA_964535295.1 uncultured Bacteroidota bacterium
ATCAGCTTCGCCATTACATGAAGGCACGCAGGATTTCCGGACCTTGGAAATCCAGCCAGCGTCTTCTGGTTGGAATCAACTCCAGCCGTCACTGCATTTCACTGATCCGGTGGGCCCGCCGTCTTGCATACGCCATGAACGGTTCGTTGCTAGCGGTTTTCGTTGAAAAATCAACACCCCTGACGGAATCTGAAAAGAATCAATTGTCAAAAAATGTAAAACTGGCCCATGAACTCGGAGCGGAAGTCATCACGACATCCGATGAAGATATCGCTCACGCTTTGGTGCGGGTGGCGCGTGAACAAAATGCGACACAGATCCTTGTCGGCAAATCAAGATTGTCGAGGCCTTTTCAGAAAAGCCTTCTGGAAAGGATCGTTGCGATCAGCGGCGATCTTGATATTCATGTCGTTGGCGGATCCACTGACCAGAGCGAAAAGCAGCGATGGCTTCGCCTGCCAAAATTTCACTCGGGTTTTGTACAATACCTGAGTTCGGCTGTCATTGTTTCCTTAGTTGCTTTGGCTTGTTACCCCATAGCGCCGTTTTTTGGATATCAAACCGTATCCATCATATTGCTCCTCATGGTCGCGCTCATGCCGTTAAAATTCGGAACAGGCCCCGTATTGCTTGCCGCGGCTCTTAGCGCTTTGACCTGGAATTATTATTTTATTCCGCCGCAGTTCACTTTCCACATTGCACTTCCTCAGGATGTATTGATGTTCATCACCTATTTCGTTATTGCCACCGTCACAGGAACCCTGACCGCGCGTATACGTGCACGCGAAAGAGCGGTCATCCAGCGCGAATCACGGGCTACGGCTTTGTATACGTTGACGCGCGATCTGTCAAATGCAAGAAACCAGGATGAAGTCGCCGGCGCTGCGATCGCGAATATCAAAAAATTCTTTTTTGGCGAAACGGCTATGGTTCTGAGCGACCTTACCGGCGATATCTCTCCAAAAGCGCATCATGCCAGTACATTTGAGATCGACCCAAAAGAATTCACCGTTGCGGCCTGGGTCTATTGGAATGAAAAAAAAGCCGGAAAATATACAGAGACATTGCCTTTTGCCGCGGCAACTTATTTCCCGATTTCCGGACCGCGATATCCGCTCGGCGTCATCGGTATTCGTCTGGAACAGCCTTTCTCCATTGATCAGGAAGCTTTATTGGAAAATTTCATCGGACAGATCGCGTCCGCCCTCGAAAGGGAACAACTCAATGAGATCAATATCAATTCAGTAGCGGTGGTGGAATCTGAGAAATTATACAAAACCCTTTTCAATTCGATCTCACACGAACTGCGCACGCCGATCTCAGCCATCATGACGGCATCAGAACATTTGATGCATATTCGTCAGTCTCCTGAAAATGAATTGAGACAGTCTCTTGTAAACGAAGTTCACACAGCAGCGGAACGCCTGAACCGGCTGGTAAGCAACCTGCTCGACATGACCCGGCTCGAATCCGGATTCCTGAAACCTAAAATGGATTGGTGCGATATTTCAGACCTCATCAGTACTACGGTACGCAAACTTGAAGCGGAATTAAAAGACAGAACGTTGAACATCTGCGTAGCTGAAAACATGCCGCTGGTTAAACTGGACACGGGATTGACCGAGCAGGTTTTGACCAACCTGCTGTACAATGCCTGCCTGTACACTCCGCCCGAAACAAAAATCGAAATTGATTCAGGAATCGAAAATCGGAATTGTTTCATCACCGTTTCGGACAACGGACCCGGTATACCCGCGGAAGTAAAGGACAAGATATTTCAGAAATTCTTCAGAGTATCCAACGGTAAAACAGGCGGAACCGGTTTAGGATTGTCCATTGCACGCGGTTTTATTGAAGCTCAGGGCGGAACGATCACTTTTCATAACCGAGAAACGGGAGGATCTTCATTCAAAATCAGCCTGCCGGTCGAAGAAAATATAACCGTCAAAGAGGTATAGATGAACAACGAATCAACGCCAGCTCATATATTGGTTGTCGATGACGAGATTCAGATGCGGCGCTTGTTGCAGCGTACGCTTGAGGATAGCGAATATAAAGTGACCACGGCTGAAACGGGCACTCAAGCATTAGACCGCGCTTCAATGAATCGTCCGGATGTGGTTATTCTGGACCTTGGCCTGCCCGACTTGGACGGCGTGGAC
>CAZHUW010000349.1:0-2146 GCA_964535295.1 uncultured Bacteroidota bacterium
TCTTTATTTTCAATTAACTAACTATTTGCTCGCCTTCATTAAACGCCCATAAAGGAAAATAAGTTCCACATTTCACAACAATAGTAAAATTTTTTCTCTTTCATATCGCCAGAAAAATTCAATAATATTTCATCAGGTTTCTTGGGTGAACACCCATGCGGTACAATGTATTGATCCAGAGATTCAGGATAATCCGCCTGAAAAACCCATCGGCTTCGTGGCGTCGGGGCGATGTAACAACCTCCTCATTTAGAATTACAAAACCAGTATCTTTATTCAGGCGTTTGACCAATTCTACATCTTCCATGAATGGATGATCGTCCCGAAAACCACCGATTTTTTCGAAGATTTCTTTTTGAACGAAAATAGCCTGGTCTCCATACGGGAGTTTGAACCATCGGCTCCGTACATTTACCAGAAACGCCATTAGATCATAGCGGAATCCGGCACCGGAAGATTTGAACGAAAATGCACCTGACTGAATAGCGCGATTGTTATTTTCAATCGCATCACTAAAACCTTTCCACGATAGATCAGGAATGAAAGTGTCCGCATGCAGGAAAAGGAGCCATTTCCCGCCGGCCAGTTTTGCTCCCGCATTCATTTGTATGCCACGCCCTCGTTCGGACTGAACCAGTTTTATAAACGAATACACGGACATGTAGGACGCGATGTTCGTGCGGGTCCTGTCCGTACTGCCGCCGTCGCAAAAAATAATCTCAATGTTGTTAAAGCCCAATAAGGAATCCAGAACGGCTGAAATATGTGCTTCTTCGTTTAAGACAGGAATGATGATACTGATAAGCATGATTATAATGTTCGCTAGTGGAAAGTCAGGAATGTGTCGCCCTTGAACAAAGAAAGAAAACAGCGAACAACCGAAACCGGTCGCCCGCTGTTATTTTTTGAAAACCGGATCCGGATAAGATCTATATCATTTTTTCAGGCCGAACAACTTCGTCAAATTTCTCACCGGTTAACAGCCCTAATTGGATCGCTGCCTCACGCAATGTGATATTATCATGGTAGGCTTTTTTGGCAACCTTGGCCGCGTTATCGTAGCCGATGTGCGGATTCAGCGCCGTCACCAGCATCAACGAATTGTCCACGTACTTTTTGATCACGGTTTCATTTGCTTCGATCCCTGCCGCGCAATGTTCGTCGAACGAATCGCAAGCGTCTGCCAGCAAACGAATGGAGTTCAGCAAATTGAATATCAGAACCGGCTTGTACACGTTAAGTTCGAAGTTGCCAGATGCCCCGGCAAAATTAACGGCGGCATCGTTGCCCATGATCTGCACACACACCATGGTCATAGCTTCGCACTGTGTAGGATTGACCTTGCCCGGCATGATGGAACTACCCGGTTCATTGTCAGGAATAATGATCTCGCCGATACCGCATCGCGGGCCGGAAGCCAGCCAGCGCACATCGTTCGCGATCTTCATGAGTGATGCTGCCAAAGTCTTCATGGCGCCGCTCGCAAAAACAACCGCATCGTGGGCGGCAAGCGCTTCAAACTTATTCGGCGCACTGCGGAATGGAAGCCCCGTGATCGTCGCAATGTGTTTAGCGCCGGTAATAGCAAATTTTGGATGCGTATTCAATCCCGTTCCTACGGCGGTACCTCCCAGTGCAAGATCATACAATCCGTCCAGTGCAAATTCGATACGCTTTACATCATTATCCAGTTGCTGTACATAACCGGAAAATTCTTGTCCCAGCGTCAGCGGCACGGCGTCCATCAAATGGGTGCGTCCGATCTTGATGATGTTCTTGAATTTATCCGATTTGTCTGCAAGTGTGGCGCGAAGTTTCTTTACCATCGGTATAAGCCGATGCACGATCTGTTCCGCAGCAGCGATATGCATTGCCGTCGGGAACGTGTCGTTCGAAGATTGCGCTTTATTGACATCGTCATTCGGATGGATCGGTTTTTTACTACCCATCTCTCCGCCGGCCAATTCGATCGCGCGGTTGGATATAACCTCGTTAGCATTCATATTTGTCTGCGTCCCGCTGCCCGTCTGCCAAACCACTAACGGGAAATGTGCGTCCAGTTTACCTTCGATCACTTCGTCCGCAGCTTTTATAATGAGTTCTGCTTTTTCTTTGGGAAGCGTACCAAGTTCCTGGTTTGTCATCG
>CAZHUW010000350.1:0-2106 GCA_964535295.1 uncultured Bacteroidota bacterium
ACATGTCCGAAGTGCAGTGCGTCGGCTGCATCGATGCGATCACGCCCAGCTTGGCGAAGCGCGGGATATCAAATTCATTGACCACCTGCGCATGTTCGATCCGCAAGCGTTTGTCGAGTCCGTAGGTCTTGGTATGCAGAAGTGCCTTCTCATACGCATCGAGCGCCATACGGTTGCCGCGGTCGCCGATCGCGTGGATACATACCTGGTAGCCGTTTTCCAAAGCCCGTTCCGCGATCAAACGCATTTCTTCAGGATCGGTTACGGCAAGTCCGGTCTGGCCCGGGCTGTCAGAATAAGGTTCAAGCAGCGCCGCCCCGCGGGATCCCAAAGCGCCGTCGGCATATAATTTTACCGATGCAATTTTCAGAAAATGATCCTGTTCAACCGTATCCCGTTTGGCACCGAAGTATTCGTTCAATAACTCCGGATTCGAACCGTCCAGCATGGCATAAACCCGTGTTTTAAGTTTGCTTCTTTTCGCCAGGGTTTTGTACAGGGCGATCTTTTCAGGTTCCACTCCTGCATCGTGAACGGAAGTTAACCCGGCTTTCAAACACGATTCCATTGCACGCTCCAATGCCAGGCTGTCATCGTATCTGGTCGGCTGGGGTTTGATCTTTTCTGCCAGATATTTTGCGTTGTCAATGAGAACGCCGGTTGGGTTGCCTTTTGAGTCTTTTACTATCAATCCTCCAGGAGGGTCAGGTGTATTTGCGGTGATGCCGGCGGCCGTCAGTACCTTTTGATTGACCAGCAAAGCATGGCCGTCAATACGCTTGAGCATTACATAATATTTTCCGGAACAGGCGTTCAGTTTTTCCGCAGTAGGAAATTCTTTTAAGGCCCAATCGTTTTGGTCCCAGCCGCGTCCCGTGATCCATTTGTTGACCGGCGCCGATTTCACGCGCGCTTCTACTAATTTCAGTATCTCATCATACGAAGCAGTACCGACAAGATCGAGTTCCATTAATGAGCGGCCGAGCCCGTTCATATGCAGATGGACATCGATGAATCCGGGGAAAACCGCAGCGCCTTTCAGATCTTCGGTTTGAAGAGCGACGTATTTGGAGAGAAGCGCTTCGGTGGCGCCGACCTCAATGATCCGCCCGTCACGAACCGCAACGGCTTCGGCATTAGGGTTTTTGTCATTCACTGTAATAATTCGGCCGTTGATCAATAGCAGATCGGCGTTCTCTTTAAGGCCGCAGCCGGTGAGGGAAAAAACAACTATGAGAATGATTCGTATTAGCATGGAACCTTACATTAAGTTGGAATATTATCTGTCTTCGTTTCGTGTCCAGCTGATCGTTGCCATCTGGGTATCAAAATTATTTATCAGATCCACGGCAGCGTCTTCGCAGATAATATTCTGCGTATAGGCATTTTGTATCACCGTGCGCTGAAGAGTAAGCATTTGATAATAGGCGTTCTGTAAATGAGAATCAGCCAGGTTAGGGTTCTTGGTTTGTAGCCGCGTAAGACTTTGTTCCGCATTCTCGATAGTAAACTCATACTGTTCCTTCAAATTCTGATATACCGACGAGGTGATCATGCCGCTCTGATACTCTGAATTCAGCGCCGAAAGGACGGCCTTTGCGGAAATGATCAGGCCCTGCCGCTTGTCGAATTCGATCTGGTCGGTCGATATCGTCTGAAGTTTGAAAAGTTTTAATATCGGGCGCAAGGTTGTACCCTGTACAACCAGGGATAAGAATACGATACCGAAGGTCAGCATTACTAGTTGCTCTTTATAGATAAGCGTATCCGGAAGGCTGATGACGAGCGCCATGGATAAAGACTCTTTGAGATTCCTCAGTACCAGCACATGCTGCCATTTCAAAGGAATCTCATCCGGAAGGTCTTTCAGTCTTCTTTTTTCAAAAACATTAACGAGAAAAGAAAAAGGATAGATAAATGCGATGCGGCCTAAATTGACCGCCATCAATGCGATTAGTATGATCCAGAAATTATCAAACAGCAATGAAAAATTGACCTGTAGGCCGATAATAATGAAGAGCACCGAGTTGAGCGCAAAGGCCGTGAAATTCCAGAATGAGGACAACGCGATCTGGGTTGTCGCTGAGATGGCCATACGCTGGCGGT
>CAZHUW010000351.1:0-2089 GCA_964535295.1 uncultured Bacteroidota bacterium
TGGCGCTGGTTCGCGTATATGAGGACGGCAAACCTATCGAAAGTAAACATTATCTTAAATGGAATTCTCAAGGCGTCACCGAGGGCGAATTGGTTTTCGTAGTAGGCAACCCCGGTTCCACCGACCGCTTGATGACCATGGCACAGCTTGAGACCCAGCGCGATCTTGTATTGCCCATGATCCTTTCCTCCTTCAAACGCCGGCTTGGCGTATTGAAAAACTATGCCGCATCAGGCAGCGAACAAGCGCGTCAGGTTGTTTCCGCGATAGCGGGAACCGAGAACGGACTCAAAGCGATTACGGGTGAATACAACGGGCTGCTCGATAAGGCTCTGATGAAACAGAAACAGGATGATGAAAAAAATTTCCTCGCCGCGATCGACAGAAACCCGGAATGGAAAAAATGGTACGGGAGTGCATGGAATGATATTGCCAAGGTGCAGAAAAAATACGAATTGCTTTATAAAACCCTGCGGTTCCGTACCGTTCCGAACGGGAACATGAGCAATACCGGACTGAGACTGGCACGTTATGCGGCGGAACTCAAAAAGCCCGATGCCGATCGGATGAACGGATACCATGATGCGCAATTGGAATCGTTCAAAATGTCCATGCTGTCAACGGCGCCGGTTTACCCGGAACTGGACGAAAGACTCCTCGCCAACACGTTTAGTGAAGCCTCAGAGCAACTTGGCGCCGGCGATCCATTTGTTAAGGCCATTTTGAACGGCCACACTCCGGCCGAAAGGGCCGCCGAACTTATCAAAGGTTCAAAATTGCATGATTTGAATTTCAGAAGATCTCTCCTTGAAGGCGGTGTGACGGCTATTGATGCGTCGGACGATCCATTGATCGCGCTCGCGCGAAAGATCGATCCGCTGATGAGAGAAGCGGCAAAAAATTTTCAGGACCAGATCTCGAGCGCAGAAGTTGCTGCGGCAGAAAAGATCGGTAAAGCGCGGTTCGCGGTCTACGGGAAATCCCTTTACCCCGACGCAACGTTTACACTTAGATTTGCATACGGAACCGTGAAAGGATACCCGAGCAACGGCACGCTGGCTGCGCCGATCACTACGTATTACGGACTCTACGACCGCGCGATGGGATTTGAATTCAAAGAACCTTTCCAATTGCCCGCACGCTATATAGAACGCAAAGATAAGATCGATCTTTCGACGCCGTCCAATTTTGCTTCGACCTGCGATATCATAGGAGGAAATTCCGGGTCGCCGGTGATCAATAAGAACGGCGAAGCGGTTGGCCTGATCCATGACGGAAATATGGAAGGACTGGTGGGAAATTATATTTACAATGATGAGACCGGACGCGCCGTAAGCGATCACAGCGCAGGCATGATCATGGCATTGCGCAAATTATATGATATGGATAAGGTCGCGGACGAAATCGAAGGGAAGAATAAATAATTCGTTTTCTGTATGTAAAATATCAATAACCAAAAATCAAATCACAAATAAATTCCCTTTGAATTTGCTGCTTGTGATTTGTTTGAAATTTGATTTTTGTGATTTGGAATTTTGGTTTTTGATTTGGAGTTTTGGAATGCCACAAAAAAAATGAGGAGATCAGATGCCCGAAACAGAAGTTCAAAATAAAGAATTGGCCCCAACCGATTCGTCCCCATTTTCTTTGGGAACCGCAACCGGCGTTCTCGCGGTCAGTGTCATTTTCGGCTACATGGTCACCATGCTCTTTGCGTTTGCGGGCGTAATGAGTTCGTCTATGGACACGGGTAAATCCGCGGGCAATATCATCATGAAATTCGGCTTGCTGATCGGAACGGTATGTTTCGTGGTCCCTGCATGGTTTTACTCCCGGAAGGAAAATAAATCGTTCACTTCGCTTTTTCGATTCAAACCGGTTTCTTCACAAGCTCTTGCGTTTACTGTTCTCCTCTCCCTCGGGTTGATCGTAGTTACGGACACCATCGACAAATGGATCGCGCCTATGATCAATAGTTATCTCGACAGCACCATCGGCTTGTTGTCGCCGGAACTGATGTCGGACAAGATCCTGGAAAAAATGAAAGAAGAATTCAAGATCGACAGTTTTCTCGGCGGAACGCTTCTCA
>CAZHUW010000352.1:0-2077 GCA_964535295.1 uncultured Bacteroidota bacterium
TTAAATAAGATGCTGGCTATGAGTTCCGGGACATTGATTTCTTCTGCTAGTTTTTTTAAACGCTCCTTATCATGATGGTTATTGAGTACCCATTGTTGTTCTAACATAAGGTAGCTTGGAGTTTAATGTTATATTTAGTTTCTTAAAAATCATAAATTGTGTGAATAAATTGTCACCGATAATATGCTGATAGACACATTACTTGCTAATATATATTATTGATCTATGAAAAGCAAAAATATTCCTCAAATAATTAAAAAAACTTATTTTAAATAATAAAAAAGCAGACTGTAAGCCGAATTCTGTTCCAGCCGCAAGGCTGGAGATAATCATTTATCTCTCGCCGAAAGCGAGTACGAAACTGGGGTCAAAACCGAAGATCTGATCCCGTCGCGCATGCGATCCACCCGAAGATGCTCTTTCGAATCGGGCAGGCTGCCCTATATGCGCTCCAGGCGCACACATCTTCTTATTTGATCTTGCTCCAGGCGGGGTTTAGCATGGTGCGGCATCGCTGCCGCAACGCGTGCGCTCTTACCGCACGATTTCACCCTTACCCGCCGAAAAAGCGGGAGGTATCTTTTCTGTTCCACTTTCCGTTATTTGTTCCTCACGGAACAAATACCCGTCATTGAACCGTTAATCCGGAACTCTGACGGCGCCTCGCCATATGGAGTTCGGACTTTCCTCCCCGATCCGACATAATCGGAACGGAGCGATTATCCGTCTGCTTTTTTTCAAAGAACGATTATGTATAGCCGGCATTCCGGCCTTTTAGATGCTTCTAATTTGGCCTTCTGGATTTCTGCAGAATCGCTTCGAGTTTTATTTCTTTACCATCGCGTTTTACGATGAGCTCAACTTTGTCACCTGCTTTATAATCACCTAACGCATACGTATAATCGTAAACATTTTTGATTATTTTCGTCCCAAATTTGACCAAAATATCCCCTTTTTTGACACCTGCTTTTTCTGCAGCCTGTCCCGGGTTCACATCATCGATCTTCAATCCTTCAGAATCGTCCGCATAATTCGGAATAATACCTAATGTTGCCCTGAACCCGGTCATAGGCCTGTCAGACTCGCCTTTCACCTTCGTAAACTCAGGCCGTTTGTCGGCATTAGCGATCGCTATGATCGTTTCTAAGGCCATTCTAGCGATCCGCTCCTCACCTTCAAGATTTATCTTATCGGCATCGTCAGACGGTTTATGGTAATCCGAATGCAAGTTGGTAAAATAAGCGATCACCGGTATATCTTTTTGATAGAAAGTTGCAAAATCGCTAGGCCCGTTGCCATCTTGTTTCAAGGTTAACGTAAAATTATAGGTTTTGTTAAGGTCATTGATCATCTGAGTAAAACCCGGGGAGGTCCCCATCCCGTGAATGATCAATTGGTTTTCCTTGAGGCGTCCGACCATATCGAAATTAAACATAGCTACGGCTTCTTTGAGATCCGCGGTCGGATGCTCGGCGAAATATTTAGAGCCGACCAAACCCATTTCTTCGGCCGTAAAACCGATAAACAATAAGCTCCGTTTCAATTTCTGAGTTGATAATTTTTGCGCCAATTCCAGCATCGCGGTCGTTCCGGAAGCGTTATCATCGGCGCCGTTATGAATCGCGGATTCGCCGCGATACATAGAGTTTGCACCTCCCATTCCCAGGTGATCAAAATGAGCGCCGACAATGATGAACTCTTTTTTTAATTCGGGATCGGTCCCCTCATGCCACCCTATTACGTTTTGTGTTTTGGCGCGTTCAACAATCACTTGTGAATTAATTTTTACTATCGACTTTGTTTCAAATGAATTCGGTTTCTTAGATGAATTAATTTTCTTCTGAAGTTCACGGAATTGGGGTTCGGTATAACCAAGAATCTCCATGGCCGTATTTCGGCCAATGCTCATAATCGGTATGCCGTAATTCCCGTGACCGATCTCGTATTCAAGCCTCACCAGTTCATCCTCGCCGTCCTCGTATCCGGTTGCGATCAACACTCCCTTTGCTCCTTTTTCCGCAGCCAAACCCGCTTTTTTACGAAGCGGCGAATGTTTATAATAATTTCCATGCGGGTT
>CAZHUW010000353.1:0-2073 GCA_964535295.1 uncultured Bacteroidota bacterium
AAGAAGCAAAGAAAAGTGCCTTTGGCTGTTGAAAAAACGCCTAAAATCTCCGCTCCAGCCCTAAACAAAACAAACTCATCCGCCTGCGGCGGATTCGGACATGTTTTGTTTTTAACGGGCTTTCGCTTCGATTTCTTGACGGCATTTTTTCAAAGGCCCTGCTAAGAAAAGAATGGCACAAAAAAGCTCCATAACAACCTCTACGAAGAGGGACAGTGCCATAAAAAAAAGGAGGTGCGTTATGATTAAATTTGCAATGTTCGGCCTGATGGTATGGGCCATTCCCTGTCTTGCGCAAGATTATTTGCCTCTGGTCCCGGAAGGATGGGAGATAATCGACGTTCAGACGGGTGACCTGAATAAAGATCAGGTAGACGATGTCGCGATGATCGTGCGGTTCATGGGCGACGTGGCCTCGCCGCCGCGATCATTGATCGTCGCCTTCAAGACCGCCGGAGGGTATTCCGAACCGTATCGGGCGGACGATGTTATCATGGGTGAGCATGAGGGCGGCACCATGGGCGATCCGTTACAACCCATGCAGATCCGCCGCGGCACGATCGTGCTGAGTTTTTCCGGAGGCAGCCGTGAAAGATGGGGCTACACGTATATTTTCCGGTACCAGAAAGGCGACTTCCGGCTCATCGGAGCCACGAGCGAAGGCGGCGATCCTATCGATGAGAATTACTATACCTACGATTACAATCTGAGCACGGGGAAGATCGTGATCACGCGCACGTATGGTAAAGAACCGGAACGCAACGAAACAAAAGAAATGGAGAAATTCCTGGATCCTCTGCCGTCGCTGAGCACCTTTTCTCATGAAACGGTGAACCTGTGGGAGGGTGTGGAGTGAACGATATCAAGAGAACTATGAAATAGATCCATACTGAGATCCTGAAATTGACCAAATCCAACTAATCCCCGGAGTTTACCGCCTATGAAAGCGATCACCTACACCGAATACGGAACACCCGATGTGATCCGTATCGAAGACGTCGAAAAACCATCACCAAAAGACAACGAAGTGCTGGTTAAAATTCATGCCGTTTCGCTGAATGCTTACGACTGGCATTTCCTGAGCGCGGATATTTTTATGATGCGCCTGATGGGCGTGGGGATGTTCAAACCCAAGAATACGAGACTCGGCGCGGACTTTTCTGGCCGGGTCGAATCCGTCGGGAAAAATGTGACGCAGTTCAAGACCGGTGATGAGGTTTACGGAGATGCGGCAGCGTGCGGGAACGGCGCTTTTGCAGAATATAAATGCGTTACCGAGAACGTTCTCGCTCCGAAACCGGCCAACCGGTCGTTTGAAGAAGCTGCTGCCGTTCCGATGGCGGCGCTCACCGCCCTGCAGGGTCTGCGCGACGAAGGAAAGATCAATGCGGAACAGAAGGTTCTGATCCAGGGCGCATCCGGCGGAGTGGGAACGTTTGCCGTTCAGCTTGCTAAATGGTTCGGCGCCGAAGTGACCGCCGTTTGCAGTACGAGAAATATGGATCAGGCGCGCAAGCTCGGCGCCGATCATGTTATTGACTACACCAAAGAAGATTTTACTCAAAGTGAAAAGAAATATGACCTGATCTTTGCGGCCAACGGATATCATCCGCTTTCGGCGTACAAGCGCGCGTTAGCGCCTGGCGGCATCTACGTTATGGCCGGCGGAACGGCCAAACAGATCTTCTCGGCGATGCTGTTGGGACCTCTCATGTCGATATTCGGCGGTAAAAAGATGCGCGGCGTATCGGCGAAAACGAACCCGAAAGACCTGCTTTTGATGAAAGACCTGATCGAGTCGGGTAAAATTACTCCCGTGATCGACAAACGTTTTCCTTTAAGTGAAGCGGCGGATGCGTTCCGCTATCTCGGTGAAGGACATGCGCGGGGAAAAATAGTTATCACCGTAGCGCCGGACAAATAGATTCGGCGCCGGCAGAAGCCTGATGAATGAGATTAAATATCCGGGATTTGTGAGTGCAGGGGAGAACGAGTACGCCCTACAGGATTTGAACCTGTAACCCTCGGTTCCGAAGACCGATGCTCTATCCAATTGAGCTAAGGGCGCGGGAA
>CAZHUW010000354.1:0-1972 GCA_964535295.1 uncultured Bacteroidota bacterium
GCCTGACGCCGGAAGAGATGGTTGAGATTTTGAACCGTTATTTTACCAAGATGATTGATATTATCTTCAAATACGGCGGAACTCTTGATAAATTCATCGGCGATGCGATTATGGCTATGTTCGGCGCCCCTGCTTCTACCGGCGATGATCCGGGCAATGCGGTCATGGCCGCCATTGAAATGCAGGAAAGTCTAATCGCATTTAATGAAGAGCAAACAAAGCTCGGCAAACCTCTGCTGAAAGTCGGCATTGGTGTCAACTCCGGCATTGTCGTGGTTGGTAATATCGGATCCGATCAGCGAATGGAATATACCGCTATCGGGGACAGTGTTAATCTTGCCTCGCGCCTCGAAGGAGCCAACAAAGAATACGGAACGCAGATCATGATCAGCGAATGGACTCAGGAAAAGGTCAATTCCAAGGTTATTTCACGTGAATTGGACCTGATCCGCGTCAAAGGAAAAGAAAAACCGGTCAAAGTTTTCGAAGTTGTTGCGACGACTGCCAAAGGCATAACTCCGGAGATCAAGAAAGCGCTGGACTCCTATAATAAAGGCCTGATCGCTTATCGTAAACAGAAATGGGATGAGGCTATTTCGCATTTTAACGCGGTTCTGGTTGCAAAACCTGAAGATGGCCCATCCAAAGTGTACATCGAGCGCAGCGAAGAGTTTAAGAAAATCCCACCCCCGGAAAAATGGGATGGCGTATTTGTCATGCACACCAAATAACATCCGTTTTCCTGTATATAAAAATGGCACCCCGGGCCATCCAAAATTGTAATGATCCTGTCATGCTCATTACGAAACAGGCCTGATTCTTATTGTTGAAAGGTTATTTATGAAACTTGATGAATTGATCTATGACTGGAATTTAGAAACCTTGCCCGGAGTACGTCCCTCCCAGCCGGTGGAACTAGATGACGAAACGCTGCGAGACGGCCTTCAATCTCCGTCAGTCAAGGCGCCGACGATCGATCAAAAGATCGAGATCCTTCATATGATGGAAAAACTGGGTATTCATTCTGCCGACATAGGCTTACCGGGCGCAGGACCGCATGTGCTGGAACATGTTATTATCCTTGCAAAAGAAATCGTAAATAATAAGATGAGAATCCGTCCGAATTGCGCGGCACGAACCTTGAAACAGGATATTACGCCTATTATTGAAGCGTCGCAGAAAGCAGGTATCAAGATCGAAGCCTGCACGTTCATCGGTTCCAGCCCCATCCGTCAATATGCGGAAGGATGGACTATTGATCAGTTGTTAAAATTTACTGAAGATGCTGTGACGTTTGCCGTCCAAAACGGATTAGACGTAATGTACGTTACCGAAGATACGACACGCGCTAAACCGGAAGATATTCGAAAGATGTATCAGACGGCCATTCACAGCGGAGCCACGCGCGTTTGTATATCGGATACGGTTGGACATGCAACATGCGAGGGTATTCATCGAATCATTAATTATATGAAAGAGATCATATTCATGACCAATCTTGATATCAAGATAGACTGGCATGGACACAATGATCGCGGACTCGGTGTTTCCAACGCTATTTGCGCCATTCAGGCGGGCGCGAACCGTGTTCATGGAACCGGTATCGGCGTCGGTGAACGCGTCGGAAATGTGGCAATGGATCAGCTAATGGTAAACCTCAAAATGAAAAAATGGATCCAGAACGATCTTTCCATACTGCCGGAATACTGCCGTAAGGTAGCCGAATACACGGGCGTGCCCATTCCTATCAACTATCCGATATTCGGCAAGGACGCGTTTCGTACCGCTACCGGCGTTCATGCGGCCGCTATCCTGAAGTCCCTCAACATGGGCGATACGGAACTTGTGGACCGCGTCTACTCCAGCGTTCCGGCCAATATGTTCGGACTTGAGCAGGTAGTTGAAATAGGACCTCTTAGCGGCGAATCCAATGTCATTTTCTGGTTGAAAAAAAGGAAGATCGAACCCCGCC
>CAZHUW010000355.1:0-1928 GCA_964535295.1 uncultured Bacteroidota bacterium
TTGGTCTCCACTACGCAGCTCTATAGTCAAAGTGATACCACAATTTCAGTTGATAGGATTTTGGAGAAATATATTGCGGCTTTGGGCGGTAAGGATGTGATTCTTAAATTAACAAGCCGTGTGCGAAAAGGCGTAGTTGAGATACCGGGTATAAATGGTCTTGGAGCTGTCGAGCGCTATCAGAAAGCGCCTAACAAACTTATGAGTATTCAACAAATTCCGGGTTACGGCGTTATTCAGACAATTTTCGATGGCACGACCGGTTGGTATCAGCGACCTGAAATTCCAATACAGCAACCTGAAGGTTCGTGGCTTGCAGATCTTAAGAACCAAGCCGATTTTTACTGGCCGCTCAGGCTCAAACAAATTTTTTCTTCCATGTTATTTGAAGGAATTGAAAAAATTGATAATTTTGATACGTATGTAGTTAAGGCGATCCCACACGAAGGCAGTACTGAAAAATTGTACTTTGATAGCCGCAGCGGCCTTCTAATCCGGCAGGATATTATACCGCGAGGTGGAGTTGATACAGTAACGATCCGGCTTGAAGACTATAGAGAAGAGGACGGAGTTAAGTTGCCGTTTGTCATTCGCGAAACCAATTTAATCGTGAAGTATACAGCGGTCAAACACAATGCCCAAATAGATGACTCGATATTTGAGAAGAAAATTTCTAAGTAACGATTCTAAGGCTCAAGATTATGGCACATGAACATTCCCATCATACGACAACCGATTATAACAAGGCGTTTGTCATCGGCATCGCGCTTAATATAGCGTATATCATTATTGAATTTGTCGCCGGTATTGCGATCAATTCCATCGCGCTGATTGCCGACGCCGGGCACAACCTGAGCGATGTGCTGGGGCTGGGATTGGCGTGGGGCGCGAATTATCTTGCGAAGACCAATCCGACGCAAACGCGAACGTATGGGATGAGAAAATCGACCGTTCTTGCGGCTTTATTCAACGCGATCATCTTACTGATCGCCGTAGGTGCGATCAGCATCGAGGCCATCCGGAAGTTTTTTGATCCGCAACCTGTTTCCGGTACAACCGTAATGCTGGTTGCCGGAATAGGCGTCTTGATCAATGGCGCTACGGCTTTTTTGTTCATGTCCGGCAGAAAGAAGGACATCAATATTCGCGGAGCTTTTCTTCACATGGCGGCTGACGCGGGGATCTCGCTTGGTGTTGTTGCGGCAGGACTGGTGATTCAACTGACCGGCTGGTTGTGGCCGGATCCGGTTATCAGTCTCGTAATCGTCATTGTAATTACGGCAGGGACATGGAGTCTTCTAAAAGAATCATTTTTGCTTTCGATGGATGCTGTTCCACAAAATATGGATATTGAGGAAGTGAAAAAGTATTTGTTATCTCTGGCCGGGGTTATGGACGCTCATGATTTACATATTTGGGCTATGAGCACGACAGAGATCGCGTTGACCGTGCACCTGGTGATGCCTGAAATGGACATGGACGATTTATTCTTGCAGAAAATCTGTCGTGAATTGCACGATCAATTTGGGATCGAGCATCCGACGATACAAATTGAAAAAGGGTCCCATAGCGCCACGTGTGCGCCGGATAACATATAAGCAATTCTAAAAACATGAGAAAAACCGACGCATCACATATCAAACATGAAAGAAGGCGAGGCCGGGAGTTTAAATAATTGTGATAGATAATGAGTGATTATTTTATGGCCACAAAACTGCCGTTTTCAAATTGGTCTAAAAAAGGAGTGACAAAAATGAATCAGACAAATTATGGATTCTGGAAAGCAGTTAATCTCGGTTATGACGAAGCAATTGAAAAAGTAACCGAAGAATTAAAGAAAGAAGGATTTGGCGTGCTTACGGAAATTGACGTCAAAGCAACGCTTAAGAAAAAGCTTGATGTGGATTTTAAGCCGTATAAAATACTCG
>CAZHUW010000356.1:0-1921 GCA_964535295.1 uncultured Bacteroidota bacterium
CAGCAGGGAAGCCGGTATCACATCTTTGATCACGTTTTCGATTACGTCATGTTTGATCCTGTCCTGAGTTGCGTCGGGGTCATGTTGTGTAGAAACCACGACCGTGTCCACGCGGATCGGTTTTTTGTTCTCGTCGTATTCGATCGTTACCTGCGATTTTGCATCCGGGCGAAGATAGGGCATCGCAGTCCCGTTCTTGCGTATTTCAGCTAATTTTTTTACCAGTTTGTGGGCGAATGAGATCGTCATCGGCATCAATTCAGGCGTCTGGTCGCAGGCATATCCGAACATCATGCCCTGATCGCCCGCACCACCTGTATCCACACCCATGGCAATATCCGGGGACTGTTGATGGATGGTCGAGATCACGCCGCAAGAGTCGGCATCAAACCGGTACGCGTCGGAAGTATATCCGATGCGACGAATGGTTTGTCTGACAAGTTCCTGAATATCGATATAGGCTTTGGTTGTAACTTCACCGCTGACGAGCGCAAGACCCGTGGTAACTAGAGTTTCACAAGCTACGCGGCTCGTTGGGTCTTCTTTTAGCATGGCGTCGAGAACGGCATCACTGATCTGATCGGCAACTTTATCGGGATGTCCTTCCGAGACGGATTCCGATGTGAATAAGAATCGTGACATGATATCTCCTTATATAGTGAATTAAGAAAAGACAAAAAATAAAAAACCTCTTCATATAGATATTAAGAAGAGGTAAGATTAAAAATTAAGCTTATCTCATCTTTTCCCGATCGTAATGATCAGTCGGGACAGGATTTAGCACCTCGGCCCTCCGCTGAAACGGAGACGGTTGCTGCGGGGTCATCATGCCTGTCACTCGCCCGCTCTTGATAAGATGTGAAAATATGTCAAATAACATTCAAATTTTGTGCGCCCAATATATAGAAAAAGCCAAGGTCTGTCAAGTCTTAATTGAAGATTTCCCAGCCGCGCGGATCGGTCAGTTCACCGGTGCAAGCGGCAATTCCTGCAACAAACGGAGAGACCAGGAATACTTCACCGTTTCCCCCCATGCGTCCGCTGAAATTGCGGTTACTGGTAGAAGCCGTAACGGAACCATTGACCGAAATTCCCGGACCGTTTCCGATACATGAGCCGCAGCCTGGCTGAGTAATTACGGCGCCGAATTTTTCAAAGAGAGACAACAAACCTTCATTTTTTGCATCATCATAAACCTGCTGGCTGCTGGGTGTCACAACCATGTGAACCCGTTCCATTTTTTTTCGGCCGCGCACTGCTAAAGCAACTTGTTTTAGATCTTCCAAAGATGCGCCCGTGCAGGAAACGATTACGACATTATCAACTTTGGTGCCTAAGACCTGAGTGATTGGTTTACGGTTTCTGCTGTCGCCGGGCGTGGCTACGGTCACTGGAACATTGGTTATATTTACTTTGTAGACCGACTCATAGTGGGCATCTTTATCGGGGAAAACAAGCATCGCGCGAACTTCTTCTTCAGACATGCCCCGGGTTTCTACTAAAAACTTCACAATTCGTTCGCAGGGTTCGACCACGCCGGTGGTGGCGCTTCCTTCGACCGTCATATTGGTCAAGACGGATAACTCATCGACGGTAAATTTTTCGAGCGCCGGTCCGCCGAATTGCATGATCACCGTGTCACCCGGATTAGTTTTCCACTTTTGTTCACGGAAATACGGGTCGCCGATAATATGTAGGATCAGGTCTTTTGGTGTAACCAGATTCAGAGGATCATCACCTTCGATCCAGATACGAACGGTTTTTGGGACGGTTACAGGTATCATACCGGTGCCGAGTCCCATCGCGATCGCGGTTGAACCAAGTCCGTAGGCAAAACAGTTCATGACACCGGCCGTTGGCGTATGCGAATCGGTTAAGGCAATCACATCTCCCGGTTTGGCATAACTTTCAACAACAAGAC
>CAZHUW010000357.1:0-1914 GCA_964535295.1 uncultured Bacteroidota bacterium
AGCCCGTACCGCCGCCTGTGACAAGAACAACCCTGTCTTTTAAGAATGGGGTCTGCAGCATATGCCCGCCTTTTATGAACTCATTTTTGATACAGCCGTATTCTCGGGATTCCCGATTTCGGAGTCATCCAAATATATAATCCGGCCACAGTATTCGCATGTGCGGATCATGTCTTTCTTTTTTAGCTCAATGATGATTTGCGGGGGAATTTGATTGAAACAACCGCCGCAAGATGATTTAACGATCGGCGCAACGGCAATACCGTTTTTTGCCTTACGGATCCGTTCGTACTTGTTGACAACGTCTTTCCTTATTTTACCCAAGGTTATCTGGCGCCGTTCTTTTAATTCATCTTCCTCTTTTGAGGTCTCGTTGATCTTCACATTGAGTTCGTTTTCTCTTTCCTGATAATCGCCCTGCAAAGCAGTAAGCTTTTCAACTTTCGGTTTCATGCCTTCTTCCATTTCCATCACCTTGGAATCGATCTCGATAATGCGCATCTTGATCCGGTCGATCTCCTGCTCACAAAACTCTATCTGTGACGACGTTGCTTCATATTCCTTATTGGACGTTGCTTTATAGAGCTGATCTTGAAATTTCGTCAATTTCTCTTTATTAAGCGCCTGTTCATTGGTAATGTCGGACTTTTCCTTATTGAATGCCTCTATGGAATTTTTATCCGATGTGATCTCATCCTCTAATTCTGTTAACTCCGCCTTTAAGCTTTCTACCTGTTTAGGCAGATCACCGCGCAGCATCTCAATTTCAGAGAGCTTGTTGTCAATGCTCTGCAAATTCACTAAATTTTGTATCGTGGCCTGCAATGTTCTACCTCCTTAGAAAATAGATTAAAAAAAATGCACTAAATGAATCCTTTTAGTGCATCATAGCTTTAGGTTATGCCGTTCCCTCTACACAGGGATCCGGTTTGAATTTTTCTGAATTTAATCATCGTATTATAAATACGTGAATATCTAAGCACGGTACTCCTACGTTTATTTTCCGCTGAATTTAGGCGTTCTTTTTTCGACAAAAGCCATGAGCCCTTCCTTTGCATCACTGCTTTTGAAAAGAAGTGATTGCAGTTCACGTTCCACTGCAAGTCCTTGCTCCAATCCGATCTCCAATCCTGTCTGCACGGAACGTTTGATATGTCCGACGGCCATAGCGGCTTTGTTGGGAACTGTAAACTGTTTGGAATACGCCATGACCTGTTCCATGAACTGTGCCGAATTGCCTTCGTAAATGTAATTAATCAAACCCATATCCAATGCTTCTTCATAGGAGAATTTTCTTCCTGTGGCCATGAGTTCGATTGCTTTACTGCGACCCACAGCCCTTCCAAACCGCTGAGTGCCGCCTGTGCCGGGCAATACGCCTAAAGCAACTTCCGGTAAACCGATCATGCCGCCGTCTTTCCGCGCAATTCGTATATCCGCCGCCATGGCTATCTCTAATCCGCCACCGACGCAGTGACCATTGAGCGCGGCAATCACCAATTTTGGCGTTTGTTCCAGGCGAAGGAGTGTCTCATTGGCATGTAGACAAAAATAGTATTTCCATACCGGATCCGCTTTGCTGAGCATATCGATATTGGCGCCCGCGCAAAAGAATTTTTCTCCAAGTCCGGTCATCAGAATTACATTGACATTTTCATCGAAACGAGCCCTCAGAATAGCCGCGTCCAGTTGGACCATCATTTCATGGGTATAGGTATTGGCCGGCGGATCGGATAATGTCAGGATCGCAATACGGTCTTTGACTTCGTATTGAACCAAAACTTTTTCTGCCATGATACATCTCCTCTTGTTTTTAGATAGTATAAATGAAATTAAAGAATTTGTGTGCCGGTCTTAAGCAACGTCAGGAACTCACTGCGCGTCCGGATGTCGTCTTTGAAAACGCCTCGCATA
>CAZHUW010000358.1:0-1907 GCA_964535295.1 uncultured Bacteroidota bacterium
TCGTATTCCATGTCCTTCATGATACTGGCCACGAGTTCCGAATCGTACACATTCATCTGGCAGCCGTACGTTTCCAGGTACAGCTTTTTTTTGCCGCCTTCAAGCCTGCGGCGGATGCTGTCAATGCTCTGATCGGAGTGTATCTCTTCTATCAGGGTATCCGGCATGTCCTATTTGTCGTTGATGATCGTTTCCGTGAGACTGAGCGCGATACCGGATAACATGACCTCCGGGCCCAGTTGCGTAATGTCGCCGGAGAGCAGTTCGGTATCAACATTAGCATAGAGAGAACAAGCGGCGCCTTTCTCGATGATAAGGCCGGACAATTTGCCCTGGCTCATTCCGATAAAGGTCACTTCGCCCAGCATTTCGCTGACGACATAGCCGGAACAGAACTGCAGTTGCAAATGCGCATTCGGTGTGTAAACGGTGATGAGTGTTCCTTTACGGGTACCGATGGGTATATTGGGGTAAATCTCAAGCGTCAGTTTGCGGCCTTCTTGCTGATTATCCAGATACATCCGGTAATGATTGCCGAAATCGTGTTTCTCCACCCCGAGGCTGTGCGCGATCTTGTCGATATCCACGGGAGAAATATTGAATTTCTTTTCATCGATGCGCGTTGGTTTTTTCTTTACCGTAGTGTTCTTTACAGCAGGCCGCTTATTCTTTTGAACCTTCTTGATCGTTTTCTTCTTCATACCGCTTTATGTTATTGATAAATTATTTCTTTGAATCAAAAATTACTTCGCCCAGTTTCTCTTCTTCTTTTCTTCCGGATCGGATCCGTTCCGCCTCGGCGTATTCTTCTGCAATACGGTAGAAAGAGTATCTCGCTTTTCCACTGGCATCCAGGGCAATCTCACCCTGAAAATCCTTCATCATCCGGTCCAGACACGGTTCTACCTCCGACGGAGTCAACGCTTTTTCACCCGATCCCGTGTTCACTTCCTTCATGATCTCATCGAGCGTCGCCGCTTTGTCTTTTTTCTTAAAGATCACACGCATGATACGTTTGCGTTTATTCATCTCTACGCGCTGACGCCTCAGCTTCATCACTTTAAATACGCGGCCCAGCGGCACTGCAAAGAACAAGAACGAGAATACGACCGGAAGCCAACCTAAGAACAGCAGGACCAGTTTATCATTTGGCCCTACATATAGCGGCTGTGAACCGTAGAAGCTGCCTAAAATGGCCGTTGCAAAGACCAGATTGAACAGGTTCATGAAAACAATTAACGCATTTCGTCCGGTTTTGTTGCCCGTAATTTCGTATTCCGGTTCATATTCATCCCAATAGAGTTCGATCTTTCCGCCTTCGACCTCGCCGGTACTGCGCGTGATCTGGTCAAATTTTCCGTACACCACGCCATTATCCGAGATCACCGGATCGCCTTTGAAGCGAACAATGCATTCGGAAAGGAAGGCTTCTGCCTGATCGATCTTCCAGCCGGCCAGCGCAATCAGTTCCGCCGGTGTGACGATACCTTTTTCTTTGCGAAGGTATGCCGCAACTTCTTTGGCGTTGGCTAAAGGATCGATCTGTACGCGTTCCGGCCCGAATACAAAATCATAGACGGAAGCGATAAAACTCTTCTTCTGTTCATTGATATAGGACTTCTTCGGTTCATACTGCCTGTAACGGTACCCGTCGCGGTCCATCTGATAATTGATCATGCGCGTTGCCGTACGCCATTGGAAAATGGAAAAGAAAATATTGAATATCCCGTCCAGTTTAACCGGCGATTTACGGTCTTTACCGCCGCCTTGCGATGCGGCAATGAGCAAAGCAACTAAGATCACAAGAAAGATTACAAAATAAACTACGAGAGTGATCGCGATCCACGCTTTAAAGAAAACGGTGAATGCTTTCCAAGCCCACTCGCCGACCAGTTGCATTTTCTCGG
>CAZHUW010000359.1:0-1899 GCA_964535295.1 uncultured Bacteroidota bacterium
CATCGGTGTTGCTTGAGTGTATGGACCTCTATTTCGGGCTCTATAAGGATTTCTCACGTATTTACAGTTATGCCAGTATGAGTTCGGATCAGGACACTCGTGAATCAAAATATCTTGCCATGGTTCAGGAAATGGGACAGATCGGATCCAATTTCGGGGCCATTGCTGCATTCATCGAACCGGAAATACTGAAGATCGACAAAAGTAAGGTCGACGGTTTTATTAAAAGTGAAAAGAAACTGGAAGTTTATCGACACTATCTGAATGACATTTTACGCCGTCAGGCGCACACCGGCACGGAAGGCGAAGAAAAGATCATTGCCGATGCGGGTTTGATGTCCGATAATTCTCAGAGCAGTTACAGTATTTTATCCAATGCCGAATTCCCGTATCCGGATGTCACGCTCAGCGACGGCAAGACGATCAAATTGGATCAGGCCACGTTCGGCGCATCCCGCGCCTTGCCTAACCGTGACGACCGTAAGAAGGTATTTGCAACATTCTTCGGTCAGCTGAATAACTATCGCAGAACTTTCGGTACGCAATTGTACGGCGACGTCAAGAAAAACATGTTCTACATGAAGGCGCGCAAATATTCTTCTTCGCTGGAAAGCGCGCTTGATGCGAATAATATTCCTGTGGAAGTCTATTACAACCACGTCAAGAACGTGAATGCAAATCTTCCGACGTTTCACCGTTATCTGAAGATGCGTCAACGTATCCTGGGTGTCGATCAATTGCACTATTACGATTTGTATGCGCCGCTCCTGAAGGGCGTCGACCTCAAATACGATGTGGATGAAGCCGGAAAAAATATCGTAGCTTCGCTTGCTCCGTTGGGCGATGAATACGTTTCTATTATCAAAAAAGGTTTGAATGAACGCTGGATCGACATGTACCCAACCGAAGGTAAACGCTCGGGCGCATACTCCAACGGTTCCGCCTATGATGTTCATCCATACATGCTGATGAATTATAAAGGCAAGTACGACGATATGAGCACGCTGACACATGAACTCGGTCACACAATGCAGAGTTATTTGTCGAATAAGACGCAGCCTTTCCCGACCGCCAATTATCCGATCTTTGTTGCGGAAGTCGCCTCCACCTTCAATGAAGCGCTGCTCATCGATTACATGCTAAAGAACATCAAAGACGATGCGACGCGGCTGTCGCTGTTAGGCAGCTACCTCGAAGGCATCAAAGGAACGGTTTTCCGTCAGACGCAATTTGCTGAATTTGAGCTTCGTATTCATGAATTGGCCGAAAAGGGCGAGGCGCTGACCGGCGATAAATTCAATGAAGTGTATTACGAACTGACCAAAAAATATTACGGACACGATCAGGGCGTTTGCATTGTCGATGACGAGATCAAAGCCGAATGGGCGTACATTCCTCATTTTTATTATAATTTCTATGTATATCAGTATGCGACCTCTTTCACCGCATCCGCCGCATTGTCGGAAAAAGTTCTGGCCGGCGATAAGGAGGCCACGAAGAAATATCTGAGTTTCCTATCCGCAGGCGGCTCCAAATATCCGATCGAGTTGCTAAAGGACGCGGGTGTGGATATGACCACTTCGCTGCCGATGGAACTTACCATGAAAAAGATGAATCGCGTCATGGATGAAATGGAAAAGATCCTGGACCGAATGAAAAAGTAAATTTGCCAGTATAAAAGAAAAAAAGGGTGAGGCCAAAACTTCACCCTTTTTTATTGCTTGCAGTATTAGACCTCCTGTTTCATTAGCGCCCTCTGTCCAATTGATTTCTCTGAATCAACTCCGTCCATCCGATGTTTCCATGATCCGATTTTACAAAAATTTATTTGTAAAATCCACGCTGCCCACTCCGTAGTTTCCTCGATTTCATCCTATTTAACTTCATTTTTGTCCTATC
>CAZHUW010000360.1:0-1893 GCA_964535295.1 uncultured Bacteroidota bacterium
TTCGTCGGATGAGTAATACAGGTATTGCCCGTCGGGCGATACGGACGGCGAGCGTTCGTCATGAACCTGGTTCAGAAGCCGCTCGGTAGTTCCTGTTTGTATATCAAGCGACGAAATATCGCGGCCATCATCAATGGATGTGTCGAAGAATATCTTCTTTCCATCGGGGGAAAAGACCGGACGATAGATCTGCCGCCCGTTGTGATTGTCGGTTAATAACGAACATGTCAACCCTTTCCGAACGGAGGCGGTTTCGTCGTAATCTTTGCTGAGTGTGGACAGATCGACAGGAATGTGTTTTATCAGGATCAGATTGTTGGTTCCGTCAGAATTGACCACGGCAAGAATATTCTGCCCGTCCGGAGAGAAAACCGGCGCTGAAGCGCGTAAAGACCGTGTAATGCGGTGTTCTTTGTTGGTTTTAAGGTCATAGATATAAACATCATTGACCTGTGAATGATATTCGTTGTCCGGTAAATTCTTCGCATAGACCAATTTTGATCCGTCCGGTGACCACGATGCGGGCCCGTCCGCTTCTTTGATGATCTTTCGCACGGTGCGCAAATGATTGTCGTAAACGTAAAGCGAAGTTTGGCTGAGATAGTCGTAACCCGTATTGGACAAATAAGCGAATTTAGATCCGTCCGGTGAAAAAGTCGGGTAGAAATTAGCCGTTGCATCGCCGGAGATGATGGATCCTTCCGTAAGCCCGGCCCGGATCGCCGTAGTTTGCTCGGTGTAGTGTTTCGTGATATGTTCCCGCCACTCGCGGTATAATTCAGACAACGGTTTTCCCGTTGCCTTTTTCACCGCCGATTCAAACGAAGTGAAGGCGCCGCCGGAGAACCTGCATATCTTCTCCAACGATCCTTCACCGTATTGTGATGCAATATAGGTCACGAACGCGTAGCCGCTGTTGTACGCCGACTCGTTGCCGATGCTGTTCTTGCCGAAGGTGCCCATGGAGTTGAGGCTGAGCAATTGCCCGGACAGCGCGCGGGAACGAAGGATCATGTCACGGTGGGAATCCCAGAATTCATAATCAAGCGATCTTAATTGATACTGTGCAACCCCTTCGGCAAACCACACAGGCAATGCGACGCCGGCGATAGGGTAGGAGGCCACGACGTTCGGGAAACCGCGAAGCACATCCTGGCGGCGTTCTTTTTCATAGCCGATATATTGCAGGTAGAATCCGGGGATCTTACGCGAGAATTTCATCGCGGCCTGAAGCGAGATCATGTGGGTGAATTCATGCGTAATAACATTGCGGAGCCAGTTGTGGTTCCCGCGCAATTCAAAATCCAGGCTGGACGCCCAGATCTCGATCTTATTGTCATAGTAATAGGCGCCGCCGTTGGAGTAATCATCCGTATCGCGGATAATAAAGTGAATGCGTTCCGGTTTATGATCATACAGCCGGGTGACCGGTTCATAGATTTCTTCGGCTATCTTGGCAACCAGATAGGCTGTGCGTTCAGGGCCTTTGGACAACAAAGAATCGCCTTTGCCGGGTAATTGGTGATAATGCACGTCAAAGTGCGGCGTCCGGATCGTTTGCCAATCCAGTTCCCCGTGCGACCATGATTCCGGCTGGGCGAACGAGACGGAAGTTATGCTAAATATGAAAAAGAAAGCTATTTTTATTTGATGCATTTGTTTTAACCACGGAGATACGGAGGTCACGGAGTTTTTTTTGTTATTCTTTAGGCAACATGGCGAATTTTTCGGTAACCAATGAAACTAAATGTTCCTTAATATTCTCGCAATGAAAATTTATTAAAAGGCCATTAGGTTTTTCAGTTAATCTTAAATAAGACAATAACTAAGCTTTGTATAAGGGTATCATCTGTTCAACCGCTTTGAGTTCAACAATGATCAGATCGTTAACAA
>CAZHUW010000361.1:0-1888 GCA_964535295.1 uncultured Bacteroidota bacterium
TCCAGCCATGCCGTAATAGTAATCAAACGGGATCTTCTCCGGAATTTCCTGCCATTGGCTAAAACCTGCTCCCATACCGATGACACCGGTTACTTGATCGGGATATCGTATCGCCATCTCTGCGGCCGTTCTTGATCCGCCCGAAAAACCGGTTGTATACACCCGGGAAGAATCAATATGAAACCGGTCATGCGTATCTTTCCATATGGAATGAATCGCATCGATACAAACCTGCCAGGGGCCGTTCTGTGAATTCCATGAACAAACCGTAATATACCCGTATTGTTCCATGATCTCCGAATACCACGATAATGGAAATACGGCGTTAGTTTCAGGTTTAAAACAATACATGATCGGCCATGCTTTGGCCGAATCATAATTGGACGGGAGATACAATGAATAAGATTGGGACGAATCCGCCAAACAAAATACACGTTCGACGATCTGCCCGCGAGGAAAAGACTGTGAAAACACAACGCCGTGGAACAGCCATGCGGTTAGAATAACGAACAGGGTAACTATGCTCTTATTCATGATTTTTTGACACGCCTCGACAGAATGATCTGAAAAAAAATAACACAATTCAGCGGCATTGTCAAAAATAATTCAATTGAATTCTTCGGCTTTTTCGTTTGTTATTGGCGGATAATTTTATAAATTCCGCCCTCAAAAATAAGAGATTTACAGTGACAGCAGATACCGTAGACAAAAAGAAATATAACCGCGTCAAATTGATCCTCTCGCTGACGGGTACGATCACCGGAGTTGTCTTCATATTAACACTCATATGGAGCGGGCTCAGTATGTCGTTGAGTCGTTACATCGGAGCGGTCACCGAGAACATTTATTTCCAATTACTCCTATTCGTCATCGCGATCGGCATTATGGAGAGCTTGCTTACATTTCCTTTGAATTATTACAGCGGGTATCGTATGGAACATCAATACGGTATGTCCAATCAGACATTCTTTCAATGGATGAAAGAGAATCTGAAAGGCGCGGCCGTCGGCGCGGTCATAGGATTACCTCTTCTTTTGATATTTTATTATTGTATGAACGTGTTTCAGGATAATTGGTGGCTCCCTGTAGCGGCCGTATTCTTTCTCTTCTCTGTTCTGCTTGCGCGGATTGCGCCAACTCTGATCTTTCCGCTGTTCTATAAATTCAAGCCGATCGGGAACGAATCGCTTAAGAATAAACTGATCGAACTTTGTTCAGGCGTTAATATGACGATCGCGGGGATCTTTGAATTCAACATGAGCAAGACGACCAAGAAGGCCAACGCCGCTTTTGCGGGGATCGGCAGATCAAAGCGCATTATTCTGGCCGATACGCTGCTGGAAAGTTTTTCAGAGGAAGAGATCGAAGTGGTATTTGCGCACGAGGTCGGACACTATTACCATAAACACATTATCAAAAGTATTTTACTTAGCATCGTTACGATCTTCGCAGGGTTGTTTGTTTCAGCTTATTTCTACAAACAATCGATATCTGTTTTCGGTTTTACATCGATCACGGACATTGCTGCATTGCCTCTGCTGGGGCTGATATTAATGCTTTTCGGTTTCCTGACCGGTCCGGTCAATAATGCATTGAGCCGCGCGTATGAAAGAGAAGCCGATGCGTACGCCTTGAATCAAACAAAGAATAAGGCCGCATTTATCAGTGCGATGCAGAGATTATCAACTATGAATCTGGCCGACGAGGAACCGCATCCGGTTGTAGAATTTTTGTTCTACTCTCATCCGGCTATATCGAAGAGAGTCCTAATGGCAGAGTCATTCAAATTATAAGCCACAGATTCACAGATTTAAGTTCATGAAATATGCCGATGACAAATATCCGCTTCAGCAAGAGAGTTATCAAATTATCGGAATTTGCATGGAAG
>CAZHUW010000362.1:0-1883 GCA_964535295.1 uncultured Bacteroidota bacterium
TTGGTATAGGTCAGCGTACGATTTGACTTGTTGAATTTCGCAAGAAAAAGCGTTACGAATTTTGTCAGACGGATATTATGAACCAAAAGGCAATTCAATCGATCCATGACCTGATCGGGTGTTTCGTGATCGTTGACCAGGATGCGCAGGGATGCCTGCAGATTGGCCATGAGTAAACTGGCCGGCATACCTTTGCCCATCACGTCGCCGACGGCAAAACCAAAACGCCCGTCCTTGTGCTCAAAAAAATCGAAATAGTCCCCGCCGACGATCTGCGCAGGCTGGCTGAATACGGCCAGCTGCAAACCTTTGACATCCGGTATCTTGTGCGGGAGAAGCGCTTTCTGAACTTTTTGAGAGAGCTCCAGTTCTTCTTCCAGTCTCGACTTTTGTTCTCCCGTCATATGTTCCAGGCATACGCACGCCGTATAATCCATTTCCAGCCGCGTGGCTTCGATATAATCGTGGCAAACGTCGCAAAGGCCTAAAGTCTTATCCTCGGTCTTGCTAATGGCGGCTTCGAGAGTGTGAAGATGCTCCGTGACCTTGGTTTCCGTCTGAGGTCCCAGCCGGAGTTGTTTTGTTGGAACGGGCGTATTCGAAAGCCAGTCTTCGAGATTTTTCTTCTGAACCTGAAGACCCTCGCGCATGCGGTCAAATAGATTGGTGCTCATGGGAACTCCTTTCAAAGGAATTGATACGCACGCCTTGAAACGGAGTTTCGTACAATTTTTCCATGTAATTTAAGTGAATGGCTATTGGAAATCAAAGATATGAAATAAAAAATAAGGCTACAATAAAAAGGTGTGCGGTGAAACCCCTAAACCTTTGAGACCGATTTAACTCCGTTCAAGGAGATCTTCGGGGTTTCACAATCCCATTTCAAAACTACCGCAAAATCCTTCCGTTAGAAAATTCATACGGCCCACCGGCTTCTTACGAACCGCCCATATACAGGCAAATGTGGCGTACCGTTCTGTTGTTATCAAAACGGGCCGCTTCTTTGACCGCATACACGCCTACGTCATGACCGATGTCATGCAATGCCATAGCCGCCAGGATACGGAAATTCGAGTCCGGATGATTCCGCAGGATCTTCATCAGCGGGATCACGACCAGATCCATGTCTTTGTCCGAATACGTATGCTTGATATCCGCCACCGAAGCGATGACGCTCTCGAGGAACTCGCCGTCAACTTTTTTGAGAGTCAATGCGAGATTCATTTCCGCCGCGTTCAAAATGGCGTTCTGTCTTTCGGTCCGCACATTCCCGCCGTCTCCGGCGTACACCGCGGTTGACCATATCCATATGGCCGCTGCGAGGAACACTAACGACTTCATAAATGCCTCCTTGATTTTCAGGTTTGAAAGCATTTTTTAATCAAAGCCGTGCGCATCGACTGGATTATTTTACGCGGATTAAAAAAGAAAAGTTTCACTAAGTCGTGAGTGTATGTCAGCGGCTCCTCTGCAGAGATCCAAATCTTAGGAACTTATTATGATCAAATAGAATTATTCAACCGACACGACCACAAGATCCAATTTCTCCTTGTCGGCGGTGATGGCTTTCGCCCCGTCGACGATCTCGCAGATACTGAAAATCCCGTCCATTTCAAGTTTGACCACTTTCAGTTTTCCGACGGCGACCTGCCGCTTGAACATCTGTCCGTCCACCGTGATCTCCTCTTCCCGGATGACCTGGAATTTATCTCCTTCCTTGATGCCCAGTTCTCTGCCGCAGCTGATCAGAACCATCTCGCCCTGCTTTTTGGATTTATCTTTTTTCTTGGCTTTTTTATCCATTTCGGGTTCCATGAACCGGACAATCTTACCTTCAACAGGAAATACGTGCTTAATGCTTCCGCTGATCTCCGCGTCGGCAT
>CAZHUW010000363.1:0-1822 GCA_964535295.1 uncultured Bacteroidota bacterium
CAAGCGGAAGGTTCTGCACGAATTTCCACGATTTCCCCCGGTCGTAACTCATGGCAATACCGCCGTCATTTCCGACGATCATAAATTCACCGTCGGGATGAATCCACATCGCATGGTAATCGGGATGGATCTGGTTCCACGGAGCAAGAGTACCGAACGATTTGCCTCCGTCCTCACTGACGCTCAGCACAAATTCGAGCCGGTAAACGATGTTCTCATTCGTCGGGTTAACAAAGATCTGTCCGAAATAGAACGGACGCGGGCTCACATTCGTTTCCTTGTTCACGGTCTTCCATTTGAATCCGCCGTCGTCTGAGCGCAGAAGGGCGCTTCGCTTGGCTTCAACCAATGCGTATACGACATTTGATTTGTTCGTTCCGAAGGCAAGCCCGCATCGGCCAAGATCGCCTTCCGGTAATCCGTCTTTCGCGCCAAGCTTCTTCCATTTTTCTCCGCCGTCTGTCGTGATGTACAATCCGCTTCCCGGCCCGCCCGATTTGAAGAACCAGGGCCAGCGGCGATGTTCCCACATATTGGCGATCAGTTTATTCGGATTATTCGGATCCATGACTAATTCTCCCGCGCCTGTCTTTTCATCCACATACAGGATCTTCTGCCATGTTTTTCCGCCGTCGGTTGTTTTGAAAACCCCGCGTTCCGGGTTCTCGCCCCAGGTAGTTCCAAGTGCCGCTACATATGCCACATCGGGATCGGTAGGATGCAAAACAATGGATGATATTTTTTCGGTTTTATCCAGGCCAAGCCGTGTCCATGTTTTTCCCGCGTCCAGCGATTTGAATAGGCCTCTCCCGACCCCCGCGCTATTACGGACATTTGATTCGCCTGTGCCGACCCACACGATATTCGGATTGGCCGGACAAATAGCAACATCGCCGATCGACGAAGCGTTCTGTTCGTCAAAGATCGGCGTCCAGCTCACGCCGTTGTTGGTAGACTTCCACACGCCTCCCGTTGCCGAGCCAACATAAATGATATTCGGATCGTTCTTCACAGCATCGATCGACGCGATACGGCCGCTCATACCGGCCGGACCTATACTGCGCGCTTTCATACCGGAAAAGAATGTGGAATCAAATTGCGCATTGACGTTCCAGTTCAAGACCAGAAAAAGCCAAACGTAACCGGCGCCAAACAAGAGTTTTTTCATGACGGATTCTCCGGAAAAATGGATAAATATGTTATTTTCAGATAAGATTGAGAAAAGATATGAAATTAAACGAAAAGAGGTAGAAAAAGTTTTGAGATTTTAACCACAAAGGACACCAAGACTTTACACAAAGTTCACAAAAATATTTTGAGGTTTTCTGTCATGTTTTCTCTAACTTTGTCTTGAAGAATTTCTCACCACAAAGAACACTAAGACTTTACACAAAGTCTATAAAAACTTTTGTGTCCTTTGTGATTTCTCTCTGTGTGCTTTGTGGTAAAGGTTTCAACTCATCTCCAGCATGCGCTGGATCGGCTTCAGCGCTCTGACCCGGATATCCTCATCCATGATAATTTCCGGCGCGCGGTTCTTCATACAGAGATACAGTTTCTCAAGCGTATTGAGTTTCATGTGCGGGCATTCGTTGCAGGCGCAATTGTTATCCGGAGGCGCGGCAATGAATATTTTATCCGGACAAGCTTTTTCCATCTGGTGAATGATGCCGGCTTCGGTCGCTACTATGAATTCTTTGTCAGGGACGTTTTGCACATGTTTCAGCAGCGCGCTGGTGGAACCGATGAAATCAGCCAGATTCAGCACATGATCTTCACATTCCGGATGCGCAATGAGTTTGGCGTCGGGATGCGTCACTTT
>CAZHUW010000364.1:0-1812 GCA_964535295.1 uncultured Bacteroidota bacterium
TCAGTGGCCTAAATTATGTAGGTCTAAAACGAAATAACTTTTCAGAACAACAGATCAAAATCATCGAGAGAGCTTATTTTATAATTTATCGTTCCCAGCTGAACCGTACTGAGGCCATTGCCAAGATCAAAAACGAAATGGAAGAGAGCGAAGAGACAAAAAATATCAATGATTTTTTTGAATCCACCGAGCGCGGAATCATTAAATGATCCCAAAAACAATTTCCGGTAAACTGTCTAAATGAAACTAAACAGGTTCAATTTTGAACCCTGCTTCTTTGACACGCGCTATGACCTTCTCCTTTTCAACCATTTCGCTTTCTACGGTCAAGATTTTATTCGGGTTTTGAATATCTACGTGCCAGCTTTCTATTTCTTTTTCTGAATTCAGGAACGGCGTAACGGATGCAATGCATCCGTTACAGTTGATATTGGTTTTGAATTTAAAAGAAGCCATAATTTTTTTCCTATATTTTTTTGTTCTTTAACCGCAGGCTGTTGGATACAACGGAAATGGAACTTAATGCCATAGCCGCTCCAGCGATCATAGGATCCAGAGTGAAACCGAAGAAGGGATAAAGTGCTCCCGCCGCAATGGGGATACCGATAACATTATATATGAATGCCCAGAATAAATTCTGCCGGATCGTTGCGACGGTTGCTTTAGACAGTTTGATCGCACTAACAATATGCTCCAGATCCGACCGAATGAGCGTGATCTTCGCTACGTCCATAGCGATATCGGTTCCTTTACCCATCGCAATACTCACATCGGCCTGCGCGAGCGCTTCTGAATCATTGATTCCGTCGCCGGCCATTGCGACGATCTTGCCCTCAGCCTGCAATTTACGGACGTACTGAGCCTTTTCCGATGGCATGACACCCGAAAAAAAATGTTCGATGCCGGCGTATTTGGCTACTGCGGCGGCGGACAATTCATGGTCGCCGGTGATCATATAGACATCGAGCCCAAGATCTTTAAGCTGTTTAACCGCATTTTTCGAAGAGGCCTTGATTACATCGGCGACAGCCAATACGGCAAGCACACTGTTTACGTCGGAAAAAAAGATAACCGTTTTTGATTCCGATCTGAATAAGTCTATCTGCTCACGAAAAGAATTTGAAATTTTAAACCGGTTTTCGTTGATCCATTTTTCACTGCCCACAGAATATGTTGCTCCATTATATTTCCCCTGAACGCCCATGCCCGTGATCGCTTCAAATGCCGTTACCGTAACGTTCTTAACTTTCAGGTCGTTCAATCTCTTAACAACGGCATCTGCTAGCGGATGTTCGGAATGCTTTTCCAGGCTTAACAAAACTGATGGAAGATGATCCTGTTCATCGATCTTCTCATTCCAGACAATATCAGTTACCTCGGCCTCACCTTTTGTAATCGTTCCGGTTTTGTCAAATATGATCGCATTCACTTTGTGCGCCCGCTCAAGGCTTTCAGCGTCTTTTATGAGGATTCCGTTTTCAGCGCCTTTTCCGACTCCGACCATGATCGCCGTAGGAGTCGCAAGCCCCAATGCGCAAGGACAAGCGATAATGAGAACGGTGATCATCGCAAGCATTGCACGGGTAAATACCGGTTCCGGACCAACGAAATACCATATCAAAAAACTAAATAATGAGATGATCATAACGGCGGGAACAAATATTCCTGCCACCTTATCAACCAGTTTTTGGATCGGCGCTTTGCTGCCTTGGGCTTCCTGGACCGATTTGATAATATAGGCGAGCATCGTTTCCTTGCCCACTTTTTCGGCACAAATTTGAAAACTTCCTTTTTGATTGATCGTGCCTGCGT
>CAZHUW010000365.1:0-1811 GCA_964535295.1 uncultured Bacteroidota bacterium
CGCCGAGCAAACATGTGGTCATGATGTGGATCGTGGCGGTTTTGTTGCTGCTCGTTTTCACCGTGCTTGCGCGGCCGAAACTGATTCCCAAAGGATTATACAATTTCTTTGAGTCGATCATCGTATTTATACGCGAAGAGATCGTTCGCCCTAATTTCGGGGATAAAACCGATTCCTATATCAATTATTTTCTGACTGTGTTCTTCTTCATCCTGTTTTCAAATCTGCTGGGGCTCATTCCATACGGCTCGACGGCCACCGGTAACATTGCCGTAACGGCTACGTTGGCTGTGTGTACTTTCCTTGTAACACAATATTCGGCGGTCAAGGCGCAAGGTATTATCGGGTATTTCAAACACCTGATGGGCGGTATCGATCAGATGGATATGAATATTGCGATGAAAGCCGTTCTTATCGTAATTATGGTACCGGTCGAATTCATCGGGCTTTTTACAAAACCGTTTGCTCTCTGTATCCGTCTTTTTGCGAATATGACCGCAGGTCACGTTGTGATCCTGTCGCTTATCGGTTTGATCTTTGTTTTGAAATCGGTATGGGTAGGATTATTCGTGTCGATCCCGATGAGCTTATTCATTTATATGCTGGAACTTTTTGTTGCGTTCCTGCAGGCGTACGTTTTCACCTTGTTATCCGCGATATTCATCGGCATGGCACTGCACAGCGGGCATGAAGAACATCATGCGGAAGCGGGCCATCATTAGGAGCAATTTTAGAAAAAAGAAATACATCGTAATTTAAACTCATTCATCACTTCATTTAACGGAGGAAATTCAAATGGAAGCTACAGGTTTAGGATTTTTGGGTGCAGGTCTCGGCGCCGGTTTAGCCGTATTAGGCGCAGGTCTGGGTATCGGTAAATTGGCCGCTTCAGCTCTGGAAGGCGCAGCGCGCCAGCCGGAAGCTGCGGGCGATCTCAGAACGACCATGATCATTGCCGCCGCTTTGATCGAAGGCGTTGCCCTCTTTGCGGAAGTTATTTGTATCTTGATGGCGTTGAAATAATCCAGAATCATCATAGCGAGAGCGATGGGAGTATGTCTCCCATCGCTTTAAACGCGTTCTAATTCCGAGTCACAAAAAATTTTTAAACGGAAGAAATATGAAAACATTGTTAATAACCTTCATGCTTTTGGGTGAAGGCGAGCATAAGGGTGGATTGCTGGACATTGACCCGGGTCTTATCATATGGACGCTGATCACTTTCGGACTTTTGCTCATTTTGCTGGGCCGTTTTGCATGGAAGCCGATCATCAAGACCTTGCAGGAACGTGAAGAAAAGATAAAGAGCTCATTGGAAGAGGCCGAAAAAGCGCGCCGGGATGCCGAAGGCCTTATTGCGAAAAATAATGAAGTCTTGGCTCAAGCGGAACGCGAAGCGCAGGATATTGCCCGTAAAGCCAAAGAAACCGCGGAAAAACTTAAGAATGAGATCGCTGAACAAGCTAAGATCGAAGCTGTGAAATTACTCGCCACCGCCAAAAAAGAGATAGAAAACGAGAAGAACTCCGCGTTAGTTTATCTTAAAAATGAAGTGGCCGGGATGGCCGTTCAGGCTGCAGGAAAGATCATTGCGGCGAACCTGGATGCGGAAAAGCATAAGAAACTCGTGGACGATTTTATCAAAGAAATCCCGACCGGCAAGAATTAGCAAATTCGGCCTAAAACTTTTTCAACTGTGGAATGAAGGAAATTCTCAATAACTGAAAAATAAAAAAACCGCACACCGTTATGCGCATGCCCTGCTCGGGATGGCGAATGACAAGAAGTTACTGGATAAAACGTACGAAGAT
>CAZHUW010000366.1:0-1808 GCA_964535295.1 uncultured Bacteroidota bacterium
GGTAACCTCGTTGTGGGGACATAATAGTACCAATTTTTTTCTGTAATGTCAAATCAAGCTGAATGACTTTCCCATATCCATTTGTGTGGATTCCAATTTATCATGTCGGTCGTTGTTAAAGCGGGTTCTATAAATTCAGCGATTCGATTGACGACTTCCGCAAAGTCAGCCGGCGCGCTGAGTTTGTTTGTATTGAGAAAAGCTGTCCACATAGTTTGCCTATCCGGATTTTTGTGGAATTCTTCACGCCAGAGTTTTTTTCGCTGATCCAATTTTGTCAGCCTCCGCTCAAATGTTGCCTCGACAGCCCGCTTCAAAAGACCGGATTCAAACGCTTCATTCGATGCCAGAAAATACACGTCGAAAAAGTCTTTCATGCGGCTGTTGAGTTCACCCAAACTTACCATCGCTTCGAATTTCTCAGCAATAGCGGATTCCAAAGAATATGCTAAGACATGAGGGCTTTCATTATCGAGGATGACGGGATAATTGATCTCCACCGAATCCGGAATAATAACATCGCCGAAACCGGTGTCAATTTGCAGTATGTCTTTAATTTTTCCAAGCCTTGCGGGTAGTTTCGTACGTAAGCCGGCATACCGATCGTCTTCGGTGATTCGCTCTACTTCAATCTCGTCCGGCTTGAATGTCACACCGTCTTTTGATTTGATGACTGCAATTTCGGAGATGATATGTTTAAGGCTTTCCGGATCATTGGTAAATCCCTCCCCCAATAAATCTACGTCTTTTGTGGGTCTGTGCCGGGGCATCTGATGTGCAACGAGCATCAGCGCACCTTTGAGAATCAGTTTATCACGATACGGTGACTGTCCAAGGCGGAAGAGAAAACGTTCCTGCATGTAACGCCTTAAAATCATCATTGGCTCAACGTTTTGTGATTTTGCAATTGCAAGAAGGTTTGCCCATACCGAAGCTGGAAGATTTTTTGTTTCTCTTTTTGTCATCCAACGAGCCCCTTCAGAATAGGTATCATGATCTTCTCTACTCTACATCGTTTTGCCATTGTTATAAGTTTGTTCAGATCCCTATCACGCCGGGTTGAGTAATTACGAAGCGTTTCAATGGCTACGGACTCACCAATTTTTTTTTGATAACGGAAAAGATCGCAAATCGTTTTTTCAGGAGTGTAGACGCGGAAGCGGCCGTGTTTTGATTTTACTGCCTCAACTCCATTCTTGTAAAACAGATCGGAAAAATAAAATACCTTCACGGGCGGATACGTCAGATTGATTTTGGATTTATTGCGCGGAACGGCAATGTATATGTCCGATGGATTTGCTGTGGTAAGCCCGTGATAGACGGCTGCGGATATAAGCGCGATTACTGCAGACGGGACGGCCGCATGAACATGGTAGAAACTGGAATTTGCGTCGTGCGGAAAATTCGTAAGCCTGTAAAGACCAGGTTTAATCTTTTCGATCACGCCATCTTTGAGCGCCCGTACCACGAGTCGCGGATGAATGCCTGCATCTTTGAGGGTTTTCATCCTTGAAAGTCCGTTGTTTTTACTGAAAATAAGTATCAGTTTTTTCATAACTTAGATAATAAAAATGGTTCTAAATCAAGGCTAATATACGACAAAAGCCTTAAAAAAGAACCAAAAAAGTTGATATTGAAAGAAGTTTCGTCCTTGACAAAAAGGAAATGAAAGAAAGGTGATTATACCCGTTCAGCGTATTTCTTGTCAGAAGAGAATTTAAATGAGTGGAGAGGCTTTAAGAAGAGATCTGTATGATTTAAATAATATTTACCCCCTTCAAAAATAATTTGCCTCCCAACTTCGGAAT
>CAZHUW010000367.1:0-1770 GCA_964535295.1 uncultured Bacteroidota bacterium
CGATCAAGGCCGCACCTTTTGCCGCGTCGCCGCCCTTATCTCCTTTGAAATCTTTCGAAGCCATAATTTCACCGGTCGCAATATCTACGATACGAAGCTGTATTTCGACATTGGCCGTATAGGAACTGGTGGACTTGCCCTTTTCGTCCTTGATCTCCGTGGCTGATACATTCTGCATTTGCCCCATGACCATGAAAGCGGCGCCCAGCATATTGCCGATCTGAACGGCACTTTCCATATTGACGTTATCCGACATTTGGAAATTCTGCTCATTCATGAGTTTCTCGACATCCTTGCGTGACAGAACTTTGAAGCGTTTAAGTTTGACGAAAGCATTGGTCACTTTTTCGGTTGCCGCATCGGCGAAGGCTTTGACCTGGTCCGCATCGGAAAAAACATCCGAACTTCCGGATTTCCATTGCACCGATCTGCCGGTCGCCGTCACCGTTTCAGTTGCGCCGTAGCTTTTACTCAAGGCGACGTAGTCGAACGGAACAATCGCGACACCTTGTTTTTCTGAGTCGGTGCTTGTTTTGCCTTGAGCCAGCAGGTTTCCTGCTGCCACCAGAGCAAAGATCACCAGGATGCTTGTAAATCGTTTCATGTTCACTCCTCCTTTGGTTTAAGTATCATTGTCATAAATTATATTAAGAAAACTTTCCGGCCTTGTATCGACACCTTATTCTCCGCAAATAATTGGATGGCGCGATAATATGTCTGATGTTCAAGTTCAAGAACCCGCTTTGCCAAAGATTGCGGCGTATCATGATCCATGACCTCGATGGCTCGCTGCATGATGATCGCGCCGTGATCGTATTCGGGGTCTACCAGGTGAACCGTAACGCCGGTGATCTTCGCGCCGTAATCAATGACCGCCTTGTGAACATGCTCGCCGAACATCCCTTTTCCGCCAAACGCCGGCAGCAGCGCCGGATGGATGTTAAGTATTTTGTTCGGGTATGCTTCAATAAGCGGTAAACCGATCTTTTTCATATAACCGGCCAATACGATCAATTGGATCTGGTGCGAAGTGAGAGTTCCAATAAGGTTTTCATAGAATTTATTCTTATCGTCAAATTGTTCGGATGCAATATGGGCCGACGGTATTTTTTTTTCTTTAGCCCATTCCAGTACTCCGGCATCGGAATTATTACTGACCACAAGTCCGATCGTTGCATTCAGTTTTCCGTCCGTAATGGCATCATAGATAGCGCGGCAATTGGAACCGTGGCCGGATGCAAACACAGCGATCTGAAGATTTGACATTTTAAATACCGTTGGAATAGAGCTTGTAAACGGATGGGAAAATGTAAAATATTCCTTTATGGAGTGCAAGTCAAAAAAAAGCCCCTCCGCCGATGGCGAAGGGGCCGATTTTTAGCGCTTTTACCTATTACGAAGCGAGCTAAAAATTAACTTTTCTTAACAGCATGTTTCAGAGCTTTGCCTGCACGGAATTTAGGAACTTTCGCCGCGGCAATCTTCAGCGCTGCGCCGGTCTGGGGATTTCTTCCAATACGGGCTTTTCTCTTGGAAACGGCGAATGTGCCGAAACCGACTAACGTGACCGTCTTACCTTTTTTTAAAGACGTCGTGACGGCATCAACAAAAGAATTCAAAGCTTTTTCAGCTTTGGTTTTCGGCATGCCTGCTTCCTTTGCCATTTTGGCAACGATCTCAGCTTTGGTCATTTTACTGACTCCTTGGTTTGGTGAAAACGCATCGTACACAACTAGATTATACGCGCGTATACTTGCCATACTTCATTCC
>CAZHUW010000368.1:0-1753 GCA_964535295.1 uncultured Bacteroidota bacterium
TCCCCAGCGAGATCGCCGGATGGGCGGATGTGGTCTTGCCGGAATCGGTTTATCTCGAGCGCCATGACGATCTGAATGTGGAATGGTTCCGTGAACCTTTTGTTGCGCTGCGTCAGCCGGTCGTGGAGGCGCCGCACGAACAAAAACCCAACTGGTGGATGGCGAAAAAACTGGCGGAAAAACTCGGGCTTGGAAATTATTATCCATGGAAACATATAGAAGAATATTTTGAAACACGATTGTCAAATGCCGGATTCAGTTATGCTGAATTGAAAGAGAAAGGCATAATTCGCGGCGAGAAAAAGCCTATCTATTTTGACGAAGGCGTTCCGGCGGAATTTCCTACGCCGTCCGGCAAGATCGAATTTTATTCGATGCAATTACAGGAAGCCGGATTTGATCCGGTTCCAAAATATACGGCGCCGCCCGCTCCACCGGCCGGTTACTTCAGGTTGCTTTTTGGCAGGGCGCCGGTTCATTCTTTCAGCCGCACGCATTCCAATCCCGTGTTGATGGATATGATGAACGAGAACGAAGTTTGGGTCAACCATGATATTGCCCGGCGTTACGGCTTGAAAAGCGGGGATTATATAAAACTAAAAAATCAGGACGGCGTGGTGAGCAACAAAATAAAAGTCAAAGCTACGGAACGCATCAGAACGGACTGCGTGTATATGGTTCACGGATTCGGCCACAACGCAAAGATGCTGAAACGCGCATTCGGCAAAGGCGCGAGCGACGCCGGGCTTATTACCAAATACAAGACCGATCCCCTGATGGGCGGCACGGCAATGAATGTCAACTTTGTTACATTTGAAACGGAGGCGTAGACATGGCACGACTGGCAATGGTGATCGACACCAAAAAATGCGTAGGCTGTATGGATTGCGTCGTGGCATGCAAAACGGAGAATGAGGTTCCGGAAGGACTTAACCGCGACTGGATCGTACAGGATACAAAGGGAAAATTTCCGAATGTACATCTTGAGATCCGTTCAGAACGATGCAATCATTGCGACAATCCACCTTGCGTGTATTGCTGCCCGACGGGAGCGAGTCATATTCATAATTATGGCGGAGTGATACTTGTCGATCACGATGTGTGTATCGGTTGTAAAGCCTGCATCGCTTCCTGCCCGTACGACGCGCGGTTCGTTCATCCCGAAGGGTACGTGGACAAATGTACGTTCTGTATTCACCGCGTTGAAAAAGGCATGGATCCGGCGTGCGTGTCGGTATGTCCGACGCATTGCATGTACTTCGGCGATCTGGATGATCCCAATAGCAAAGTGAGTCAATTACTGAACGAACGACAAAATCATGCATTGATACCCGAAGCGGGAACGAAGCCGCATATTTTTTATTTGACGTAATTTGCCACGAAGGCACCAAGGCACAAAGAAAATTGCTTATAAGAATACAAAAAAATTCTGAAGCTTAGTGTCTTTGAGTCCTAGTGGCGGGAAATAGAGGAGACATGGAAGAACTCACGACCACACGAATGAACGAAATGATCGATCCCATGCTGCATATTTGGGGCTGGGAAATTCCGGTGTATCTGTTTCTTGGAGGACTCGTTGCGGGATTCATGATCATTTCAGGATATTTCACATTAAGGGGCCATCACAAACACGATTATTTCTCGTCGTTCTATTTGCCTCACGTAAGTCTTGTTCTTCTCAGCTTGGGTATGTTTGCTTTATTCCTTGATCTCGAACATAAATTGTACGTGTGGCGTTTATACACGACGTTTC
>CAZHUW010000369.1:0-1625 GCA_964535295.1 uncultured Bacteroidota bacterium
AACGAAGGAAAGGACCGGCTGCGTCTTCAGACGGAAATAGACCTTGCAAAGCAGCTGCACGAACACCTGGTTCCGCCTGTGGTTCTTTCGCTGGATTGGGTGGACGTCTACGGCGCTTCGTATCCGTGCAGCGAGGTAGGTGGGGACCTCGTCGACGGCATCGTCAGCGACGGCGCGGCGGGATTATTCGTTGCGGATGTATCGGGTCACGGAATGAAAGCGGGCGTCATGATGAGCATGGTCAAAAGCGCTATTCATATGAAGCTCCTTCATTCGCCGCCGGATGAAACGCTGTGCGCCGATCTTAACAAGATCGTTCACCGTATGAAACGGCCGGAAATGTTCGTTACGATGGCATGCCTCTACGTGGATAAGCACAGAACGGTGCATTATGTTCTGGCCGGCCATCCGCCGATACTGCATTTTAGTCGCGCCGATAAAAGCATCACGGAACTGACGGCGCAGAAACCGGGGATCGGGTTGGTCAAGGATACGGTATATCCGGTTCAAACGATCTCTGCTTCGCCGGGAGATGTCTTCCTTTTGCTCACCGACGGGATATTTGAAACGATGGATACTTCCGGCAATGATCTTGGATTGGAAGCGGTCAAATCAATTCTAAAGGAACACACGCACGCCGAGCCGGAGAAACTGGCCGAAGCGATCATGATGAGGGTCCGTGCGCAAGGCGTCCGTGAGGATGATCAGACGCTTTTGGTTGCGAAGATCCGGTGAATTAAACATATTAAAAACTTCGGCGGTCATTCTGAATATCCGGCGGAGTAACTCCGCGCCCTTATATCGATATTATCCCTTTAACATTGTTAACCTAATACGCAGGAGAATGCTCATGAATATCGTTCTTTGGATCCTTCAGATTTTATTAGCGGCTATATTTCTCTGGCACGGATGGCTGCTGCTAGCTCCGCCGCCGGAACTGGTCGAAAATATGAACGCGTTTTTGCCGACCTGGTTTCGTTTATTTCTTGGGACCGCGGAAGTGCTCGCGGCAGGCGGGCTCATTTTGCCGGGCGTCCTTCGGATCATGCCCTGGCTAATTTCACTGACCTCGGCCGGCCTCATGATCGTCATGATCAGCGCAACGGGCGTTCACATTGTTCGGAACGAAACGAGCAGCGCGATCATCACTGCCGTCATTTTTCTTCTCGTCACCCTTGTCGGGTATATGCGCTGGAAAGTTTATCCTATCCCGCCGAAGGGCGGATCAAGTGAGGCTTGATTCGTCCCGCAATGGAGGGTCAAGCCCCAGCGGTTGGTCTTAAGGTAGTCGAAAAAATGGGTTCACACTTTAACCCCACCCTCGGTCCCTCCCCTTGGCAAGGGGAGGGAAAAAGGGTGGGGTCCGGTTCACTCCCGGCGTTTTTCCAAGGCCTGAAAACAAGAATATGAAAACCCTATTTTGTGAAGCAGCGTGTATTTCCCGGCCTTGAAAAAAATGCCGAAGAAACCCGAGTTCGCAGAATAATAATTGCGAAAAACGGCTTTCATAAACGTTCTGATTTCGCGTATCGTGAAGATTGAGAATCGTTTTTCGCAGCTCGTCCTGCGGACGAGGGTTTAGGCATTTTTTTCACAGCCGCTATTTTCTTTGCTGCTTTCTTTTG
>CAZHUW010000370.1:0-1619 GCA_964535295.1 uncultured Bacteroidota bacterium
CTCTGTATGGAAAGCGTTATCCGGCCTTTCACAAATTGGATTTCAGGATCAGCCGAATGTACCGGACACAACGCCACGGCATCATCAATTTTTATTTTGAGGTTTTTAATGCCTACAACCGAAGCAACATTCGATCGTTCAACTATGATGGCCGTGAGTCCGGAGGCGAAGTCTATTACCAAAAGTTCGCCGAGACATGGCTTCCAATCCTGCCGTCAATTGGAATTTCATGGACACTAGAATAGTATCGCTTTGTAATCAAGGATTGACAATACGATGAATTATTTTGAAAGATCAACACTCTGGATATTCTACATAGTTATTTGGTACGCTCTGGGTTGTTCGGATGAAGGAGGTTCTGATAGCAATAAACCGATGAACGATTCAATTCCTTGTTCCGACACCTCGATGAATTGTGAAGACAGTATGTCAGTTGTGGATACGGCTAAGACCCGGCTAAGAGGGATTAGCGGATTCACTATTTTCGATATTAACAACAGAAACAACTCGTCCGACATCCGTGTTTTTTTCGATCTGTTGGACAGCCCAAGTTTGATCTCAGAGATTCGTCTTTTCTTTGTAAAATCTCCTAACGCGGCTTCTTTTTCTCAAAATGACGCCGATACTTTGAGTTACTATACTTTAATTTTACCGGTGCAGAGCAACGTCAGGAAAACAATGCCCGCCGTATTGCTTGATTCAGACGGCGACAGTATTTTGAATGGAAATGAATATAGTGCGTTTGTATATCTCGTTGGAAAGGATACTTTCGTTGTCAATAAATTGTCCGGGCCGTCCAACAATTTGTTACTGGAAAATAAGACCTTACAGGACCTATATGTAAGCAGCCGCGGTACCAATGCCGTTGTGCTTTTTGACGGTGTGACAGGTGAATATATCCGGGATTTTGTTCCCAACGGTTCTGGAGGGCTAAGTATTACGCAGGATGTTCTTTTTGCCGCTGACGGCCATCTTTTGGTGAGCGGAAGAGGAAGTTCACAGATCAAAAAATATGATTCGAATACCGGGACCTTTCTGGGGAATTTTACGTCAGGTTATGATCTTGATCAACCGACCAAAATGAGTTTCAGTCCAACCGGAAGCTTATTGGTCAGCCAATGGGGCCAAAACAAGACAGGGGTTGCGGAATTTGACGGAATAACGGGAGTTTTTATTAGAGAAATTATACCCGCCTTAAACCTAGGTATGGATCATGTATGGGATGCTGAGGGAAATCTCTTTATAGCGAGTTACGGGTCTCTTGATGTCAAGAAATATGATTCTTCCGGCGCTTTTTTATCTGTTATTATTTCTTCAGGGCTACAGGGGCCTGTCAATCTTTGGTTTGATAGCAATTTTAGCGCATTGAATATTGTTGATTGGACGAGCGGTTCAGTTCGAAAATATTCCCCATCCGGTACCTTCATTTCTACTTTCATTTCAAGTCTGAATACGGTTGAAGGTTTTGCGTTTGATAATGACGGCCATCTCTACCTTTGTGAATGGGGCTCCAATAGGATAAAACAATACCAATGGCCGAGCGGAAGTTTTATAAAGATATTTTGCAGCGGCCATGTTGTCCAGCCCAACAGCATCGCCTTTGGACCAAATGTGGACCC
>CAZHUW010000371.1:0-1617 GCA_964535295.1 uncultured Bacteroidota bacterium
TGACGCCAAGTAATCCGCCAAGAGAATAGCCGACAAGGTATACGGGTCGCGCGTTGACATTCTTATTCTTGATAAATTTAACTCCCTTCTCTACATCATGCATCCATTCGTTGTATGTTACATTTTCAAAAGCAAGCATACGATCCGAGTCCGGAATCTTAGTTTTCTTCTCATAATTATTTCCGTGTCCTTTTAATGAGACTTTGTAGACGGCTATTCGGTGGTCGGTTAACAGTTGGATGATGGAGTCCATTTTATCCGGATTAGTATTCAGGCCATGTACTGCTACAGCGTACGATTCAACTTCTTTGGGTTCAAAAAACGCGCTTTTTTCATATATCTCATTATTTTGGCCATATACTGAGCCGATACGTATGGATAAAAACACCAACATAATGCAAATGCTGATAATCAGCATGGTTATGTGGAATTTTTCAATTCTTAAGTAAAACAGCAAAAGGAGGATTGAGATCGCAATAAATCTGATCACATTCAGAAAATCGAACATGTCTTCCTTCCCGTAATAAACGGCATTAAACATCATTGCAAAGATCAAGATAATGCCGATCATAAAGAACCAATGACAACGTTTTGAAAAATAATATTCCTTATAATCAAGTTGCTCAGCTTCTTTTTCCGGAAATAGAAATACGCTCAAGAAATATCCCAGGACCGGGGTAATCAGAACGGCAAAAAAATTCCCGAAATTTGCAAGTAAGTCCTTATGTAACCAAAGTCCCCACCACATTTCGATCAAAAGTATGAAAGCCAAAACGGTCCATGAAAGGTGAACCCAATATATCTTAACCAGTTTTGACGATCGGATCATTTTACCCCATCCTACCAGGAATTCACAGACGACAAATCCCATGATAAAAGAAATAAAGACGATCAGATGCTCCACGAATTGAACGTTGAGATCGTCAAAGTCCTGATTGTCGCCGGGGATCGGCAGATCGGGACTAACGACGCGTACCGATAATGAATCCGGAATATCCAGTGCTTGGTTTTGAGCAAATGTGGCGGCATTTAATATCAGGTGTATTGCAAGCAGTGCTATTTGTTTACTCTGTATGCCGAATAACAACATGAGACTTTTAATTTAAAATCTGAATTTAGAATCTAAGAGCACGAGAAAAGAAGTGAAATAAAATAAATTCCAGCAAAAAGTATGTCAACTTCGGGAATCGTAGATGGTTTTCGCGTGTGTATATCATGGCATTTGTTTGTTGTCTTAGTGCACTTGCCTGTTATGCCAATAAGTTGAGAACCTCCGGCTCATGCTCTTTTCTGCGATAGCTCCAACCAGGAAGAATACAAGGATCAAAAAGAATAAAAGCGGGTTCGAAAAGAATTCTTTAAAAACGGTCGATAGTACGTTGACGGTCATAAGAGCCCCAAGTTTGGCCGCCAAATCAGGCTTGTCGGAAGTTACCCTTTGGGCAACGTTTAGCAATCCAAGAAGCGAGCATAGAATGAACCCATAATGTGACCAGTGACGTATCCCTATTTGAAGTTTTACATTTCTTAATATGTTTTGAGTAGAACTACCGGCCTGTTGGTACGATGAAGCAGCTCCTGTATTCACGGAAATTGCATTCTGTGGGAGGTTTCCGG
>CAZHUW010000372.1:0-1566 GCA_964535295.1 uncultured Bacteroidota bacterium
CGTGCTACGGAGATCATGAAGCAGGTTTATCGCGCGTTGTACATAAATGAAACGCCGATGGTCATCACGAATGTGGAGTCATCGGAAATGATCAAGTACGCTTCCAATGCTTTTCTTGCCGTGAAGATCTCTTTCATTAATGAGATTGCCAACATCTGCGATAAGATCGGCGCTGACGTAAAGGTCGTTGCCAAAGCGATGGGATTGGACGGACGCATCAGCCCTAAATTTCTACATGCCGGCGGAGGGTACGGCGGTTCTTGTTTCCCGAAAGATACGCTGGCTCTGGTGCAGACGGCTAGGGAAGTTGGCGTAGAGAATCTGGTGGTTAATGCCGCCATTGACGCGAACGATCATCAAAAACATCTGATGGTGAGCAAGATCAAGAATATGGTTGGCGATATCAAAGGAAAGACCATTGCCTTGCTCGGCCTCTCGTTCAAACCCAATACGGATGATATACGCGATGCGACCTCGCTGGTGATCATCGAAGAGATCCTCAAGGCCGGCGGCAAGGTCAAAGCGTACGATCCCGTTGCGCAAGAGGTGATGCAGAAAACATTTCCGCAGATCCAGTATTGCAAGGACGCCTACGATACCGCCGACGGCGCCGACTGCCTTGTGGTGGTAACCGAGTGGAATGAATTCAGAGAGCTTGATATGCAATTGGCAAAAAAGAAATTAAAGTCGCCGAAAGTCGTGGACTGCCGTAATATATATGATCCCAAAGAAATGAAGAAGATGGGGTTTGAATATATCGGCGTCGGTCGCGGAATTTATTGAGTTATTGATCACTAATATATAAGGAAAAACTAAAGTGAGTTTAGAAGTTAAGATCAAAGAAAAGAAGGCAACGATCGGCGTGATCGGATTAGGATACGTCGGGCTGCCTCTGGCGGTAGAATTTGCCGCAAACGGTTACATGACGATCGGTATTGATGTAGACGAACACAAAGTCAATAACGTCAATAACGGACATAATTATATCGAAGATATTCCCAATGACCGTTTTGAAAAATGCTGGAAGGCGGGGAAGATCAAAGCCGTTGCAAATTACGATACCGTCAAAGATATGGACGTTATTTACATTTGTGTACCGACGCCGTTCACGGAGAACAAAGAACCGGATGTTACTTATATCGTAAATTCCGCAGAGGGTATCGCAAAAGGACTGCGCAAAGAGCAATTGATCATTCTGAAAAGCACGACATTTCCCGATACAACTGAAGGTATCGTTATGCCGATATTGGAAAAAACGGGGATGCACGTTGGACAGGATTATTACCTGGCTTTTTCACCGGAACGTATCGATCCTGGCAATAAGAAATTTACGACCGCCAATACACCGGTTGTAGTTGGCGGCGTTACGAAAAAATGTACCGATCTGGCCTGTCTGGTCAATGCCCAGATCATCGAGAAGGTTGTGCCGGTATCTAACCCCAAAGTGGCGGAAATGTGCAAACTTCTGGAAAATATTTTTCGCAGCGTGAATATCGCACTGGTCAACGAGTTGGCGCAACTATGCGACCGCATGGGCGGGATCGATATGTGGGAGGTCATTCATGC
>CAZHUW010000373.1:0-1538 GCA_964535295.1 uncultured Bacteroidota bacterium
CGGAAAAGTAGTTTCCATTCCACGTAATACACCTATTCGTGCAATCTGAACCATAACTCTCCTAGGTTAAATTCGGTCGGATATTTCAGAATAAAATCTATCGGCTTTTGCATACACACGGCGAGCAAATGATTCGTCAATGACCACTGCGTCGATTGAGACATCGAAACCACCCGCGGCGATAACTGCCGTTAAATCCTCATAAAGAGTTTCAGGAACCGATTTTGTATCGACAAAGTTTTTTTTAAACTCAGATAATGAATCAGACGTCTTCTCAGGTGTGATGTTTTTTCTCTTTAGAAACGCACGCAAGGAAAAAAAAACGGCATGGTAACAACGCAGAACTGCTTCCTCATACTGGCCGTTATCGGTAAGAAACTCGGCGGCAGCAAGGCTCTCATTAGCTTTATCGATCAACGTTCCGATACGAAATTTGTCATCTACTAACATGGTATTTAATCAGTAAGAGCGCGATTGAAGAGTTTGAACGATAACAGATGTCTAAAAAAATATAGATAAGTCGGTTTATATGCAAGCATGAATCCGCTAACATTTTTCGATAAAATAAAATCTCAAATCCCTCAAAAATAGTTTGATTTTAAAAAAGGAAATATCTATCTTTGACCCGTAAAATTATTTTTCGCCACAATAGCTCAGCGGTAGAGCAGCTGTTTCGTAAACAGCAGGTCGCAGGTTCAAATCCCGCTTGTGGCTCCTGAAACCTGTAAGGCTTGTCTTTACAGGTTTTTCATTTGTGAATCAGACCTAAAAGGAGCTTACCGGTTATTGATTAATGGCAATCAGCTTTACTGTGTCGTAACACCGCCATCTACAGAAATGATTTGTCCGGTGATATAATCCGAGGATTTAACTAAGAAAATAACGGCATCCGTAATATCTGAAGGTTTGCCGTATTTTCTGAGAGGAATTTTATCGATCGGAGGGTGATGGACTTCCCCGCTCTCTTCCCCAGGAAGGATAATGGTGCCGGGTGCGATCGCATTAACAGTAACAAATGGCGCAAGGGACTTGGCCATAACTTTGGTCAACATGACAACACCCGCCTTTGATACACAATACGGTATATGCTTCGGCCATGCTTGAAAAGCCCCCAGCGATGCAATATTAATGATCTTACCCGATTTTTGTTTCATCATGACCGCTGCAGTTGTCTGAGCGCAAATGAAAACAGACTTCAAATTAGTATTAATCACTCCATCCCACATCATCTCGGTAATATCCAACAGATCGGCCTCAGGAATAAATACAGCTGCATTATTAACCAGAACATCAACTTTTCCAAATGTCTTGACGACCTGTTTCACCATACGCTGAACCTGAAGACTTTTTGTTACATCGGCTTTTATTACGATACATCTACGACCAAGTTTTTTTATCGCGCGTTCCGTTTCAAACGCCCCGGCTTTTGAGTGGTTGTAATTTATCACCATATCAAAACCATTTTCTGCCAAAGCGATTGCAATCTTTCGGCCCAATCTCCTGCCAGAACCGGTCACTCTTGCGACTTGAGAATCCAT
>CAZHUW010000374.1:0-1533 GCA_964535295.1 uncultured Bacteroidota bacterium
CGCTCCGAGACCATTCCGTCCACGTGGTATACCGATCCGTCAGTTTTGGAATTTGAGAATGAATATGTATTCTCAGAATTCTGGCAATACGCCGGCCATTCGGCACAGGTAAAGGATCCGGGGGATCATTTTCTGACCACTGCTGCCGACAATCCGGTTGTTGTGGTTCGCGATAAAGATGGCACGTTGCGTGCTTTTTACAATGTATGCAGACACCGCGGCGGCCCGCTGGCCACAAAAAACGGCAATTGTAAAGTATTTCAATGCCACTACCACGGCTGGACGTATCTGCTCGACGGCTCCCTTCGCGGCGTTCCGGACTTTGACCGAGTGGAATTATTCGACAAAAAGGATTTCGGACTCATTCCGGTCCACGTGGATGTCTGGGAAGGACTGATCTTTATCAATCTTTCTAAAACCCCGCCGCCGCTAAAAACATTTTTTGAAGGGATCACCCGACGCATTTCACCGATTCGGCTGAATGAGAAGAAATTTTTTAAGCGGATGACCTATGATGTTCAGTGTAATTGGAAAGTGTACATGGATAATTACCTTGAAGGATATCACCTCCCTTTCGTTCACCCTGAATTATGCAAAATGCTGGATTACACCCAATACGTGACCGAAGCCTTCCCTTATTATTCGCTTCAATACAGCCCCTTTACCGATCAGGATAATGTGTACGGATCCAATGACGGACAAGCTTTTTATTACAGCGTTTTCCCGAATTTTATGCTTAACATACTTCCCGGACGGCTGCAGACCAATGCGGTCGTTCCTTTGACACACCGAACCACCCGCGTCATTTTTGATTATTTTTACGATGATATCTCTTCCGAAAGATCCGTTCAGATGGCTGAGGAAGATATTCGTTACAGCGATCTTATCCAGGCCGAAGACATTGAGATCTGCGAACACGTTCAGAAGGGGTTGTCGTCCAAAGCATACCATCGTGGACGTTTTTCGGTCAAACGGGAATTGGGCGTCTATCATTTTCAATCCCTTCTCAAAGAGACCTTCAGAAAATCATTATAACATCCGTATTCTCTTCTTATGCCGAGGATAAATCTTGTATCCTGAAAACGGATATATTAAATTTGAGCATACTGAAAAACATTTCATATCTTAACTCCGGTGAGGTGTCATCATGAAAAATATATTTTTTTGCCTTATGCTTTTTTGCTCCGCTCTTATTCGTGCGCAGGTAACCGATGATGCGGTAAAGATAACCAAAATGGATGTATTCAAGAACGGCACCGTATTTGTTGTGTCCGAAGGCAGGGTGCGTCTCACCGACGGAATCGGAACCATCAACGGCATTCCCGAGGCCGCTTTCGGAACGCTCTGGATCGCTCCGGCTGAAAAAGGCATTCAGATCGAGGAATTGAAAGCGGTGCGGGAGAAACGGGCGGTAAAGAAGAACGTTGAATCTTTATTGGACATACTCAAAGCCAATGTCGGCAAAAAGATCGTTTGGCATCATAATACGGAGAAAGGCATTTCCACAACGGCCGTCCTTCAAGCCGTTTCCGG
>CAZHUW010000375.1:0-1508 GCA_964535295.1 uncultured Bacteroidota bacterium
AATGTAATACCTCCTTGAAGAAGGAAAAAAGGAGAACATGCACCTTACGTGGTGGAAAAAATGAAAACGTACTTTACCTATTCTTAGAAAACCGGAAGCAACTAATAAATTATGTCCTCTGCTAAGATCGAATTAAAAGATTCTACCCCGTTGATGCGGCAGTATTTTGAGATCAAATCAAAATACAAGGACACTGTCCTATTGTACCGTATGGGTGATTTTTACGAGACATTCGACGAAGACGCACGAACCGTTCATAAGATCTTAGGGATCACTCTGACCAAACGCGCGAACGGAAAAGCCGCTGAGATCGCTCTCGCCGGATTTCCTCATCATGCGCTCGACAGTTATCTGCCTAAACTCATCCGTTCCGGCTTCCGCGTTGCGGTATGCGAGCAGATGGAAGACCCCAAATTGGCCAAGGGCATTGTCAAGCGCGATGTGATCGAGATCGTCACGCCGGGCACCACACTTTCTGATAAGATCCTCGAGCAGAAAACGAATAATTTCCTGGCGTCTGTTATTACCGATACGAACGGAACGGATACGGTGTTCGGATTGGCGGTCATGGATGCATCTACCGGCGAATTTCTCATCGGCGAATTCACTGAAAAAGAATTTCTCGATCAACTGAATGTCTTTATGCCGTCGGAAATCGTGGTGCCGGTTTCCATGCATGGCTCGTTACAAACCTTGCTCAAAACCACCCGATGGCCGCATGTGCTGACGCGGCAGGAGGACTGGCTCTTTTCGTATCAATATGCCTTCGACCTGCTCATTACTCATTTCAAGACCCACTCACTTAAAGGGTTCGGCGTTCACGAAATGACTACGGGTTTGTGCGCCGCCGGAGCCGGTCTGCATTATCTTAAAGAAACGCAGCGTACCGATGTAGCGCATATTAACCGCATGAGCAAACTCGATCAATCCGATTTTATGGCGCTCGATATGGTCACACTGCGGAATCTGGAGATCATGAGCGCCGCACATGACGGCTATTCGCAAGGCAGCCTCATTTCAATTCTCGATCAGACCGTCACGGCTATGGGCGGACGTATGCTCAAACAATGGATCACGCGCCCCCTGAAGAATATCGACCGGATACAATACCGCCTGGATGCTGTTGATGAATTCGTTTCGACGCCCAAATTGCGCGAACAAATTTCCACGATCCTCAAAGGTATCAACGATATTGAAAGGCTTATTTCCAAAGTGTGCGCCAATCGCGTTAACCCAAGGGAGATAAGAGCGCTTTGTTCCTCACTTGAATTGCTGCCGCTCTTAAAAACAGAGCTTGAGCCCGCCCATAACGCGGCGTTGAAATACATTCAAGCAACGCTGGTTGGGTTGGAATCGTTGACCGCTGAGATCAACCTCGCGCTTGTTGAGGAGCCTTCTTTGCAGATCAAGGATGGCAATGTCATCCGAAAGGGGTTCAGCACAGAACTCGACGATCTGCGCGCAATGGCTTTCGACGGAAAAAATTACATCGCCAATATTCAAAGCCG
>CAZHUW010000376.1:0-1502 GCA_964535295.1 uncultured Bacteroidota bacterium
TCAGTAGCTCAATGGCAGAGCATTCGGCTGTTAACCGAAGGGTTGTAGGTTCGAGCCCTACCTGAGCAGCTCAAACCCGTCTCTGCCCGACGGGTTTTTTTGTTTACGAAACGCGGCGGAACTATGAAAAATGCTTTCCCAAAACTTTTTCTTCTGGCCTTCCTGCTTTGGACCCCGTCTTTATTATCCCAACAAAACCGGTTCTACATCTACGAAAAGAATGACCAATTCAATATAGCGCCCTGGTTTCGTTATAACAAAGCCGAAGGGTTTTTCACCGGCGTATCAAGCCAGTTTTTTTTCAATGAAGATCTCTTCGCCGAAGTCAAAGCCGGCTATGCCGTTGCGGGGAAATTCCCGCGCTATAAGGCCGGCATTCAAAACACATTCCTTTCCGATAATAACGAATTTTTCATCCGCGCCGATTATTACGATCTTACTGAAACCAATGATGCACATGTGTTGCCTGATTGGCAGAACTCGGCCACCGCGCTGTTGTTCAAACTCGATTATTTCAATTATTACCGCGCGCGAGGCCCGATCTTAACTTTCGGACAAAACTGGAACGGAACATATAAAGCGGATGTGTACGTTGGTATGCGGGATTTCTACAGCCTGCCCAACAAGGCTAAACTGAGCTTGCTCGATCAGGGAGGAGAGCGGATCAATGGAAAAAGGAAATTTGCTCCCAATCCGCAGGTTGCCGAAGGCCGCGATTATTATTTCGGCATCAACTATGATATCGATTTTCGTCCCTCGCCAACCGCATTTGTTAATGCATGGCAGCTAAAAGGCCGTTATGAGAATTCAAGGCTATTACACGCCTTGACCAAATCAGATTTTTCTTATCAGCATATCGGCCTAGAATTTAACCGTTACCAGCGTTTATTTGCAAAACATAAAATGCTGCTGACCTTGAAGGCAGCATCTTATCAAGGCAACACCTTATTTAGAGCAGACACGACCGGTTCCGACACCGATGGCGTCCGCATACTTTACGATCAGTTTCTCTACGACCTCGGCGGTTACGGAAGCCTCCGCGGATATACCTACCGTGAATTCCAGAACGGCAACCGCATGATGACATTCAGCTGGAACTATTTCTTTAACGGCTCATTCCTTCCCAAAACTTTCCTGACAAAGATCTGGGGTATCGGCGGAATCTTCAGAAATGCCGATCTCATGCTCTTTGCCGATGCGGGATATGTGTGGAATGCCGATGCTAAAAAATCCTTCTTAAAACCCGGTCACATCGGAATGAACGATATCATGGTCGATGCCGGTTTGGGACTGGCATTCACGGAATGGATACGGTGTGAAGCCGCCTTCCCTCTCCGTAAGGGGATCGAGTCCAAACGAGGCGATTATACGGTCTATCTCAGAGTCACCCCTAAATTCTGATCTTTCCATATGAAACCTCAATCCGCTGACGATCAATATTTTTTTGTTCATCCCGCCGATGTTAACAAACCGGATGTACTCACCTTGCGCGGAGAAGAAGC